>JAGXHE010000170.1 GCA_024636445.1 Sulfitobacter sp.
GCCGTGCAGCCGTGCAGCCGTGCAGCCGTGCACAGCGCGAGTGTTCAGGTGCGCGCACGAGGTGTTGATCTGTGCTGACTTGATGATCGGGTCAGATATGCGACATGATTGGCGAGAGTTTAATCAACACGGAGTGACCCCGACCATGAAATCAATTTTACTTGCCACCGCACTGTCCACTGCAGCCACCATGTCCTTTGCTGCCGACACCTACACGCTGGATTCGAGCCACAGCCAGATCCTGTTCAGCTACGAGCACCTGGGTTTCTCGACAACATACGGCATGTATTCGGGCTTTGAAGGCGAGATCAGCTTTGATCAGGAAGATCCGGCGCAATCCACCGTGTCAGTGTCTTTCCCTGCCAACAGCCTGATCACCGGCTGGGACCCGCGTTTCGAACACTTTATGACGGGTGACTTTTTCGGTGCCGAAGACAGCGACACGATCAGCTTCGCGTCGACAGGCATCGAAGTGACCGGCGACGACACCGCGATGATCACCGGTGATCTGACCATCAACGACATCACCAAGTCGGTGGTTCTGGACGCCAAGCTGAACCAGACCGGCGAGCACCCGCAAGCAGGCAAGCCCTGGGCCGGTTTCGACGCCACCACCACCGTCATGCGCTCGGAGTTCGACATGGGCATGTTCGCGCCCTTCGTCAGCGACGAGGTCCAGATCATGATCTCGATCGAAGCGATGAAGGCTGAATAAGCTTTTACCCGCATAGATGCACAAAGGCCGCTGGAGTGATCCGGCGGCCTTTTTTGTGTGTCATAGGGTTGGAAGGAAGATATGCCTCCGGCGGGGATATTTAGGGCCAAAAGAACCTAGTTTCGCGTGGCGGTCAGTTCGATCTGGACGTCGACGGGGAATTTCAGGCTGCTTTCGTCGTTCATCGTATCGCCGATGTTGAATGCGCGGCGGTCCAATGTGGTGCTGCCTTTCATGGTGGCGGTGTCGCCGTCGATGGTCAGATCGAAAGGCAGGTCGAGTGCCACGGACTGGTCCTTGATCGTCAGGGTGCCGCGGGCGACGGTGCTGTCGATGGTGGTGGTGATATCGGCGAGATAGGTGGCCGTGGGGAAGGATTCGACGTTGAAAAAGTCCGGGCCCATCGCCTGATCCGTGACCGATCCAAGGGTGAGCGAGCCGATGGATATCGTCACCTCGACCGCGCCGGAGATACCGTTTTGCACGGTTTCGTCGAAGGTGATGTCGGCGGTCCAGTCGGCGAAGCTGCCGGTGACGTCGGAGCCGAACTGGTTGACCACGATCGACAGGGTGCCGTCCTGGACCTGCCAGTCGGATTGCACTTCGGCGAGGGCTGCGGCGGGGCCGGGGGTGACGCCACCGGAAAGACCCAGGCCCGCGCCGAATGCGATGGCGACGGCCCAGATGGCGGCGGCTGTCAGCGCGGGCCGGCGCGTGGTATGTTTGCCGCCCGGTGTGGCGGCTGTCGTGGTGCCGAACCACATGCGGCGCAGGGTGCTGTCGCGGTCGATGAAGTGGTGTTTGAGCGCGCCCAGAACATGCAGGGCGAGGGAGGCTTGCAGCACGTGGGTGGCGATTTCGTGCACATTGGCGAAGACATGGCTGACGCTTTCGGATTTGGGGACCAGCGGCAGGTCCTGTCCGATGGGCAGCCAGATCGGCGCGAAGCCCGAGGCGGCGGCGTGGTGTATCCAGCCTGACAGCGGCACGATCACCAGGCTGGCGTAGAGCAGCCAGTGCACGGTTTCGGCGGCGAAGGTTTCAAGTTTGCGTTCGGGGTGCAGATGCGCAGGCTTGGTCTGGGTCACGGCCCAGATGATGCGGGCGAGGGCCACGGCAAAGGCGGTGACGCCCAGCGTCTTGTGCAGGGAGAACAGCCACGCTTTGGTCGCAAGCTGATCGGAGGTCTCGTAGGGCAGATAATCGGCGATCAGGCCCAGCGGGATCAGGGTGACGATCAGCAGGGCGATCAGCCAGTGGAAGGTCTTGGTGACGGCGCCGTAGCGGTCGCTGGCATTGGTCAGGGGCATGTAGGTCTCCGGTTCGGGGCGGATGAAGGGTTTGCCCTGGGGCGGGCTTGGCCGTTAATGTGACCCAATAGACAAGTCTATGTAACTGCAAATTGTCGCACAGGGGTGGTGCGTGGACTGTAGGGCGGCTTGTGCGCGGGGCACTGGTTCTCTAAACCGCGCGGAACGACAGAAGAGGGAGGGCACAGGCCCATGAGCATAGCATTCGTATTTCCCGGACAGGGCGCGCAGACCATCGGCATGGGCCGCGATCTGGCGCAGGCCTATCCGGCGGCACAGGCGGTTTTCGACGAGGTCGACGACGCCCTGGGCGAAAAGCTGAGCGCGCTGATCTGGGAGGGTGACATCGAAACGCTGACCCTGACGCAGAACGCGCAGCCTGCGTTGATGGCCACGTCTCTGGCGGCGATGCGCGCGCTGGAGGCCGAGGGCTTTGGCATTTCGGGCGCGTCCTATGTGGCGGGGCATTCGCTGGGGGAATATTCGGCGCTGGCGGCTGCCGGTGCGGTTTCGGTGGCGGACACGGCGCGGTTGTTGCGGGTGCGCGGTGCGGCGATGCAGGAGGCGGTGCCGGTGGGCGTGGGCGCGATGGCGGCCCTGCTGGGGCTGGATTTTGCCACGGCGACGCAAGTTGCTGCCGAGGCGGCCCAGGGTGAGGTCTGTCAGGCGGCCAATGACAACGATCCTGCGCAGGTCGTCGTGTCGGGGCATAAGGCGGCCGTTGAGAGGGCCATCGAGATTGCCAAGGCAAAGGGTGCCAAACGGGCGTTGCTGCTGCCGGTGAGTGCGCCGTTTCATTGCGCGTTGATGGAGCCTGCGGCGCGCAAGATGGCCGAGGCGCTGGACAAGGTGGATATCAGCGCCCCTGCGGTTCCTGTGGTTGCCAACGTGCGCGCCGAGGCGGTGGAGGGTGCGCAGGTCATTCGCGATTTGCTGGTGGAGCAGGTCACAGGCTCGGTCCGGTGGCGCGAGAGTGTTCTGTGGATGGCAGCCAACGGTGTGACCGAAATGTGGGAAATCGGCGCGGGCAAGGCGTTGAGCGGGATGATCCGCAGGATCGACCGGGACGTGGCCACGCGCAACGTCGGGGTGGCTGCGGACATCGCGGCGCTCAGGGGTCAATAGGTGAAAAGGAACGATAGCATGTTGGATTTGACGGATAAGACGGCGCTGGTCACCGGCGCTTCGGGCGGGATCGGCGCAGAGATTGCGCGGGTGTTGCACGGTGCCGGGGCTACGGTTGCGATCTCGGGGACGCGGACCGAGCCGCTGGAGGCGCTGGCGGCAGAGCTGGGCGCGCGCGTGCATGTGCTGCCGTGCAACCTGAGCGATGCAGCCGCGGTCGATGCGCTGCCCAAGCAGGCCATCGAGGCGATGGGACGTGTCGATGTGCTGGTGAACAACGCGGGCATCACACGGGACAACCTGTTCATGCGCATGTCGGATGACGAGTGGAACAGCGTTATGGACGTCAACCTGACCGCGACGATGAAGCTGTGCCGTGGCGTTCTGCGTGGCATGATGAAGGCGCGTTGGGGGCGGATCATCAACATCAGTTCGATCGTGGGGGCCATCGGCAACCCCGGTCAGGCGAATTACGCCGCGAGCAAGGCGGGGATGATCGCGATGTCGAAAAGTCTGGCCTATGAGGTGGCCAGTCGGGGGATTACCGTCAATGCCGTGGCGCCGGGATTCATCACCACGCCGATGACCGACAAGCTGACGGATGACCAGAAAACCAACCTGTTGTCGCAAATTCCTGCCGGTCGCATGGGTGAGCCGCGCGAGATTGCCGCCGCTGTGGCCTATCTTGCCAGTGCCGATGCGGGCTATGTCACAGGAACGACCTTGCACGTGAACGGCGGTATGGCCATGTTGTAGGGGCCGCGCCAGAAGCCTTGCCATCTTTTCGGGATATGCTATAGGCGGCGCAGATTTGTACCGGCGGCGCGGAGACGCGCCTTTGGAATAACCGCCCCTTGAGGGGCACGACCATGTCGCACCAACAGGGGCGGCACCACTGAAGGGCAAGATATTTGCCTGTTGGAATGAGGACTTAGAAATGAGCGACATCGCAGACCGCGTAAAAAAGATCGTTGTAGAGCACCTGGGTGTTGAAGAAGACAAAGTTGTCGAGAACGCGTCGTTCATCGATGACCTGGGCGCAGACAGCCTCGACACCGTCGAGCTGGTGATGGCGTTCGAAGAAGAGTTCGGCATCGAAATCCCCGACGACGCGGCGGAAACGATTCAGACATTCGGCGATGCAGTGAAATTCATCACCGAAGCGTCCTAAGTCCACACCGCATTCACGCGGTTGAAACGGCGTCTTTCCTTGCGGAAAGGCGCCGTTTTTGCATTTTCGCCCAGAACGGCGTTGCGCAGGTGCGCGCAGAGCGGCACTGTCGGTGCAGAGCCTCGGTTAACAAGAGGCCGCAGCAGGACAGTTCACAATGCATCTATCGCCCCTATGTCGCGTGTAATTCCGACCATCAACACCAAAGGGCTGACGCTGCGTGCGCTGCGGCCCGATGACTTTGACCGCTATGCCGAGATCTGGGCGATGGCCGATGTGATGCACCATATCGGTGGTGCGCCGTGGAGCCGCAGCAAGGCGTGGGATTCGTTTTTGCGCAATGCGGGGCATTGGCAGATGACGGGTTTCGGCCAATGGGCCATCGAGGCGCAGGGCACCAAGTCGCTGGTGGGGCAGACCGGGTTCTTATATGGCGTGCGCGGACTGGGCGCGGATTTCGATATTTACCCGGAGGCGGCGTGGGTGCTGTGTCGTGACGTTCAGGGGCGCGGGCTGGGGCGGCAGGCCGCGCAGGCGGCGCATGACTGGTTCGACCGTGTTGTGACCGGCCCTCTGGTCTGTCGGATCAGTTCGGACAATGCCGTGTCGCTGCGGTTGGCCGATGCGCTGGGGTACAAGCCATTGCGCCGGACCGAGGAGGATGGCGTGGCTGTGGATTTGATGATACGCAAATCGCCACCCTGATTTGTCAGCGAAAATCGGCCAATATTGCGGCGATCTGGCACGCTTGCCGTGTGCAGGTGATGTCGCGCGGGACTTGAACCTGCGGGCTTTGACGGGCTATGAGCGTCGAAACGAGACAAAGGGGCATTTCAATGCGCAGAGTTGTTGTTACGGGTTTGGGACTGGTGACGCCATTGGCCGATGGGGTCGAGGCCACATGGAGCCGTATTCTGGACGGTCAGTCGGGCGCGGGACCAATCACTGGTTTTGACACCGAAGGGCTGGTCACGACATATGCCTGCGAAGTGCCTTTGGGCGATGGCAGCGATGGCACGTTCAATGCCGACAATTATATGGAGCCCAAGGAGCAGCGTAAGGTCGATACCTTTATTCTGTTCGGAATGGCGGCGGCGCAGCAGGCTGTGGAGGATTCCGGTTGGAAGCCGAAGACCGACGAAGATTTCGAGCGCACCGGCGTCTTGATTGGGTCGGGGATCGGCGGGCTGAACAGCATCGCAAACACCGCCGTGATGATGGAAGAAAAGGGCCCGCGCCGCGTCAGCCCGTTCTTTGTGCCCGGTGCGTTGATCAACCTGATCAGCGGTCAGGTCAGCATCCGCTACGGTTTCAAGGGTCCGAACCATTCTGTCGTGACGGCCTGTTCCACGGGCGCGCACGCGATTGGCGATGCCAGCCGTCTGATCC
The DNA here is from genome assembly GCA_024636445.1 of Sulfitobacter sp. Lineage (GTDB taxonomy): Bacteria > Pseudomonadota > Alphaproteobacteria > Rhodobacterales > Rhodobacteraceae > Pseudosulfitobacter. The sequence goes on from JAGXHE010000170.1 coordinate 5,711, forward strand.
AGCATGGCGATGCGGACGTGATGATTGCGGGCGGGGCCGAGGCTGCGATCTGCAAGATCGGAATCGCGGGTTTCAACGCGTGCAAGGCGCTGTCGACGAAATATGCGCACGACCCCAAGAAGGCGAGCCGCCCCTATGACATCGATCGCGACGGGTTCGTGATGGGCGAGGGCGCGGGCATTGTCGTGCTGGAAGAATACGAGCACGCCAAGGCGCGCGGTGCGAAGATCTATGCCGAGGTTAAGGGCTATGGCCTGTCGGGCGATGCCTATCACATCACCGCACCGTCGGAGACCGGCGAAGGCGGCGAGCGCGCGATGCGCGCGGCGCTGCGCAACGCCGGATTGCAGCCATCGGATATTGATTACATCAACGCGCATGGCACCAGCACCATGGCCGACACCATCGAATTGGGGGCGGTCGAGCGGATGCTGGGCGATCACGCCAGCAAGGTCACCATGTCGTCGACCAAATCCGCCACGGGGCACCTGCTGGGTGCTGCGGGTGCGATCGAGTCGATTTTCAGCATTCTGGCGATCCGCGATCAGGTTTGCCCGCCGACGATCAATCTGGACAATCCGGCGGTCGAGGCTGTTGTGGATCTGGCACCGAACGCCAAGCGTGAACGTGAAGTAAATGTGGTATTGTCGAACTCCTTTGGCTTTGGCGGGACCAATGCATCGGTGATCTTCGGAAAGGTTGACTGATGTGGCGCAATATCGCTTCGAACGCGCTGACGTTCTTGCTGCTGGCACTTTTTTTGCTGGGCGGTGTAATTCTGTGGGGCAAGGGGCAGTACGAGTCCCAAGGGCCGCTTGCCGATGCGATTTGCGTCGAGGTGCCGCGTGGGTCGAACTTTGACCGCGTGAGCCAGTCTTTGGTGGATCAGGGCGCTGTGACCAGCGGCCCGATCTTTCGCATCGGTGCGGATTACGCCGAAAAGACCGGTGATCTGAAGGCCGGCAGCTATCTGGTCGAGCCCGGTGCGTCGATGGAGCAGATCGTCGATGTTGTGACCCGTGGCGGGGCCAGCACCTGCGGCACCGAGGTGGTGTACCGCGTGGGTGTGAACCGTGTGTCGGTGCAGGTGCGCGAGCTGGACCCTGCGACCAGCACGTTTGTCGAGAGGGCCGAGTTCGATCAGGGCGTGGACGAGACGCCGCAGGTTTACACCGAGGTGAAGGAACAGGCCGATACGCGGTTTCGCGTAGCGGTGGCCGAGGGTGTGACCAGCTGGCAGGTGACGGATGCGCTGCGCGGGATCGATCTGCTGGGCGGCGAAGTGGCGGAGGTGCCTGCGGAGGGTGCGCTCGCGCCGGACAGCTATGAGGTGCGTCCGGGTGACGACCGTGCGGCCATTCTGGCGCGTATGGAGGCGGCTCAGGAAGTTCTGGTGGCGGCGGCCTGGGAAGGGCGCGACGACGACCTGCCTGTGAGCACGCCCGAGGAACTGCTGATCCTTGCGTCGATCATCGAAAAGGAAACCGGCGTGGCCGAAGAGCGCCGCCAGGTGGCGAGCGTTTTCGTCAACCGGCTGAACCAGGGCATGCGTTTGCAGACCGACCCCACGGTGATCTACGGCATCACCAAGGGCGAGGGTGTGCTGGGCCGTGGTCTGCGCCAGTCGGAACTGCGCGGTGCGACGCCGTGGAACACCTATGTGATCGAAGGGCTGCCGCCGACCCCGATTGCCAACCCCGGACGCGCCAGTCTGGAAGCGGCGGCGCGTCCCGATACGACGGATTTCGTGTTCTTCGTGGCGGATGGCACGGGCGGGCACGCCTTTGCCAGAACGCTTGAAGAGCACAACCGCAATGTCGCCGTATGGCGTGAAATCGAGGCGCGACAGTCTGCGCAAGAGAACTGATGCCTGCGCCCAATCGTTAAGTTTTCGTAATGATAACGGACGGTTGGGCGACGGGGTGCCGCGTCTCAGGCTTGACTTTGCGAACGGTCTGATGTAGACCTTGTGACATGCTGGAAGACATGGGCAAACGGCCGCGAGGGTGACCTCGTTGGCCGTTTTTTCGTGTTTCACTCGTGAGGGGGGCGCAAAACCCAAGAGAGGTGAACGACCAGTCATGATCATCATAACCCCAGATGCGGACGCCGAGCAGATACAACAGGCATTGGAGACGGTTTACCGCGAGCTTGGCGAACTGAGAGAGCAGCTCGTTTTCTTGAAAGAGGAGGCGCGGAACGGGGGGGATGCGGATGCGAAAGATGTAAAGGCGACGGTTGCTTCGCTGCGATCGTCTCTGGAAACCTGTATGAAACTGGAGACACAAATTGCAGACTGTCGACGTAAAAAATCACATATCGCCCAAGCAGGCTATGCGCTCGATCTTGATGCCGCGCGGGCTGAGATCGGGTGCCGACTTAATCGCTTGCGCGACTGTTCAAGAGCAAGAGACGTTTCTTGAAGACATCGGGGAGGGGGGGCTTTGTGCCCTCCCTTTTTTGTTCGAGTTCTGGGCGATGCCGCACCAGTTGCCGCCCGAGGGCGATTGGCGGGCCTGGGTCATTCTGGGCGGGCGCGGTGCGGGAAAGACCCGTGCAGGGGCCGAGTGGGTGCGCAGCAAGGTAGAAGGTGCGCGGCCCTATGATGCGGGTGCCTGTGGCCGCGTGGCGCTGGTGGGCGAGACGCAGGATCAGGTGCGCGAGGTGTTGATCTTTGGCGACAGCGGGATCATGGCCTGTTCGCCGCCCGATCGCAGGCCCAAGTGGATCGGCGCACGCAAGCGGCTGGAGTGGCCCAACGGGGCTGTGGCGACGGTCCATTCGGCGCATGACCCCGAAGGTCTGCGGGGGCCGCAGTTTGATGCGGCCTGGGTGGACGAACTGGGCTGTGCTGCCGTGGACAAGGGTACGAACCAGCCGAACAAGTTTCTGGATGCGAAATCATCGGAAAGCGATCTGCCTTATTATTCCAACGGCGCGCGCGACGATCTGATCCAGAAGCAATATCTGCGGGCGATGTACTCCTATTGGGGTGATGTCGCGCACAATCCGGTTTCTGTGGAATATGACGCGCCGATGCTGGATCTGTCGCGCAGTTTTGTGTGGGCATGGGACACGCGGCCCTATCCGTTCTTTCCCAACAACACTGCGCAGTGGAGCGACGGGGACAATTACACGCGTGGGCACTGGATCAACGGGCGCGCGGGCGCGCGCACTCTGGCGTCGGTGGTTGGCGAGATTTGCACGGCGGCGGGGCTGTCGGCCTATGACACCTCGGCCTTGCACGGCCATGTGCGCGGCTATGTCGTGGGCGAGGTGGCCGATGCGCGTGCGTCCTTGCAGCCGCTGATGCTGCGCTACGGCTTTGATGCGGTCGAGCGCGACGGGGTTCTGACGTTCCGCAAGCGGGACGGGCGGGTGACGGCGGATGTGTCCGTGTCCGAGCTTGCCATGAGCGACGAGATGGAAGGCACGCTGGAGCAGATCCGCGAGGCCGAAGCGGAGATGGCGGGGCGCGTGCGTCTGCGGTTTGTGCAGGCGGATGGCAATTTCGAGACCATCGCGGAAGAGGCGGTGCTGCCGGACGAGGCGACGCAGGCGGTGGCCACTTCGGACATCGCACTGGCGATGACGCGCGGCGAAGGGCGGCAGGTGGCGGAACGCTGGCTGATCGAGGCGCGGGTGGCGCGCGATACCGTGCGTGTGGCGCTGCCGCCGTCGCGGATGGAGATCGGTGCGGGGGATGTGATCGCCCTGACCGATGCCGAAGGCAGTACGGGCCAGTATCGTGTGGACCGGGTCGAACAGGGCGCGATGCAGATGCTTGAGGCGGTGCGGATCGAGCCGGGGGTCTATGTGCCCTCGGACATGGAGGACGTGCTGGCGACTGTCCGCAATTTCGTGCCGCCGGTGCCGGTGTCGCCGTTGTTTCTGGACCTGCCGTTGATGACCGGCGACGAGGTTGCCCATGCGCCGCATCTGGCAATCACCGCCGAGCCCTGGCCGGGAACTGTGGCCGTTTACAGCGCGCCGACCGAGGAAGATTTTGCGCTGAACACCATTGTGGCGCAGGAGGCGGTGATCGGGCTGACCGGGTCGGCGCTGGTTCGACATGCGCCTACGATCTGGGATGAGGGAGAGGCGCTTGAGGTGCGGCTGCTGCATGGCACGCTGTCGGCGGTCTCCGAAGGTGCGGTGCTGAACGGGCGCAATCTGTGTGCGATCGGGGATGGCAGCAGTGACAATTGGGAGTTGTTCCAGTTTCAGGAGGCCGAGATGGTCGGGCCTGATACCTATCTGCTGCGCCGTCGCTTGCGCGGGCAGTTGGGCACCGATGCGCTGATGCCGGATGCCTGGCCTGTGGGGTCCTGGGTGGTGCTGATGAACGGCACGCCCGCGCAGATCGACATGGCAGCACGGTTGCGCAGGGTGGCGCAGCATTACCGGATCGGTCCGGCACGGCGCAGTCTGGACGACCCGAGCTTTGTTTCGCAGGTGCAGGCCTTTGACGGCAACGGGCTGCGGCCCTACGCGCCCGTGCACTTGCGGGCCGATGTGCTGGGGTCTGGTGATGTGGCGCTGACATGGATCAGGCGCACGCGGATCGACGGGGATGGGTGGGACACGCCCGACGTGCCCTTGGGCGAAGACGTGGAGAGTTACCGCGTTCGGGTGCTGAGGGACGGTGCCGTGCTGCGCGAACAGGTGGTGGGTGCGCCTGCGTGGACCTATGGCGCGGCGGAGCAGGCCGCAGATGCGGCGCTGGGCGTTATTGTGCTGGAGGTGGCGCAACTGTCGGCGCGGTACGGGGCTGGCCTTGCCGCGCGGATTGCGGTCACGCTTTGATGCGCGCCGTGCTGCATACCGATCTGCGCAATGCGGCGCGGGCGCTGTTGGCGCAGCCTGCGTCACAGCGCCCGGCGTTGAGTGCCCGGATGATCAAGGAAGCGGTCTGGGCCGATTTTCACGTGCGCGAAACCGGGCAGGCGCATCCGCTTTGGGGTAACGGGACATTGTCCGATGCGGCGCGAAAACGGGTGCTGGCGACCGAGCCTACGTTGGACGATGCGGCGTATTGCGATTGTCTGACGCTTGTTCTGCTGGGTCTGCGTGACCGTCAGGGCGGCGCTGGCCTGCGGCTTTGACCCGACCCGGCGGGGAACCATCGCGATTGGGAATGAGGGCAATCACAGGTTTGCGTTTGGCCATTTAACCGTTATTGCGCTATCAAGAAGCGTGAAAGGACAGGTGTCATGGCTGAATTGCGAACGAACGTCTCTGCGATGGACCCGGTGTGGGACCAGATCTCGGACGAGGCCCGGCTGGCGGTGCAGGACGAACCCTTGGTGGGCGGATTTGTGCACGCGTGCATCCTGCATCACAAAACCTTTGAAAAAGCGCTAAGCTACCGGATCGCCGCCAAGCTCGCCTCGAACGAGATGTCGATGGTCGTGGTGCGCGAGATCGTCGAAGAGGCCTATGCCGCGTCGCCCGAACTGATCGACGCTGCACGCGCCGATCTGGTTGCGGTCTACGAGCGTGATCCGGCCTGCCACCGGCTGTTGCAGCCGATCCTGTATTTCAAGGGCTATCAGGCGGTTCAGGCCTACCGCGTCGGCCATTTCCTGTGGGAGCAGGGGCACCGCGATCTGGCGTATTTCTTCCAGATGCGGGTGAGCGAGATTTTTGGCGTGGACATTCACCCCGCCGCGCGGATTGGTCAGGGGATCATGATCGACCACGCCCATTCCGTCGTGATTGGCGAAACGGCAGTGGTCGGAGACAACGTGTCGATGCTGCATTCGGTGACGCTGGGCGGGACCGGCAAGGAAGAGCAGGACCGCCACCCCAAGATCGGCGACGGCGTTCTGATCGGGGCTGGGGCCAAGGTGCTGGGCAACATCACCATCGGCCATTGCAGCCGGATCGCTGCGGGCTCGGTCGTGCTGGAATCGGTGCCGCCGTGCAAGACGGTCGCGGGTATCCCTGCGCGCATCGTGGGCGAGGCGGGTTGTGATCAGCCTGCAATCTCGATGAACCACATGCTGGGCAAGAACGACGAATCGTAAGCCGTTCAGAGGGTTAAACGGAAAAAGCCGGGGCAGATGCCCCGGCTTTTTTTACGTTTATCGGCAAGTCTGAACGACCTCAGGCCAGCATTGCCATCGGGTTCTCAAGGTTGTCCTTGATCGCGTTCAGCAGTTCCGCGCCCAATGCGCCGTCGATCACACGGTGGTCGACCGACAGCGTCACCGACATCACGGTCGCCACGGCCAGTTCGCCATCCTTGCCGACGACGGGTTTCTTGATGCCCGCACCTACGGCAAGAATTGCACCATGCGGCGGGTTGATCACCGCGTCGAAGTTGTCGATGCCGAACATGCCAAGGTTGGACACAGCAAAGCTGCCGCCCTGGTACTCGTGGGGCGCAAGCTTGCGATCACGGGCACGGCCTGCCAGATCCTTCATCTCCGACGACAGGGCCGACAGGGATTTGTGGTGCGCGTCTTTCAGGACGGGTGTGAACAGCCCGCCTTCGATGGCCACGGCCACGGCCACGTCGGAGGGTGTCAGTTTCAGGATGCGATCCCCGGCCCAGACGGCGTTGGCATCGGGCACCTGTTGCAGCGCTATGGCGCAGGCCTTGATGATGAAGTCGTTGACCGACAGCTTGACGCCGCGCCCTTCGAGCTGCTTGTTCAGCGTGCCGCGGAAGGCCAGCAATGCGTCGAGCTGGATGTCGCGGCGCAGGTAGAAGTGCGGCACGGTCTGCTTGGCTTCGGTCAGGCGGGCGGCGATGGTCTTGCGCATCCCGTCGAGTTTGACTTCCTCGTATTCGCGGTCTTCGTACATCTTGGCGACAGCGCTTGCAGAGGCCCCGCTGGCCATGGCGGCCTTGGGCGCCTCGGCTGCTTCGGCGGGTTTGGACGCCGCTGCCTTGGGTGCGTCGGAGGCAGACAGCCCTTCGACGTCGGCCTTGACGATGCGGCCATGCGGGCCGGAGCCCTTTACACCGGCCAGATCCACGCCCTTGTCCGCCGCGATGCGACGGGCCAGAGGCGAGGCAAAGATGCGTTTGCCGTCCTCGCCTTTCGGGGCTGGGGGGGCTGCCGCGACCTCGGAGGTTTTCGCATCAGATGCTTGTGTGGCTTTGGGTTCATCCTTGGCATCGGCACCTGCCGCATCGAGTGACGCTTTCGAGGCAGAGATGTCATCCGCACTTTCGCCTTCTTCCAGCAGCACGGCGATCACGGTGTTCACCTTGACCCCTTCGCTGCCTTCGGCGACCATGATCTTGCCGATCACGCCTTCGTCCACGGCTTCGAATTCCATCGTTGCCTTGTCGGTTTCGATTTCCGCCAGCAGGTCGCCCGAACTGACGGTATCGCCTTCTTTCACCAGCCATTTGGCCAATGTGCCCTCTTCCATCGTGGGCGAAAGCGCGGGCATGAGAATTTCAATGGGCATATCGCGCGCTCCTTATTTGTACGTGACGGTTTTCACCGCTTCGATCACTTCGGCGGTGGTGACCAATGCGTGTTTTTCCAGATTGGCGGCATAGGGCATCGGCACATCCTTGCCCGTGCAGTTGATCACCGGCGCATCAAGGTAATCGAACGCCTGCTGCATCAGGACCGAGCTGATGTAGCCGCCGACCGACCCCTGAGGCCAGCCTTCTTCGACGGTCACGCAGCGGTTGGTTTTCTTGACCGACTTGATGATGCTGGCGGTGTCCATCGGGCGCAGCGTGCGCAGGTCGATGACCTCGGCCTCGATACCCTCTTCGGCCAGCTTTCCAGCCGCTTCCAAGGCATAGGTCATGCCGATGCCAAAGCTGACGATGGTGACATCGCTGCCTTCCCGCCAGATGCGGGCCTTGCCGAAGGGCACGGTGTAGTCGTCATCCTCGGGCACATCAAAGCTGCGGCCATAGAGGATTTCGTTTTCCAGAAAGATCACCGGGTTCGGATCGCGGATCGCGGATTTCATCAAGCCTTTGTAGTCGGAGGCCGAATAGGGCATCGCGACCTTGAGGCCGGGGATCTGCATGTACCACGCGGCATAGTCCTGGCTGTGCTGCGCACCGACGCGGGCGGCGGCACCGTTGGGGCCACGAAAGACCATCGGCGCACCCATCTGGCCGCCGGACATATACAGCGTCTTGGCCGCCGAGTTGATGATCTGGTCGATGGCCTGCATGCCGAAGTTCCACGTCATGAACTCGACAATGGGCCGCAGACCGCCAAAGGCCGCACCGACGCCGATACCGGCAAAGCCGTGTTCGGTGATCGGCGTGTCGATGACCCGCTTGGCGCCGAATTCATCCAGCAACCCTTGGGAAATCTTGTAGGCGCCCTGGTACTCGGCCACCTCTTCGCCCATCAGGAAGACGTTTTCGTCGCGGCGCATTTCTTCGGCCATGGCGTCGCGCAGGGCCTCGCGCACGGTCTGCTGTTTCAGCTTGGTGCCTTCGGGCCAGTCGGGCGTGACGTCAGCCTCGGGCGCTGCCGGGGCAGGGTGGTCCATGCCGTCGGCGCCGCCCTTGTCCTTGGGGTCTTCGTTCTTGGCGGGCTTGGCAGGCTCGGCGGGTTTGGAGACCTCGACGTCGCCGACCTCTTCGCCTTCCTCGACCAGGATCGCGATGGCGGTGTTCACTTTCACACCTTCGGTGCCTTCTTCGATCAGGATTTTGCCGATGATACCTTCGTCGACGGCTTCGAACTCCATCGTGGCCTTGTCGGTTTCGATCTCGGCCATGATGTCACCGGATTTGACGGTGTCACCTTCCTTGACCAGCCATTTGGCCAGCGTGCCTTCTTCCATCGTGGGGCTCAGGGCGGGCATCAGAATTTCGGTTGCCATGGATCAAGCCTCCTGCGGAATTTCGGTTGCGTAAATGTCGGTCCACAGCTCGTCGAGCGCGGGTTCGGGGCTGGTCTTGGCGAACTCGGCGCTTTCGTTGACCACGTCCTTGATCTTCTTGTCGATGGCCTTCAGATCCTCTTCGGTCGCGTGCTCGCCTTGCAGCAGCAGCGTGCGCACGGCCTCGATCGGGTCGCGTTCGTCGCGCATCTTCTGCACTTCCTCGCGGGTCCGGTACTTGGCGGGGTCCGACATCGAGTGGCCACGGTAGCGGTAGGTCTTGATTTCAAGAATATAGGGGCCCTTGCCCGAGCGGCAGTGGGCCACGGCGGTCTCGCCTGCGGCCTTGACCGCCAGCACGTCCATGCCGTCGACGGCCTCGCCCGGTATCCCGAACGCCTTGCCGCGCTCCCAGATTTCGGCGCTGGAGGTCGAGCGCTGTTGCGATGTGCCCATGGCGTACTGGTTGTTTTCAATCACGAAAATGCAGGGCAACTGCCACAGTGCGGCCATGTTGAAGGTCTCGTAGACCTGGCCCTGGTTGGCTGCGCCATCACCGAAATAGGTGAAGGTAACCGCGTCGTTGCCCTTGTACTTGTCGGCAAATGCCAGCCCTGCACCCAATGGCACGTTGGCACCGACGATGCCGTGGCCGCCATAGAACCGCTTGTCCTTGGAGAACATGTGCATCGAGCCGCCCTTGCCCTTGGAATAGCCGTCTTCGCGGCCCGTGAGCTCGGCCATGACGCCGTTGGGGTCCATGCCGCAGGCCAGCATGTGGCCGTGGTCGCGGTAGGTGGTGATGCGGCTGTCGCCTTCCTTGGCGGTGGCTTCCAGACCGACGACAACGGCCTCCTGACCGATGTAGAGGTGACAAAAGCCGCCGATCAGTCCCATGCCGTAAAGCTGACCTGCCTTTTCCTCGAAACGCCGGATCAGCAGCATGTCGTGGTAATAGGCCTTGAGCTCCTCTGCCGATACGTTCGGCTTCTTGGTGGTCTTTCTGGCGGCCATGCGCGACCCTCCCTGACGTTAATAGTTTAGCGTTAAACTATCTTTTATCGGATTCGGCGCTGTCATGCGAGGGGTTATATGGGCAAAAGACAATCCGCCCGAGTATGGCGGCGGGATGACCTGTTTTGGGGGCAGATTTGCGGATGTCTGAAAAATTTGCGGATGTCTGAAAACAGGGGTCAGCGAATGACGATCTCGTCCGCGCGTACCAGCCCCAAGACGCTGCGGGCCTGTTCGTCCAGCAGATCAAGGTCCAGAAAATCATCGGACAGACGGTGCGTCAGGTTTTCCATGCGCGAGACATCGGCGCGGACATCGGCAAGCTGCGTGGTCAACACGCGGGCCTCGGCGTCGATCTGCGCGCGTTGGAACACCCCGAAATCACCCTGAACGGCGGCAAAGGTAAAGTAGACGCACAAGGCAAAAGCCACGGCGAAAAAGAGAAACCTACCAAATGCGGGGCGCGCGATGCGGGTCATGGATGCTGCCTTTAGAAAGCCGCCTCTTGTGTGGGCGGTAGATTCAACATGCCACAGATGATTCGTGATGGGAATCCCCGAATAGCCTGTTCCGATCACAAACGAGCGGTGAATCGTTCGCGCAACACTTTGGTTTGCGTTTGGCTGTGATCGGGGACCGGGCCGGTTACGACAGCGCGGCCACTCCGGGCAATTCCTTGCCTTCCATCCACTCGAGGAAGGCACCACCAGCGGTGGAGATATAGGTAAAGTCGTCGGCGGCACCCGCCTGATTCAGCGCCGAAACCGTGTCACCGCCGCCTGCGACGGTCACCAGCGCGCCGTCGCGGGTGAGCTTGGCTGCGGCCTGCGCTGCGGCCACGGTGGCGGTGTCGAAGGGGGCAATTTCGAACGCGCCAAGCGGTCCGTTCCAGATCAGCGTTTTCAGGGTGTCGAATGCCGTGACGATCTCGACCACGGCAGCGTCGCCTGCGTCCAGCACCATCTGGTCGGCGTCGAGCCTGGTGTCTGCGTTCAGCGTGATCACCTCATAGGCGGCACCGGCGGCAAACGCGCGCGCCACACGGCCATCGACGGGCAGGATCACGCGACAGCCGCGTGTTTTTGCCTCGTCCAGGATGGCGCGGGCGGTGTCCAGAAGATCATCTTCGCGCAGCGACGCGCCCATCTCGGCCCCCATCGCGGCGAGGAACGTGTTGGCCATGCCGCCACCGATCACCAGAACATCCAGTTTCTGCACGAGATTTTGCAGCAGGTCGATCTTGGTCGAGACCTTGGCCCCACCGACGACGGCGCCCACGGGACGCTCGGGCGCGCTGAGTGCCTTTTCCAGCGCTTGCAATTCGGCCTGCATCAGACGCCCCGCGCAGGCAGGCAGCAGACGCGCCAGCGCCTCGGTGCTGGCATGGGCGCGGTGGGCGGCTGAAAACGCATCGTTGCAATAGACGTCGCCCAGACCCGCCAGCCGCTCGGCCAGCGCTTTGTCGTTTTTCTCTTCGCCGGGGTTAAAGCGGATGTTTTCCAGCAGCAGCACATCTGCGCCGGTGATTTCGTCGGTGCCTGCTTCGGCGGCGTCCAGCGTTTCGATCAGACGCACCTTGCGCCCCAGTGCGGCCGACAGGGCAGGGACCACAACCCGCAGGCTCAGATCCAGCACCACCTTGCCCTTGGGGCGGCCGAAGTGGGCGATCAGGATGGGCGTGCCGCCCTGGTCGAGGATATATTGCACCGTCGGCACGATCCGTTCGATGCGGGTGGCGTCGGTGACGCGGCCGTTTTCCACCGGTACGTTGATGTCCACGCGGCACAACACCCGTTTGCCGTTCAGATCCATGTCGTCCAGTGTCTTCCAAGCCATCGTATTCAATCCTTTTAAGCCAGTCGTTGGGCGGTGTTTCGCGGCATTTGTCGGTCAGGTCAATGCGGTGCCTTGGCAAAAGCGGGCATGGGCCTTAGGTATCCATGCAATATCAAGACAGAGGAGCCGACAATGGCCGAGATCAAAGACCCGGAAAACACCATCCTGATGGAGCTGAAAGGTGGCACCGTCACCATCCAGTTGCTGCCCGACCTAGCCCCCAAGCATGTCGAGCGGATGAAAGAGCTGGCCCGCGCCGGTGAATATGACAACGTCGCGTTCCACCGCGTCATCGAGGGCTTCATGGCCCAGACCGGTGACGTGCAGAACGGCGACATGGAAGACGGTTTCAACATCCGTGCCGCAGGGACCGGTGGTTCGGACAAGCCCGACCTGCCTTCCGAATTCTCCAAGGTGCCGCATGCGCGTGGCTCAATCGGTGCGGCCCGTTCGGCCAACCCCAACAGCGCCAACAGCCAGTTTTTCATCAACTTCAAGGACAATGATTTCCTGAACGGTCAGTACACCGTCTACGGTCAGGTCATTTCCGGCATGGAACATGTTGACGCGCTGACCCGTGGCGAGCCGCCCGCAAAACCCGACCGGATGATCAGCGTCAAGGTGGCTGCCGATGTTGCGTAACCTTTTGATCCCCCTTGCCTTGGTCGCCAGCCCCGCGCTGGCCACGGGGCTCGCAATCGAAGTCGAGGGCGAAACCGCACAGGGCACAATCCAGATCGACCTGCTGGAAGACGTGGCACCCGCACACGTGGCGCGCATCACCGAGCTGGCCGAGGCCGGCGCCTATGACGGCGTGGTGTTCCACCGCGTCATCGACGGTTTCATGGCGCAGACCGGCGACGTGGAATTCGGCAAATCCGGCGGCAACACCGCGCGCGCCGGCATGGGCGGATCCGATATGCCCGACATCGCGCAGGAGTTCTCGGACATCCCGTTCGAGCGCGGCGTCGTGGGCATGGCCCGCTCGCAAAGCCCGGACAGCGCCAACAGCCAGTTCTTCATCATGTTCACCGAATACCCGTCGTTGAACGGTGAATACACCGTGGTGGGTCGCGTGACCGAAGGCCTGGACGTGCTCGACAGCCTCAAGCTGGGCGATCCGCGTTCGGGTTCTATCGACGGCGCGTATGACGTGATGAAATCGGTGACCGTCACCGAGTGATCGGTTCACGGTTGTAAGACTTGGGAAGGGCCCTCGCATTGCTTTGCGGGGGCCTTTGTCAATTTCGGGCCTGCATTTTGATCGCTTGGTCCGGTCAATCTTTTGCGGGATTGCAAAAGCTCACCTGCGCCGTCTGGCCAGTTCTCGGTAGAGGGCAGGTTGAGACACGCCAATCTGATCGGCCACCCCGGCCCAACCGCCTTTCGTGGGTTCCCCGTAGATGCCTATCCATGCGTCAACCTTGTCGGAGACGCGGCGCAGTCGCAGGATTTCAATCCGCGTGCGTTGGATCTGCACCTCTCTGGCATGGGTTTCGATCAGGCTGAGCGCCGCCTCAGGCATCACCTTGAGCGACGCCAGAAACGCGGTCCTTGGCAAGCATGCGACACGCGCATCACTTCGGGCAACGGCGTCGCAATGATAGGTTTGCGCAAAAAGCGAGGCTTCGGCCAGCGCCATGCCCGCTTTGGCAAGGTGCAGTGTCAACGCCGTGCCGTCTATCATCGGTCGCTCCAGCGCGACCTTGCCGGATTGCACCAGGTACATGGATCGTACCGGATCATCACGCCGGAACAGCGCCGCGCCTTCCTTGAGGGCGTGGACGGGGGCTTGGGCGAACAAATGCGTCCAGTTAGACATGATAGATATCATACAGCATGGCGCTGGCTTCGGATAGAATGGTCTTCGATTTCATGCAGGAGATGCACATGCAGACCAAAGCCATTGTGATCGCGCTGGCACTTGTTGGCGGCACGGGTTCCGCGATTGCCCAAAGCTCTCATTCGGAACATTCGTCAGATGCAGATCACGCAGGGCACGGCCAGAAACAATCTGCCGCTGCGGTTCTGACGGAACCGGGGCAGGGGGCTTTTGCTGCGCTGTCAGAGGTCGTGCGCGTTCTGGAAGCTGATGCAGATACGGATTGGTCATCGGTTGATATTGCAGGGTTGCGGGCGCATCTGGTTGACATGGACCGGTTGGTGACGGACGCCTCTGTAATCGAAACCCAGCTGCCGGATGGTCTGAGCGTCGTGGCGACGGGCGATGCAGAGACTATTGGTACGCTTGAAAGGATGGTGCCTGCTCATGCGGCGCAACTTGCGGCTGATGATCGCTGGACGGTCGAGACTGCGCAGACCGAGGCGGGCGTTGTGCTGCGCGTGACCAGTGGAGACCCTGCAGTGGTTGCAAGGATCAAAGGGCTGGGGTTCTTCGGGCTGATGGCAAGCCAGGATCATCACCGAGAACACCACCTGATGATTGCGCGTGGAGAAAGCCTGCACGGTCATTGATCGCGCTTTTAACTTGCCGCCAAACGAAAACGGGCGTCGTGGCCTATGCCCCGACGCCCGTTTGCTATTCAACTGTGCAGCAAGCCTCAGCTTTGCGGCTGGCCCTGCGGCTTGGCAGGTGCAGAGGCGGCGGATGCGGGCGCGGACGTTGCGGGCGCGGATTTGTTGGCGCCGGGGTTCAGCGGGTCGTCCTGACGCTGCACGGAACCTTCGAAGTGTGCGCCGCTTTCGATCGCGATGGTCTTGTGGATGATGTCGCCTTCGACCCGTGCGGTCGATGTCAGGCGTACCTTCAGGCCACGCACGCGGCCGACGATGCGGCCGTTGATCACCACGTCATCGGCGGTCACTTCGCCCTTGATCGTCGCGGTCTCGCCGATGGTCAGCAGGTGGGCGCGAATATCGCCTTCCACGGTGCCTTCGACCTGGATGTCGCCGGTGGTCTTGAGGTTGCCGGTGATGTGCAGATCAGCCGACAGAACCGACGCGGGCGGCTTTGCCTTGGGCGCGCTGGCCTTGAATTCATTGGACGCAGACGTGCCGGTTGCAGGCTTTGCGGGGACCGCAGTGCTGCTGGGCTTGGACGCGTCGTCCTTTGGTCCGGGTTCGTTGATTTTGCTCTTAGAAAACATCGTTTGCAGCCTTGATATAGATCATGGGGTTTACAGCTTTGCCGCCAACGCGGACTTCGTAATGCAGGTGCGTTCCGGTCACCCGTCCAGATGCCCCCATATCACCGATGCGATCCCCGCGCGAGACCCTTTGGCCGACTTTGACGCGAAGTTTCGACATGTGGGCGTAGCGGGTCTCGATTCCGAACTCGTGCTGGATCTTCACCAGACGGCCATAGCCCGAGGACCAACCCGAATGTACCACGACACCATCGGCGGTTGAGTAAAGCGGCGTGCCGGTGGGTGCTGCGAAATCGACACCCTGGTGCATCCGCCGACCACCGGTCTTGGGATCGCGGCGGTAGCCAAAGCTCGAGGTGAAGCGGAAGGAATTCTTGACCGGTGCGGCAAAGGGCGCTTTTTGTGCCGCGATGCGGTACATGTTCAGCGTGTCCATCTGGTTCAGCAGACGATTGGCGCGCAGGGCATCGGGGCTGGGTTCCTCGCCGCGTGTCGAGAACGACAGCGGCGTCAGCGGGCCACCCTGACCGGAATAGCCACGGCGCACCTGGTCGATGATCTGTTTGGTCGGCATCCCGGCGGCGCGGAACATCTTGTCCAGTGGAGCGACAGAGATGGTCATCGCGTCTTCCAGCTGGCGGAAGATCGCGTCGTTCTGGTCGCGCATCACCGCGATCTGTTCGTTCAGCTCGTCTGCGGCCAGCAGCGCGTCTTCGGCGTCGCGGGCAATCTGGTCACGCTGGGCGGCGGTTTCGGCCAGTGCAGTGGCCACGAAATCCATCGGCGCGCCCGCACCGTTGTCGGCCATCGCCGAGGCAGTGCCACCGCTGCCCATCTGTTCTGTCAGGGCAACAACCTTATCGCGTGCGGTTTCGCGGTCTTTCATCGTGCCGCGCAGGGTCGACTGGATCACTTCGATCCCGGTCTCCAGCTCGCGACGGCGTGTTTCACTTTCCAGAAGTTCGGATTGCATCACGGAAATCTGGGTGAGGGCGGCGTTAAAGCGTTCCTGCGCCGCGTGCGCTTCGGTGGCACGTACATCGCGTTGACCGGCCAGGTCGTTCAGGCGCGCCTGATAGGTGCGCTGGTCGCGTTTGGCCTGTTCGCGGAAGTTGCCAGATCCGATGCTGTCCATCAAGATGACTGCAGTGGCGATAATGGCCCAGGCGACCAGCAGGGACGATCCTGCAAATGCCACCAGTTGTGTTGCCGGACGCAGGCGAATGAATCGCGTGTCCGTGTCGGATTTCAGGAAGACCCTGCGCTCCGGAAACCACCGCTCGAGTGCGGTATCGAATTTGATTGCGAGACGTGTGCGCAAGTTGCCCGTCCTTTTTCCATCCCAAACAAGCGCTGCATTCCCCGACACAGTCACCCTTAGGCGTTGCATAAAGACCTCAGTACAATCGGGCAACCGCTTTGGCCTTCGATTTAGGCTTTCGTGCGGATTCGATGTCAAATTGGGCAAAAAACCGCTTAAATATTTCGACTTAGCAGGTGGGGTTCAGGTCGGCACGCTTCAGGGTGACACGGCCAGAGGCCAGTAAAAGTCCGGCGGTATGCCTGCCTCTGCCCGTTTTTCCTCGTTGAAAGGCGGCTTGAGCGCGCCGTGGAAATACTTTTGCACGAGGGTGTGGAACACTTCTTTGGGGTCGAGGTTTTCCCGACCGCACAGAAAATGGAACCACTTCGACCCATAGGCGACATGGGCCACCTCTTCGGCGTATATCGTTTCGAGTGCGGCGACGGCGCTGTCGGATTTGGCCTGTTTGAAGATGCGGATCATGTTGGGCGTCACGTCCAGCCCGCGCGCCTCGAGCACCATTGGCACCACGGCCAGACGGCCCATCAGGTCGTCTGCGGTGTCCTCGGCGGCGCGCCACATGCCAGCATGTGCGGGCAGGGCGCCATAGTGGCTGCCGACCTCTTCAAGACAATCGGCCATCAGGTTGAAATGCTTGGATTCTTCGTCGGCGGCCTTGACCCAGTCGTCAAAGAATCCCATCGGCATCGGCACATGAGAAAACCGTGCGATGATGTCCCAGTGCAGATCGACTGCGTTCAGTTCGATATGTGCGACGGCATGCAACAGGGCTATGCGCCCCTCGGGGCTGCCGGGTTTGCGGTGCGGCACGTCGCGCGGTGCCAGCAGTTCGGGGCGCGCGGGCCGCGCGGGCTGCATCGGCGGGCTGGCGGTGCCGATGTCCGGCGTTTCACCTGCGGCACGCGCCGCCTGCCACTGGGCCGCCAGCCTGCGCGAAAGTGCGGTCTTGGCCCGCGCATCGCCACAGCGCAGCACCGCGTCGGCCATCTGCGCAAGCGGCATCATGTCAGCAGCCATCACAGGGCCTTCACCGCCTCCAGAACCTCTTCGGCGTGGCCCGGTACTTTGACCTTGGGCCAGATCCGCGCAATGGTCCCATCTGCGGCGATCAGCACCGTAGTCCGCTCGATCCCCAGAAAGGTCTTGCCATACATCTGTTTTTCTTTCCAAACGCCGTAGTCTTCGCAGACACTGCCGTTTTCGTCGGACAACAGCGGCACCGTCAAATCGTGCTTGGCGGTAAAATTGGCGTGTTTCTTCAGGCTGTCCTTGGAAATGCCATAGACCTGCGCGCCCGCATCGGCGAAGGCTTGCATATGCTCTGAAAAGGCAATGGATTCCTTGGTGCAGCCCGGCGTATTGTCCTTTGGATAAAAGAACAGAACCACAGGGGCACCACGCAAGGAAGACAACGTGACATCAGGCCCTTCGGTTTGCGGCAAGGTGAAATCGGGGGCGGGGGAAGCTACATCTATCATGACGGTCCTTGTCATACTGGGTCATATTGGCCCAACCGGGCGTGCGCGAAACTGACTGTCATAGTAGCTTTGGAGCAGCAAGAATAAAGACATGACCGACACCAAGTCGTCAGAATCCCACGTGGCGGACCTGCCAAAGGTCAAGCGCACGGGCCGCAAACGCCGCATTGCCAAGCATGTGGGGCTGGGCACGCTTGTGCTTATGGGACTGCTGGGCGTGGCTGCCGTGGTGTTGATCACCGTGCTGGTGGGCAAGCCGATTGCCGCGCCCTTTTGGCTGGAAGGCCGGATCGAGACGCGGGTGAACGAGGTTCTGAAAGGCCCGCAGCTGAGCTTTGACGAGGCCGAGATCGTGGTCAACAAGGGCTGGCGTCCGCGTGCGCGCATCCGCAACGTGACATTGCGCACTGCAGACGGGGCCGAGATCGTCAGTTTTTCCGAGCTTGAAGCCAGTCTCGCGATGAGGCCGCTGCTGTCGGGACAGATTGTGCCCAAAACGATCGAGCTGACCGGCGTTTTCGTGACCCTGCGCCGCGATGCCCAGGGCGAGGTGACGCTTTATGGTGGCCAGGGTCTCGTTGGTGACAACGCGCGGGCCATTTCGGTGCCGGGATTGATCGCATCGCTGGATGACGCGCTGGTGACGCCGCAACTGCAGGCGCTGACCACGGCAGACATCTACGGCGTGACGCTACGCTATGAAGACGCGCGCTCCGATCGCGCATGGACCGCAGATGGCGGGCGGATGCGAATGGCGCGCATGGGGGGCGAACTGACGGTGTCTGCAGATCTGGCGCTGCTGTCGGGGGGCACCGGCGTCGCCACGCTCGAAGCGAACTATGCCAGCCGCATCGGCTCGTCCCTGGCCGAGTTCGGCGTCACGCTGGCCGATGTGGCCGCTGCCGACATCGCAGCACAGGGGCCTGCGTTTGCATGGCTGAACGCGCTGCGCGCGCCGATCTCGGGGGCATTGCGGTCCGGGGTTCAGGCCAATGGTGCGCTGGCGCCGATCAGTGCGACCTTGCGCATCGGGCAGGGTGTGGTGCAGCCCAACAATGAAACGCTTCCGATCCCGTTTCAATCCGCGCGCACCTATTTCAACTATGACCCGTCCTCGCGGGTGCTGCGCTTTGACGAACTGAGCGTGATCAGCAAATGGATCACCGGACGGGCCGAAGGGCAGGCGATTGTCGGCGGTCTCGATGGTGAAGGGGTACAGGTCGACACGCTGATCGGACAGTTCTCGGCCTCGGACCTCAAATTCAATCCGGGCGATCTTTATACCGAACCGGTGGTGCTGGACGGGGCAAGTCTGGATTTCCGGCTGGACCTGAACCCGTTTCGCATCACGCTGGGGCAGATGCTGATCTCGGATCAGGGCCAGTGGCTGCGCGCCAACGGTAACCTGACCGCCGAGCGCGAAGGCTGGAGGTTCTCGCTGGATGCGCAACTGGACGAATTGGCCCCTGAACGACTGTTGGCGCTTTGGCCGCAAAAGCTGATCGTGCGCACCCGCGAATGGGTGGAAAAAAACCTGCTGGCCGGAGAGTTGCGCGAGGTGGATCTTGCCCTGCGCGGCGCGCCGAACACGCGGATGGAAAGCTACCTGAGCTTTGACTTTGCCGATGCCGATGTGCAGTTCATGAGGACGATGCCACCGATACAATCGGCGTCGGGCCATGCCAGCCTGCTGCGCAACCGCTTCGTGGCGTCGATCGACGACGGGTTCGTCACAGCGCCGCAAGGGGGGCGCGTCGGTATGGCGGGGTCTTCCTTTATCATTCCCGACATTACCGTCAAAGACGGCGCTCCGGCCATCGCACGGCTGGAAACCACCAGCAGCGTGACCGCAGCGCTGTCGCTGCTGGATCGCGAACCGCTGCGGGTGATGAGCAAAGCGAACCTGCCCGTGGATCTGGCGGAGGGGCGCGTGGTGCTGAATGGGGCCATCAATCTGGCGCTGAAGAAAAAGCCGGAACCGGGAGAGGTTACGTTCTCGATCAGTGGCAGGGTGCAGGACGTGCGCACCGAAAAGCTGGTGCCCAATCAAACGCTGTCCGCCACTGAGCTGACCCTGAGTGCGTCGTCAGACGGCGTGCGTGTGTCGGGGCCGGGGCGCTTGGGCAATGTGCCCTTTGATGTGGTGTGGGACCAGCCCTTGGGCGTCGAGGCTGCAGGCGGCAGTCAGGTGCGCGGCACGGTCGAGATATCGCAGGCCACGCTGGACCAGTTCAACATCGCCCTGCCGCCGGGGTCGATCCGGGGCCGGGGCGTGGGCGAGATCGTGGTGGACCTGCCCAAAGGCGGCGGCGCGCCGCGTATGGTGCTGACGTCGAACCTGCGCGGGTTGTCGATGCGGCTGGCGCCGCTGGGCTGGTCCAAGGCAGCAAACACCCCCGGCACCCTGCGTATTGCGGCCACCTTGGGCGCACGCCCCGAAATCACCGCGATCAGCCTGAGTGCTGCGGGTTTGCAGGCCACCGGCACCGTGACACTGAACGCGGCGGGCGCGCTTGAACGGGCCAGCTTTTCGCAGATCAAAGTGGGCGGCTGGATGAACGCACCCGTCGACATCGTGGGCCGTGGCCGCAATGTTGCGCCCGAAATCCGTGTGCGCGGCGGCAGCATTGACCTGCGCACCGCCGACTTCGGCTCGGAAAAGGCGGGGGGCAGCGGCCAGTCCGCCGGTCCGCTGGTCCTGTCGCTGGACGAGCTGCGCATCACCGACACGATCGCGCTGACCGGCATGCAGGGCACCTTCAACACTGTCAACGGTCTGGACGGCAGCTTTACCGGCAAGATCAACGGCGGCGCTGCGGTCGCGGGCCGTGTGGTGCCGCAGAACGGGCGCAGTGCCGTGCGGTTGACATCGCAGGACGCGGGCGGCGTCGTAGGCTCGGCGGGGATCATCCAGAACGCACGCGGCGGCGCGTTGAACCTGACCTTGCTGCCCGTCGGCCAGAACGGAGCCTTCGACGGCGAGCTGACCATCCTCAACACCCGCGTCAAGGACGCACCCGCCATTGCAGACCTGCTTTCGGCGATCTCGATCGTGGGGTTGCTGGAACAGCTCAGCGGCGATGGCATCGTCTTTAACAACGTCGAAGGGTCGTTTCGTCTGACACCCGACCGCATGACCTTGACCAAGGCCAGCGCGACGGGACCGTCCTTGGGCATCTCGATGGACGGCATCTACTATCTGAACGACAACACCCTCGACATGCAGGGCGTGGTCTCGCCGGTCTATCTGCTGAACGGCATCGGCGCGATCTTTACGCGCAAGGGCGAGGGGCTGATCGGGTTCAACTACGGGCTGACCGGCCCCGCCTCTAAACCCAAGGTGAGCGTCAATCCGCTGTCGGCGCTGACGCCCGGAATGTTCCGCGAAATCTTCCGGCGCCCGCCCCCTGAACTGCCCGATGTAGAAGGGCCGCAGGCGCAATCGGGCGGCACGGCGCCCGAGGCCCTGGCGCCTTCGGAACCTGCCGTTGCACCTTCCGTTGGTCCGGCACCGCTTGATAGCGCGCAAGGGGGGCGTTAAGGGCGGGATCATGAAACTGACCGACTTTGATTTCGACCTTCCCGACGGGCTGATCGCGACCCGCCCTGCGGTGCCGCGCACCTCGGCGCGTCTGCTGGTGGCTGATGCAGATCATATCCACGACGCGCGGGTCTCGGACCTTGGGTCGTGGCTGCGTGCGGGCGACCGGTTGGTGCTGAACGACACCCGTGTGATCCCGGCACGGCTGTCGGGCACGCGGGCGCGGATGTCGGCGCAGGGCGCGACCGAGGCCCGTATCGAAGTGACGCTGTTGGAGCCGCGTGCAGATGGCACCTGGTCGGCATTGGTCAAGCCATTGAAAAAGCTTAAGGTTGGCGAACTTGTCCGGTTCTCCGATGCGCTGTCTGCCACATTGCAAGGCACGGAAGACGGGCAGGGCCACCTGCGTTTCAACCTTGCGGGCGATGATTTCGACGCCGCTCTGGCCGAAGCCGGTGCGATGCCGTTGCCGCCTTATATCGC
>JAGXHE010000171.1 GCA_024636445.1 Sulfitobacter sp.
GCCGCATGTGGGCATGTTCGCGGTGTCCTTACGCGAAAAGGTGGGTATTCGCGAATACGAGACCAGCTTTGCCAACTATGCCGTGTTCTTCAACGAACCGCTCTATTGGAACACCTTCGCGCGCACCGCCTATATGTCGATTGCAGCGACAGCGCTGACGCTGCTGATCGGCTTTCCCATCGCTTATTACATCGCCAAACTGACGCGCGGTCGGGCCAAGACCACGCTGTTTTTGATGTGCCTGATCCCGTTCTGGGTCAGTGAACTGGTGCGCACCTTCGGCTGGATGATCCTGTTGCGCGAAACCGGCGTGTTTTCCAACCTGCTGCAATACCTCGGTCTGGTCGATGGACCGGTCGAGATGCTGTACAACGATGCGGCGATCATGACCGGGTTGGTCTATACGTCGATGCTGTTCATGGTGGTGCCGCTGGTGACCACCCTGGACAGCCTCGACGACAGCCTGATCGAGGCGGGCTATGATCTGGGGGCCAGCGGCTTTGCCATCCTGCGCGAGATCGTGATCCCCCACGCCATGCCCGGCATCGTGTCGGGCTGCATCGTGGTGTTCATGCTCAGCCTTGGCAATTACCTGACCCCGATCCTGCTGGGCGGCAAGGACAGCCTGTGGTTCACCGGGCTGATCTACAGCCAGTTCATCACGCGCTTCAACTGGGAACTGGGCTCGGCCTTCGGCTTCCTGCTCTTGGGACTGTCGTCGCTGATCGTTTTCGTCGGCCTCAAGCTGTCGCGGCAATCTCTGGGCAAGACAATGGCGCGCTCATGATTACCGGTATCCCCCAAAGCAGCGCATTCAAGTGGACCTACCGGGCCTATGTGACGCTGTTCTTCATCTATCTGGCGTTGCCACTGGCGACGGTCTGCGTTTTTGCCTTCAACGATTCCGTGTTCCCCTCGCTGCCGTGGGAGGGGTTCACCTGGGCGTGGTTCTTCGGCGACGACGCGCCCTATATCGGTGTATTCAACGAACGGCCCATCCTGCGCTCTGTCGTCACCTCGGGCGTCGTGGCGTTCTGGGTGTCGCTGCTGGCGGTCTTCGTGGGCACCTGCAACGCGTTCCTGTTCGTGCGACACGACTTTCGCGGCAAAGGGTTTCTCTATATCCTGATGCTGCTGCCCCTGATCATACCGGGCATCATCCTTGGCATCTCGATTCTCGTGTTCTCATCCTCGGTCGCGAACACCCTCGAAGACGCCACCGGCCTGTGGTTCGACGGCTTGCGCCCCGGTCTGATACTGGTGGTGCTGGGGCAGTTTTCGTTTATCACCACATTCGCCACACTGGTCATCTCGGCGCGTCTGCAAAAGTTCGACACCAGTCTGGAAGAAGCAGCGCTGAACCTTGGCGCCACGCATCTCGGGGCAGTGCGTGCCGTGACCCTGCCGTTTCTCTACCCGGCGATGGGCGCGGCTGGCGTAGTTGCGGTGCTGATGAGCTTTGAGAACTTCAACACCACGCTCATGCTCGTAGGCTCCGACGCGCCGCTGACCATCACGATGTTCGATCGGCTCAAACTGGGCTCGACCCCGGTGCTGAACGCTGTGTCGCTGTTGTTGATCGTGGTTTCTGCCCTTTTGGGTCTGGCCTCGCTGCTGCTGCAGAAACGCGAAGACTGATTTTTGCGGAAACCAAGTCGGGGGCTGAGGAGGCGTTTACCGGTGCGGGCTGGCGCCGACGCGAGCCCTAAACCTGCTTGGTATCCTCGACGTTCTGATCATTGTCCGGCGAGTTCAGCGTCGCCCACATGCCGTCGCGCGGCGGCGCGGGCGGGGCTTCACTAACCCCGTGGTGGATGTTCACCTTGGCGATGAAATTCGCCGAGATCGGCGCCGTCACGAACAGGAACGCCATGATCAACAGTTCATGTATCGAAGGTTCGCCCAATATGAACGAATGGGCCATCGAGGCCATCAGCAACATGCCGATGCCGATGGTGCCCACCTTGGTCGGGGCGTGCAGGCGCGTCATCGGATCGTTGAATTTCAAAAGGCCGATCACCCCGATCATCACGAACGCTGACCCGATCAGCAGAAAGATTGCGACGGCATAGGTGCCAATAGTTTCGACTGTCATTCGATGATGTCTCCCCGCAGAAGAAACCGCGCCAGTGCGACGGTCGAGACAAAGCCCAGCATCGCGATCAGCAGTGAGACCTCGAAATAGATCTGAGCGCCTTGGTGGATGCCCAGCACCAGCACCAGCCCCAATCCGTTGATCACCATCGTGTCGAGGGCAAGGATACGGTCACCGGGCGTAGGGCCTAACACAAGGCGCAACATCGAAAGGATCTGCCCGAGCGACAGTGCGGCAAAGGCGATGATCAGAGCGATATTCATAAGTTCAGAAGCTAACGTCATGAGAATATCCTCTCCAAACGGTTTTCGTAGCGTTCTTTTATCTCGTCGCGCACGGCGTCGGGGTCATCGGTGTGCAGCACATGCACCAAAAGGCTGTGCCCCTCATCGGACAGATCCGCCGAGACGGTGCCAGGCGTCAGCGTGATCGTTCCGGCCAGCAGGGTGATCGCCTCGGGCAGGCGCAGATCAAGAGGCACCATGATCCAGGCCGGTTTCAGTTTGGCGTTCGGCACGGTCAGCACGATCCACGCAACCTCGAGGTTGGCGACGATGATGTCCCACAGCACGATGATGCTGTAGATTACCATTCGACCCGGATGAAAGCCCATCGGGCGGTCCGGCCACCATATGGAGGTGCCCCAGGGGATCACGATCCCCAGGATCAGCCCAAAGACGATCATCCCGGCCGAGATGTCGTTCTGAAG
This sequence comes from Sulfitobacter sp., assembly GCA_024636445.1. Lineage (GTDB taxonomy): Bacteria > Pseudomonadota > Alphaproteobacteria > Rhodobacterales > Rhodobacteraceae > Pseudosulfitobacter. The sequence continues at coordinate 2,805 of JAGXHE010000171.1, forward strand.
CAATGTCCAGACAATCGTCAGGATAAGGGTCAGGAGCGGGTGTGGCATCAGCCACTGGAATGCGCGCGCCATATCAATAGTCCTCCTTCGGCACCGAGAGCTTACCGGGTGTGTCCAGCACGGTCGACAGGTACGGCTCGGGTGCGAACAACTGGGCGGCGATGGCTGTTGTATAGCCATGCACCTGCCCGGCAAAGACGGTATGTGCTGTCAGCACCGCAATCAGCCCGCCGACCGCAACATAGGACAGTACCGCAGGGCTGCGCAGATCGTCGGCATTTTCAGCCTCGTCGATGGGTGCGACGCTGGTGGCTTTCCAGAACACAACGCTGCCTGCACGGGCAAAGCCCAATATGCTGATCAGGCTTGACCCAAGCACGATGGCCCAGATCCAGACGACGCGTTCACTTTCCAGGGCGGCAGTCAGCACCAGAAGTTTACCGATGAAGCCTGACAACGGCGGCAATCCGACCATCGCGATGGCGGCCAGAAAGAACAGCGCCGCCGTCAGCGCAGCCCCGGCGATGGGCGCCTGCGGGGTCAGGTCCAGATTTTTCCGGCTGGTCCGCACAAGATCGGCGATCAGGAACAATGCCGCGCCTGCCAACGTCGAATGCACGATGTAATAGAGCGCTGCGGCCATTCCCTCGGGGGTGAAAAGCGAGATCGTGACCATCACGATACCCATCGATCCGATGACGGAAAAGGCCACCAGCCGGTCCAGCCGCTTGGCGGCCAGCACGCCGAACATCCCGACGGCAAGTGACACAAGGGCCGCAGGTTGCAGCCAGATGTCGTGCAGACCCGATGTGGCTTCCAGTTCGGGAGGGAAGATCATCGTATAAACCCGGATGATCCCGTAGGCGCCGACCTTGGTCATGATGGCGAAAAGTGCGGCCACCGGCCACGGCGCCTCGGCATAGCTGGACGGCAGCCAGAAGTGCAGCGGCACGACCGCCGCCTTGATCGCAAAGACCAGCAGCAAAAGCACAGCCCCGACGCGCAGCCCAGCGGTTGCGTCTGCACCGATCAGTGCGGCGCGCTGGGCCAGATCGGCCATGTTCAGCGTGCCGGTCTCGGCATAGATCGCGCCAAGCGCGAACAAGAAAAGGGTCGAGCCGATGAGGTTGAACAGCACGTATTGCACGCCCGCGCGCAGCCGCGCATTGCCGCCCGCATGGATCATCAGGCCATAGGAGGCGATCAACAGCACCTCAAAGAAGACGAACAGGTTGAACAGGTCACCCGTGAGGAACGCGCCCATAAGCCCCATCAGCTGGAACTGGAAAAGCGCGTGGAAATGTCGCCCGCGATTGTCCCAGCCGGAACCTATCGCATAAAGTAGTACGAACAGGGCCAGCACCGCGGTCAGCAGCACCATCAAGGTCGACAGCCGGTCCGCCACCAGAACGATGCCGAATGGGGCGGCCCAGTCGCCCATCTGGTAAATCGTTATCGTGCCATCGGAGGCTTGTATGGCCAGTCCGGTCGCGACGGCGATCAGGGCAAGCACGCCAACCACAGAAAAGGTGCGCTGAATGCCGATATGATAGCGCGCGGCCAGCACGATGAACGGAGCGAGCAATGCAGGCAGTATGACGGGGGCGACGATCCAGTGGGTCATGATGCATCCCCTGTGCGGTCTTGGTCTTGCTGTGTCGGATCATCCACGTGGTCGTCGTCCGACCCCAGAAAGGCCCCCAGACTGATCATCACGACCACAGCCGTCATGCCGAAGGAAATCACGATGGCCGTCAGCACCAGTGCCTGCGGCAGCGGATCGGCGTATACGGCGACGTCATCCCGCAAGATCGGCGGCGCGCCGGTGGTCAGCCGCCCGGAGGTGAACAGAAACACGTTCACGGCATAAGTCAGCAGCGACATGCCCATGATCACCGGAAAGGTCCGCAGGCGCAGTATCAGATAGAGCCCACCGGCAGTCAGCACGCCGATGGCGGAGGCAACGAGCATTTCCATATCACACCGCCTCCTGTGCGGACCGGTTCGGGTCGGATGGCGACCCATCGCGCGAGGGGTCGATGTCCATGGGATGTTCGCTTTCCGGCTGCGAAGCCCGCCGTGCGAGACGCGAGAAGCTTTCCAGCGACAGCATTACCGCGCCCACGACCGCAAGGAAAACGCCCAGATCGAAAAGTGCTGCGGTGGCCAGTTCGAACTCTTCGAACGGCGGGATGCGGACGTAGGTGAAATCGGACGTCAGGAACGGTTTGCCCACGAACCACGACCCGATGCCAGTCAGACCGGCGATCAGAACGCCTGCACCGATCACACCGTGGTACGGGTATTTAAGCCGCGTCGACGTCCACGCAAAGCCGCTGGCCATATATTGCATCACCACGCCGATGGACACGACAAGCCCCGCGATAAAGCCGCCTCCCGGCTCGTTGTGACCACGCAGGAAGATGTAGAAACCAACCATCAGGATGATCGGCATGATCACCCGCGTCAGCACGACCATCATCATCGGATGCGTGTCGCCGGCGCGTTTCTGGTCGGGCTTGCGGTTCAACAGGCGCGCACGCACGGGGCCGCTCAGCAGCGTTTCGGTCAGCGCATAGATCAACAGTGCCGCGATCCCCAGAACGATGATTTCGCCGTAGGTGTCGAAGCCACGAAAATCGACAAGGATCACGTTGACCACGTTGGTGCCGCCGCCGCCTTTATAGGAGTTGGCCAGATGAAACTCGGATATTGGCGTGCTGACCGCTTCGCGCAAAAGATAGTGATAGGCCAGCCCAAAGGCCGCCAGCCCCCCCGCAATCGCCACGCCGCCATCGCGCACGCGGCGCAGCAAAGTGCTTTCGACCGGCGTGTGCTTGGGCAGGAAATTCAGGGCCAGAAGCAGCAGGATGATCGTCACAACCTCGACAGTGAACTGCGTCATCGCGAGGTCCGGGGCGCTGAAAAAGACGAAACCGACCGACACCATCAGGCCGACGATACCAATCAGCATCAGCGACAAAAAGCGGTTGCGGTGCAAGAACACCATCCCGACGGTTGCGGCCACCAGCATGGCCCAGCCTGCGATCGGAACCGGCCCTGCGGCTTGCGGAATCCGGGTAGGAGCCCCGACCGTGCCCGTACTCCAGGCATGAAAGCCCGCGGCAAGGATCGCCACGAAGGCGATGAGGGCATAGCGTGTGAAAGCACCATTGTGCAGACTCAGGATCAGCTTCTGGGCCAGCACCACGACGGCTTCGATCAGTGCCTCGAAAATCGTCTTGGCCTCGGGGCGCGGAGTACCCTCCCACACACGGTTCAGCAGTTTGTAGGCCAGCAGCAGCAACAGGCCACCGGCGACGGCAATGATCGACAGGTAGAGCGCGGGCACAAGCCCGTGCCAGATCTTGAAATAGGCGGTGGGCACGTCGGCGGCGTTGCCCAGCACCGATGCGGTCACCAGCTTGACGAAAGGCTCTGCGATAAACGGCGCGACGCCGATCGCCACGACCAGCACCACCAGAAACGCCGGAGGCAGCCACAGCCCCGCGCCGGGATCATGCGGCTTGGCTGGATAATCATCGCGCACGGGGCCAAAGAACACATGCGCGATCAGCCGGAAGCAATAGGCCGCAGAGAACACCGAAGCAACGGTCGCCAGTACCGGGACCAGCCAGGGCGTGTCGAACAGCACCGTTTTGGTCGCCTCTTCCAGCATCATTTCCTTCGACAGGAACCCGTTCAGCAGCGGAATGCCCGCCATCGACAATGCCGCCAGCGTTACGATCACGAAAGTCACCGGCATAAGCGTGCGCAGGCCGCCCAGACGGCGGATGTCGCGGGTGTGTGCTTCGTGATCGATGATCCCTGCAGACATGAAAAGCGCCGCCTTGAACGTCGCGTGGTTCAGAATGTGAAACGTCGCTGCCATGGCGCCAAAGGCGGTACCGGTGCCCAAAAGCATCGTGATCAGGCCCAGATGACTGACCGTCGAGAACGCCAGCAATGATTTCAGATCGTTCTTGAAGAGCGCAATCACAGCACCCAGCACCATCGTGATCAGACCGGCGGTGGTCACGATCACGAACCATTCAGGCGTGCCCGACAGAACCGGCCACATGCGGGCCATCAGGAAAATGCCCGCTTTGACCATCGTTGCCGAATGCAGATAGGCCGAGACCGGCGTCGGCGCGGACATCGCGTGGGGCAACCAGAAATGGAACGGAAACTGTGCAGATTTGGTGAAACAGCCCAGCAGGATCAGGATCAGGGCCGTTAGGTACAGCGGATCGGCCTGGATCAGATCACGGTTCTGCAAGATCACGCTCAGGTCATAGCTGCCCGCGATCTGCCCCAGGATCAGCATGCCACCGATCATGCAAAGCCCGCCCATGCCGGTCACGGTCAACGCCATCCGCGCGCCTTGCCGCGCTTCGGGCAGGTGTTTCCAGTAGCCGATCAGCAGGAACGACGACAATGAGGTAAGTTCCCAGAAAACCAGCAAAAGCAGGATGTTGTCGCTTAGAACGATCCCCACCATCGCGCCCTGAAACAGCAGCAGATAGGTGAAAAATTCGCCCATGTTGTCTTCGCGGCTGAGGTAGGAGCGCGCATAGGCGATGATCAAAAGGCCGATGCCAAGGATCAGCAGCGCAAAGAAAAAGCCCAGACCGTCCAGCATCAGCGTAAAGTTCAGCCCCAGTGCCGGCATCCAATCCATCCGCGCCATCACGACGTCACCGGCCAGCACCGCAGGCAGGTTTGTCAGCAAGCCGATGAAGGCCGCAAGCGACACCGTGAACGTCACGCCGGCACAGGCCGAGCGGCCTGCTGAATTCATAAGACCCGGTAGCAGCGCGCCAAAGAACGGCAGCGCAACGATAATGAAGAGGGACATGTGGAGCCCTTGAACTGGTTGATCACTGGTCCACCGAAACTGCATCTGATTTGCGGAAGTGCAAGCGCAATCGACAGATTCAGTCGCAAACCGGTGCTTTTTTCAGTCAAGGGGCCTGCTGTTCTTGCGCACGTTGTTTGACACGCACTCTGGCCCGGATGGCGGCTGCAGAGGACGCGCGAGCGCCGCTTTCAGCGGACTGCCATCCCCTAGACCGGAAAATTCTCAGGGTCATCCTCGTCTTCACCGTCATCCTGCCCTTCCAGCCAGGCCTCTGCCGTTGCCGTCTGGGTCAAGGCAAAGCTTCGGACATCCAGCGACGGGATCACCGCCCCCTCGAACTCGGCAAAAGTGCGCAGCCAGCCCACGTCGGACAGCGTCGCGCAGCGGTCGAATTTTCGAATCATGCTCAGCAAGGAGGGCATGTGCATCATCTCTGTCAGAAACGCGCCAAAGGTCGGCATCTCGAAGTTCTGTATTGTGAACAGCAACTTGCCGTCAGTGATCCCTTCGGACTGCGCGACAATCTCGTCCAGCGCCGCCTGCATGGCATCGGCGTCAAGCGCGCCGGTTATTTCGATATCAAGGCGGTCGGGGGAAGGTTTGGAAACGGTGAACATCTGCAAAATCCTTTTCTCTTTGAACAAGAGAATAGCCCCCCCGAAGGTACCCGTCATTGATGCAGGTCAAGCTGCCCTTCTGATAGGTGGCGTCGACATCAGTAACACAGCCCCTTCAGCGCCTTCGCAAACACCTTGGCCCCGACCGGGATCAGATCGTCGGGGAAATCGTAATTCGGATTGTGCAGGCTGGGCGTATCCGTCCCCGCGCCAAGCAGGAACATTGCCGATCTGGAGCACTCACGGAAGCGACCGAAATCCTCTGACGCGCGCATCGGCAGTTCCGCAGTTGTCAGCGGGACGTCGGCGGCGCTCAGTGCGGCTTGCAGTATCCGCGTCGCATCGGAGTCGTTTTCGCAGTGTTGGAAGATGTCGTGATAGGAAATGCCGTGCTCCAGCTTGTGATCCTTGCTGGCTTGTATGACCAGGCTTTCTGCGCGTTCTACCAAAGCGGACATCGTCGCATCTTTCTGAGTGCGCAAGGTGACCCAGATTTCGGCGTCCCCCGGTGCGATGCCGAACGCCTGCTCGCCCAGCTGTGCGTGGGTGACCGTGACCAGCGCAAAGTCCGGATCGGCGCTGTCCTGCGCGTGGGTCAGCGTGACCAGATCAGTCAGCAGCGCGGCCAGGGCAGGTGCTGGAGAGATACCATTTTCGGGTTGCGAGGCGTGCGCCGTGCGTCCGTGAAGAGCGATCTTCATGCCCCGCGATGCGCAATTCATCGCGCCCTCTGCAATGACGGCATGGCCCAGCGGAAGGCCGGGGAAATTGTGCAGTGCAAAGGCATATTCGGGGGTGATCGTGGCAAAGCGCGCGTCCTCGATGACCTTCTTGGCGCCTGATCCGTCCTCTTCGGCAGGTTGAAACAACAAGACCACGCGCCCTTTCGCGGGCCGATTGCGCCCCAGCCATCGCGCTGTGGCGGCGAGAATTGCCATATGCCCGTCATGTCCGCACAAATGTCCCTGGCCCGAAACCTGCGAAAGATGCGGCAGATCAGGGTTCACCTCTTCAATCGGCAAGCCATCCAGTTCGCAACGCAGCATGACGGTCGGGCCCTGCTCACCGCTCGCGTAAATTGCGGCAACACCGTGTCCGCCCAATTTGGTCAGGATGGTGTCCGGCCCAGTCGGCTCCAGCATCTTGACCACACGGCTTGCGGTCTCTTCCTCTTGCCCGGACAGCTCGGGGTGGCGATGCAAGTCGCGTCGCCACTGGGCAAGCTGCTCCAGGTCGCTGTTGGTCAGCATCGTGTTCAAAGCGCCGTTGCCCGTCATCGTCCAAATCCCCTTTTCAGCATCGTCGCACCGGTTGCAGCCTAAGATTCGCCAACCGCTTTCTGCAAGTTTTATCACGCCCGGAAAAAACATCGCATCGGGGTGTGCCAAAGACCTGCAACGGCCCTATGTTGCCCCGTAATGACACAACCGTGCGGCACATCGGTGCATACACGGCGAATTGAAGTGCTTTTGCGTTCGAAGCGCTTCATGCTAACCATCGCCAAAACAAGACGAAAGCCCCGATAATGAAAGCGCTGCGCCAGATCGTTCTCTCGCTTATACTGATTGCTGCAGGACTTTACGTGTGGGTCACCTATGTCCCTGCGTCTCAGCCATTATTGGCGCGGATCGGGGTTCTGGAATTGCTGGGCATCACGCCCACCGAGGCGGCGGAAGCTGCGCCCGAACAGCGTGGTGGGCAAGGCGGCGCCGTGCCGGTCGTGACCGCGCGTGTGGGCGAACAGGCCCTCGCTGACCGGATCACAGCCATCGGAGACGGCCGTGCGCGAAGCTCGGTTACCGTTCGGCCCAGTGCCGTCGGCACGATCACCGAGCTTGCCATCGCCTCGGGACAGTTCGTCGAGGCCGGTACCATCATTGCACGCCTTCAGGACGAGGCTGAAAAGATCGCGCTGGAACAGTCGCAGATCGAGTTCGAGAACGCCCGCACCGAGGCCGCGCGCATTGCTCAATTGCAGACTTCCGGTGCCGTGACCGAAGTGCGGCTGCGCGAGTCCGAACTGGTGTTGCGCAGTGCGGAACTGGCCGTGCGTCAGGCCGAGTTCGACCTGTCCCAACGCCAGATCGAAGCGCCCATCGCCGGTTGGGTCGGCATCATCAACCTCGCAACTGGCGACCGCGTGAATGCGCAAGACGCGCTGGTCACCATCACAGACCGCTCCGATATCCTGATCGACTTTCGCGTGCCTGAACGCATAATCGGCATCATAAAAGTGGGTCAGCAAATCAATGTGATGCCGCTGGGCCAGCCGGATGAGGTTCTCACCGGCGAAATCAGCGTGATCGACAGCGTCGTAGACCGCGCCAGCCGCACGCTTCTGGTGCAGGGCCGGGTGCCCAATGCCGATGATCAATTGCGCGCCGGCATGGCCTTTTCGGTCAACCTGTCCTTTCCGGGAGAAACGCTTTTGTCCATTGCACCGCTGGCCGTTCAATGGTCAAGCGACGGTCCCTTTGTCTGGGTGGTACGCGACGGCAAGGCGGTTCAGGTGGTCGTGGAAATCACGCAGCGCAACAGCGATGCTGTGCTGGTCCGCTCAGACGACTTGAACGCCGACGATTTGGTCGTGACCGAAGGCGTACAGTCGTTGCGCACCGGTGCCGAGGTAAGTCCGCAGTCGGACGAAGCGGCGGCGGTTGTGCGCAGCGATGACACCGGCGAGGGCACCTTGTGAGCGAGAAATCCTTTTCCGGTACGGCGCTGTTCGTACGCCGCCCGATCCTGGCCTTTGTGCTGAATGCGTTGATCGTACTGGCGGGTCTTGCCGGGCTGTTCGGTGCGGAAATCCGCGAATTGCCGAATGTGGACAGGCCCGTGGTGACCGTCACCACGCGGTTTGACGGCGCCTCGCCCGAGACGGTGGACCAGGAGCTGACAGGTCGGATCGAAGGCGCAGTGGGCCGTGTGTCGGGCGTGCGGTCGATCTCGTCGAACTCGCGGTTCGGACGCAGCCGCGTGACATTGGAATTCAACGACAACGTCGACATCGACGTGGCCGCCACGGATGTGCGCGATGCGGTCGCGCGGATCGTGAACCAACTGCCGGAAAGTGCCGAGCAGCCCGAGATCGTCAAGGCCGACGCCAACGCCCAGCCGGTGATGCGCATCGCCGTCACCTCGGCGGGCCGCTCGCCTCAGGAATTGACAGCCATCGTTCAGGACCGCATCGAAGATCGCCTGATTTCCGTCGAAGGTGTGGCCGATCTGCAAATCTATGGTGATCGCGAACCGATTTTCCGTGTCGACATCGACCAGCTCAAGCTGGCCAGCCGGGGGCTGACCCTGGGCGACATGCAGCGCGCCCTGTCCAATCTGGCCTTTGACACGCCGGCCGGTGATCTGGCCGGCGATCGCCAGTCCATTAACGTTCGGACCACCGCCACCGTCGCCACCGCCGCTGCATTCGAAGCGCTGGAGATAAAGCGGGACGTCAAGGTGGGCGATGTCGCACAGGTGACACTGGGCCCGGCCACTGGCGAAACCGTGCTGCGTGCGAACGGTCAGCAGGGCCTGGGGATCGGCGTTATCCGACAGGCCACGTCAAACACGCTGGAGATTTCCGCGAGCGTGCGCGAGGTCGTGGAGGAACTGAACCAGACGCTGCCAGATGACGTGACCATCGTCGTCACCTCCGACGATGCGGTCTTCATCTCGGGCTCGATCGAAGAGGTGCTCAAGACACTGGCCTATGCGATTGCAATCGTGGTCGCGGTGATCTTCCTGTTCCTGCGCGATTTTCGCGCGACGCTGATCCCGACGCTGACCTTGCCCGTGGCATTGGTGGGCACGTTGGCTGCGATTTACATGGTCGGGTTCTCGATCAACATCCTGACCCTGCTGGCGCTGGTTCTGGCCACCGGAATGGTGGTGGACGACGCGATTGTGGTGCTGGAAAATATCGTGCGCCAGCGTGCGGCGGGCATGGGGCCGCGTGCTGCTGCGGTCAAAGGCACCTCGCAGGTGTTCTTTGCCGTCGTCACCACCACGGCGACGCTGGCGGCGGTCTTCGTGCCGCTGTCGTTCTTGCCGGGGCAGGCAGGCGGGCTTTTCCGCGAATTCGGCTTTACGCTGGCGATGGCGGTTTTGCTGTCGTCCATCGTTGCCCTCAGCCTTTGTCCGGTTCTGGCCAGCCGCCTGTTGACCAAAGCCCCCGAAACGGACGCACGCGGGCCGATGATCTGGTTGGGAAACCGGCTGATGCGCGGATACGAGGCGACGTTGCGCGGCGCTTTGGCTATGCCGTTCGTGATCGTGCTGGTCGCGGTCTTTGTCGCGGCGACTGCGGCGATGATGGCGGGCGGCATCCGACAGGAACTGACCCCTGCCGAAGACCGTGCCGTGGCCTTGCTCAGCGTGACGGCACCGCAGGGTGTCTCGCTTGATTACACCCGCGGCAAGATGCGCGAGATCGAGGATATCGTCGGGCCCATGCAGGAACGCGGCGAAGTCACCAACGTTTTTTCGATCACTGGATTTGGCGCGAACAACCGTGGCTTCATGGTGTTCACGCTGGCCAAATGGGATGAACGCACCCGCAGCCAGCAGGACATCGTGGGCGAGATCAACGGAGCGCTGCGCGGCATCATCGGCGTGCGTGCCTTTGCGATCCAGCCGAACTCACTGGGCATTCGCGGCGCAGGGCGGGGGCTGGCCTTTTCCATCACCGGCGACAGCTACGACCAGTTGGCCGAAGTTGCCGAAACCATGGTCGACCGGCTGAGCGAGATCCCCGAAATGGGACAGGTCCGGCTGGAATACGAACGCACGCAACCGCAACTTTTCGTGCAGATCGACCGCTCGCTGGCTGCTGATCTGGGCATCGACATCACCGGATTGGGTCAGGCGCTTCAGGCGATGCTGGATGGACGCACCGTGGGGTCGGTCTTTATCGATGACAAAAGTTTTGACGTGAAGATGCTGTCCACATCAGATCCGGTCAACGATCCGAGTGATCTTGAGAATATCTTTGTCCAGTCGGGCAACGGTCTGATGGTGCCGCTGGCCAGCTTCGTCACACTGGAAGAACGCGCCGTGGCCCCGGAGCTGGACCGCGAGGGGCAAAACCGGTCTGTCGAGCTGACGGCGGGGCTGACGCCCGAACTGTCGCTGGGCGATGCGCTGGAGCAGGTGCGCGAGATCGGCGCGGATGTTCTGGCCGAACAAAACCGCATCGTGCCCATGGCCGAGGCTGCAACGCTGGACCAGACCAATTCGGGCATTTTCCTGACCTTCGGCTTTGCCATTCTCGTGGTGTTTCTGGTGCTCTCCGCCCAATTCGAAAGCTTCGTCTCCGCCGTCGTGGTGATGTCGACCGTGCCGCTTGGGCTGGCCTGCGCGGTGTTTGCGCTGCTGCTGACGGGCCAGAGCCTGAACGTCTACAGCCAGATCGGGCTGGTGATGTTGATAGGGATCATGGCCAAGAACGGGATTCTGATCGTCGAGTTTGCTAACCAGCTTCGAGACAAGGGCGACAATGTGCATGACGCAATCCTCGCGGCCTCGACGATCCGGCTGCGTCCGGTGATGATGACGATGACCTCGACAGTGGTCGGCGGCATCCCCCTGATCATGTCCGCAGGAGCAGGAGCCGAGGCGCGCGAGGCATTGGGCTGGGTGATCGTCGGGGGCCTTGGCATGGCGACCCTGTCAACGCTCTATCTGACACCGGTGGCCTATCTGCTGCTTGCCCGCTTCTCGACGCCAAAGGCAAAGGAAGAGGCACGCTTGCAATCTGAACTGAGTGCGGCGCAGGGCATATAGCTCTGCGCTGTAGCGGATGAACGCGTGGCGGGTTGCGCCGTTTAAACCGTCATTCAACCGATGCAAACAACCTGGCAAGCAACGGGTTGGGAAATTTGCGTTTGGCGGTGACGGCGTAAAAGCTCTCGGTCAGGCCCACGACGTGATCTGCCTCTTTCAGCAACCCTGATTCCAGCTCGTTCTTGACCACGATGGGCGGCAGAACGGCCAGGCCGATGTCTTCGCGCGTCAGCAGACGCATCATCGCCATGTCGTCCACTTCCGCTGCCAGAACCGGCCTGACCCCCAGCTGTGCACACAGCGCATCGAAACCGGCCCGCACAGGGCTTTCCAAGGTGGGCACGATGATCGGATGCGTGTTGAGCAGATCAAAAAGGCTTCTGCCAGCCCCGATCCGGTCCGGCCTTCCGATCACGCTGACGGGTTGTTGCGAAACGGGATGCACGATGAACGACGTCAGCGCATCGGGGGCAGGCGCGCGGTTGGTCAGTACCACATCCAGACTGAGCGTCTCCAACCCCTGCAACAGCTCGATCGACGTGCCGGATCGCAAGACCAGCTCGACCTTCGGCATCCCCAGCAATGGCCGCAGAAACTCGATCTGAAAGTTGCGCGATAACGTGGCCAGTGCGCCGACGCGCAACACCTGCTGCGCGCTGCCGGTTCTGCGCAAAGTGTCCACCAGCTCCTGACCGGCCCCAAAAATGGTGTCGGCATAATCCAGCGTGATCCGTCCCGCCTCGGTCAGGTGCAGTTGCCGGTTGCGGCGCTCGAACATCGGCTGGCCCAGCCGGTCTTCCAGCTTGCGGATCTGCACCGAAACGGCGGATTGCGACAGGTTCAGCCGCTCGGCCGTGCGCGTCAGGTTCCCGTCACGGGCGACCTCCCAGAAATAGCGCAGGTGATTGTAGTTCATGTCTGACATATCGTTCGATATAAGCGAACGTTTTATTGCGAACAATGAATTTTTATCGGGTAAAGCCGATGCGTAAGAGGGTGCCAATCAATTTGCCACCACCGGAGTTCCCATGTTGATCCATCTGTTACCCCTTCTTGCGCCTGCATTTTTCATGGGCGCTTTGGCCCTGATCGGCTGGAGGCGCGGTTTGCCGACGCGCACCGCGGCCTTGCTGGGCGAAGGTGCCGCCCTGCTTGCCCTGTTGGTGGCTGCCGGTTCGCTGGGGGTGCTGATAGCCTACGGTCCGGGCGACAGCGTCTTGCTGGGCCTCGCCGGCGTCGGTCTGTCCGCCCGTGTCGATGTGGTCAGCGTGGTGATGCTGTTGCTGGTCACCTTCATTGGCTGGGTCGTGGTGCGGTACGCGCGCACCTACCTTGACGGCGAAGCGGGGCAGACCGAGTTCACCGTCTGGCTGCTGGCAACGCTGGCCGCCGTGGTGTTGCTGGTGCAGTCGGGCAACGTCATCCAGTTCGTCGGTGCCTGGATCGCCACCAGCCTGAGCCTGCACAAGCTTTTGTTGTTCTATCCGGGGCGGGTTGCAGCGCAGCGCGCGGCGTTCAAAAAGTTCGTGACGGCGCGGGTGGGTGACGCCGCCTTGATCGGTGCGGCAGCGCTGCTGATCGGAACCTACGGCACCACGCAGATATCGCAGATGCTCGATGCGGCACGTCTTGGAGAAGGCGGCAGTGCAGCGATAGGTGCGGCAGCGCTGCTCGCTCTTGCGGCGGTGCTGAAGTCCGCGCAGTTCCCCACCCACGGCTGGCTGACAGAGGTGATGGAAGCGCCCACACCGGTCTCGGCGCTGCTGCATGCGGGCGTGGTCAATGGCGGAGGCTTTCTGCTGATCCGTTTCGCCGATGTCATGCTGCTGTCGCCGCTGGTGCTTGCTGTGCTGGTGGGCATTGGCGGGTTTACCGCGCTGTTTGGCGGTGTGGTTATGCTGACCCAGCCTTCGGTCAAGGTTTCGCTCGCGTGGTCGACGGTGTCGCAGATGGGGTTCATGATCCTGCAATGCGGGCTGGCACTGTTTCCGCTGGCCTTGCTGCACATCGTGGCGCACTCGCTTTACAAGGCGCACGCCTTCCTGTCCGCCGGTGGCGCGGTCGAACGGGTCGCCGCGCTCCGCAGGCCCGGCCCGGTTGCGGTGCCTTCGCTTGGCGCGGTGGCGCGGGCTTTTGGCCTGGCCATCGCGATTTTCGGCGGTGTCTATCTGGCTTCGGGGTTGGTGGTCGGCTTTGGCAACAAGTCACCGCAGGCCGTGGCGCTGGGGGTGATCCTGATCCTGGGCGTCGCCTATCTGCTGGCGCAAGGGCTGGCCGATGCGGCGCCGCGCGCGCTGACACGGCGCACGGCCCTGCTGTCGGTGGCCGCGGCGCTGTCCTACTTTGCCTTGCAGCGCGGGTCCGAGTGGCTGACGGCGGGCACGTTGCCCCCGGCACCCGTGGCGGGGCCGCTGGAATGGGCGCTGATCCTGCTGGCGCTGTGCAGCTTTGGTGCGGTGGCGATGGCGCAATCGACCTTGCCGCTGTGGTCGCATCACCCTGCGGCCCAAGGACTGCGGGTACATCTGACAAACGGCTTTTACATCAACGCCATCGAAGACCGTCTGCTGAACATCTGGTCGCGGAACACGTTGAAAACAGGAGCGAAACCATGAAGGCGCATACCTATTCCGGCCACTCCGGCACGGACCTAGAGTTTATTGCATCATCGGAAGCCGCAAGCCGCGCGATCCCGCCGCTTTGGCCACTGGCCACTTCTGTCGCAGTGAACCCGTTCTTGGGCCAGACGGGTCAGACCCTGGCGCAGACCTCTGCGCTGATGGAGCGTGTCGCGGGCCTGCGGGTGACGATGCCGAACGCGTGGTATCACAGCCGCATCATCGACGGCACGATCACCGACGCGGACCTGATGGCAGCATTGATCGCATGTCCGGCAGGCGCACCTGACGATCTGGGGGCGCTGAAAGCCGCGGCCAAGGCACCGGATGCAGCACCGGCCTCATTGCCCACCATCGCGCATCTGGCGCAGGAGGTTTCGGGGATCGACTGGCTCAGCCTGATCGAAGACCGGATCGGCGCTTGGGCTGCCGGGTATTTCGACGCGGGGCAGGCGCTGTGGCAGGTCACACCGGGCCTTGATGGGTTCGAAAGCTGGCAGATATTTGCAAGCCGCGACCTGACGCCCGAGATTGCAGGGCTCGCCAGTTTTGCAGCCACCGTCGCGGCAGCCCCCGCACGCGCGCGCACAGCGCTTTCGCAGTCTTGCGATGCAATTGGCCTGACGCCCGATGCATCGATGACCTATTTCCATCAGCTGTTGATCGGCATGGGCGGCTGGGCGCAACTGGCGCGGCAGCGGCTGTGGCAGGCCGAGTTGAAGGGCGCGACAGACCCGATCACCACCGATATGCTGGCGATCCGGCTGATCTGGGAACAGGCGCTGTTTGCCCAGTACCAACCGCAGATCGCCGCCCGCTGGGGTGAAATCTGCGCGGTTCACACGACCCCGCCAGAGCCGACGGCTGAACAGATCGCCGCAGGTGTCTTGCAGAACGCAGCGGAACGCGCGGCGCAACGTGCGCTTGCAGCGGTCCTGTCGGCCCCCGCTCAGGACACGCCGAATGACCGCCCCTCGCTACAGGCCGCGTTTTGTATCGACGTGCGCTCCGAGGTGTTCCGGCGGGCCTTGGAAAGCGTCGACCCTTCGATCCAGACCCTTGGCTTTGCCGGATTTTTCGGCCTGACACCGGCGCATCGCGACTTTGCTTCGGACGTGCAGGAGGCGCGGTTGCCGGTCTTGTTGACCCCTGGATTGCACAGCACCGCGACCGGCTCTGGCAAGGCGCAGGCGGATACATCCGCCCGTTTGCGAGCGCGGGCCGAACGCGCCTGGGGGCGGTTCAGGCAGGCTGCGGTGTCGTCTTTTGCCTTCGTGGAAGCGGCGGGCCCGGTCTACATTGCCAAGATTTTGCGTGATGCCCTGAGCGTTCGGTCAGCGGCGCAGACGCCGCAGGCACCGCAGTTCAGCGATGACTTTGGCCTGTCCGACCGGATCGCGGCAGCAGCAAAAATCCTGCGGGCGATGTCGATGACGACCGGTTTCGCGCCACTGGTTCTGCTGGTCGGCCACGGGGCCAGCGTGGTGAACAACCCCCATGCCAGCGCGCTGCACTGTGGTGCCTGCGGTGGCTACAAGGGCGACGTCAACGCGCGGCTTCTCGCCGGATTGCTGAATAATCCAGAGGTGCGCGCAGGGCTGGCGCAGGGTGGCATACCCATTCCCGAGGACACGGTTTTTGTCGGTGCGCTGCACGATACGACCACTGACGCGGTGACCCTGTTTGCCTCGGACAACGGGCAATCTGCCCCGAAAGCGCTGCTTACCAAAGCTGAAAACTGGCTCGCGGCGGCGGGCACGATCGCGCGGACCGAGCGTGCCTTGCGGCTGCCTCGGGCCGAGGGGGGCGCTGTCGCAAAACGCAGCGTCGACTGGGCCGAGACACGTCCCGAATGGGCGCTGGCAGGGTGCAGTGCGTTCATCGCGGCACCGCGCCACCGGACGCGCGGCAAGGCGCTGGATGGCAGGGCGTTTCTGCACGATTACGACTGGACAAAGGATGATGGCTTTGGCGTGCTTGAGCTGATCCTGACGGCGCCTGTCGTCGTCGCCAGCTGGATCAGCCTGCAATATTACGGCTCGGTCGTGGCGCCGCAAATGTTCGGGGCGGGCAACAAGCTGCTGCACAATGTGACCGGCGGCATCGGTGTGGTCGAGGGCAATGGCGGCACGCTGCGCGCGGGTCTGCCCTGGCAATCGGTACACAACGGGGCGGAATATGTACATGATCCGCTGCGCCTGTCGGTTTGCGTCGAAGCGCCCGCCGAAGCGGTCACCGATGTTCTGGCCCGCCACCCGAATGTGCGCGCCCTATTCGACAACGGCTGGCTGCATCTGTTCTTGTTGGACGACCAAGGCCAGATGGCGCAACGCTATGACGGTGATCTTAAGTGGTCCACTTTTGCGCCACCTGAACAGGGTCGCAAAGCCGCTGCCTGAGGTCGTCGCACGCGCCCGGCGGGCAGGCCGGGAGGCGTGCGTTCAGTCTATCTGAGGCGATACGGCAGATCAAAGGCCGCGTCGTGCGATGGTTTCGGCCAGCTTTGCTACGGCGCGCCCGCGTGCGGTAGCGATTGCTGCTGAAGGGGTGGGACCGCCCGCGATGGGCTCCTCGATGGCGAACGATTGCGACGACGCGCGCCCGCCTTCTTCGGGGGCGATGAAATACTGGCCCGACAGGCGGAATACGCCCTCGGCGGTGGCCAGCAGTTCTTCGATCCGCACGTCTACCTTGGCTGCGGGAAATTCACGGAACGGCCAGGGTGCGGGGGCCACGGTCACGCCGGTGATCGCACCCAGATCGCGCGAAAGTTGCAGCGTGATCGCGCGTGCCGGAAGATCGGCCCAAAGTGTGCCCGTGGGAGAGATTGCGCCATCTTCGGCGCGGAAATAGATATCTTCGGCGGCGGCATAGCTTGGCAATGTCACCTCGGTCACTTCGAGGCTGGAAAAGCTGGATGCGATCCGCGTCTGTGGCGTGACCAATGGGGCTGCGACGCGTACTTCGGTCGCGCAGGCTGCCAGCACCGCCACGAGGCCAAAGGCAGCGATCCTGCCTGTTTTCAATATCATCATAAGTTTCACCGTCCCAGGATTAGCGAGTTTGGATTGCGTTTGATCGCACGCGCCAGACGCTCGATGGCCGAGGCGGCTGCCTCGATCTGGCGCAGCGCGGCACTGGTTTCGCGCGAGAATTGAGACTCGCGCCCGTAGCTGCTTAGGGTTGCACCGGCCTGATTGGCCACGCTGCGCAACTGTTCTGCGATGCCCGGCAACAGGCCGGTTGCCTCTTCGACTGCCGATGCGGCGTCACGTGCAGAGGCGAGTGTTGCATTTGCGTTCTCCACCAAACCACCCTCGCGCAGTTCCGCAAGCGTCAGATTCAACTGCTCAAGTGCCTCGTTCAGCTCTTGCGGCAAGGCGCGTGTCGACGGCTGGTCGATCAGCGCCTCGGCTGCGGCCAGCAGGGTTGTTGTCCGGTCGGCCAAGGTTTTCAGCGACACGTCTTCCGCATCGTCCAGAATGGCGCTGGCCTGTTCGAGGATGCCCGGCAGACCGTTCGCGGCCCGTTCGACGCTCGCAATGGCGCTCATCAGCTGATCGACCACGTTTTTGCGCTCTATCTCGGCGACGATGGTGCTCAGCCTGCCCGATATCTGTTCGAGATCCTTCAGCACCACCGAAACCTGACCCGGTATCGCCTGAAGCTCTTCGCCTTCGACCACGCCGCGTGCAGCCGACAGGATGCCGCGCAGCTCTTCGGGTGCCTCTTGCAGCGCCTGCGATCCGACGAGGGCCGTCGCGTTGTCGAGGAAACTGATGGCCGACTGCATGACTTCTTCGATGGGAAGATCGTTGACGCGTTGCAACACGCCCTGTGCCGACGCTGCGACATCGGTGATCTCGGCTTCGGTGGTGGGCATGATCGGATAGGGGTCGGCGGCAACGTCAAGCGTCTGGTCATCCGGCTCCTCGACGTCGATCAGCCGGACTTTCAGCGCGCCGGTCAGGAGCGACGCGTTGGTCAATTGCCCGCGCAGCCCTTCGGCCACACGTCTGGAGAGGAAATCGAGAAGTTCCTCGTCGTCAGCGTCCTCGCCCAGACCGATACGGCTGGGGCTTATGCGCATGGTGGTCAGAAGCCTTACGTTGTCATCGCCGAACCGCTGCGTATTGACGATGCCTGTCAGCGAGGTCACCTCGCCCACGCGCAGTCCGCCCAGCTCGACAGGCGCGCCGGGGGTCAGTCCCGAAAGGTTCTGTTCGAATATCATGGTCAGCGTCACGCTTGAATCGTCGCCTTCGCCTTCGACAAGGAAGTCATCGCGCGCGGCGTCTTCGCCGGGGAACAGCTCGAAGACCAGGCCTTCGGTCAGCGGCGCGCCGCCCGAGCCCAATGTCTCGAAGGTGACCCCGCCCGAGATCAGCGAGGCGAAGCTGTTGAAATTCAGCCGCGCGCCCGAAGCGCCCAGCGAGAAAGAAAAGCCCGATACATCCCAGAACCGCGTGCTGGTCGTCACAAGTTCGGAGAAGGGGTCATATATCACCGCCGATGCGGTGACCCCGCTGCCGTCGGGATTGATCTGGGCCGCCGCGACTTGTCCCACCTCCACGCCCTTGAACAGGATGGGCGTGTTGGCGCTGGGCAGGCTTTCGACCGACCGCAGGGTGAACTGGACGCCTTTGCGGTCCATGCCCAGCAGTGGCGGCGTCGACCGGCCCTCGAACGAGGTTCTGAAACCTTCGGGGGTGCCGTCCCATGCGCCTTGGATGTAGACGCCCGAAAGCACGGTATCGAGGCCGGTGACACCCTGCGCCGAGACCTCGGGGCGCACGATCCAGAACACGGCGGATGCGTCGATGAACGCGCTCAGATCCTTTGAGACGCGGACGCTGACCTGCACCTGTTGGAGATCTTCGGAAAAGCCCACTTCCTCGACCAACCCGACGCGGATGTCGCGAAAGCGCAGTTCGGTCTCGTTTGCCTTGACGCCTGCGGCATTCTCGAAGGTGATCTCGATCAGCGGGCCTTGGGAGTTGTAGTTGTTCCACGCGGCCCCCAATGCGACCACAAGCGCCACTACGGGGATCAGCCAGATGACCGAGATACGTGCCCAGATCGAGGGCCTGCCCTCTTCGACGGGGAGATTTTCAGGCGTTGGTGTGCGCGGGTCGGGCATAGGTCAGGGGGTCTTTCGGGGTTTATCACGGCGTACGGCATCCCAGATCAGTCGTGAATCAAAGGCTTGGGCCGAGAGCATGGTGCAGATGACGGAGATTGCAAAGGTCAACGCGGCGGGCCCCGGACGGATCGAGGCCACGACAGACAGTTGCACGAGAGACGACAGGATCGCCACGACGAAGACGTCGATCATCGACCAGCGGCCAATGAACTCGACGATCTCGAACAGATGGGTGCGCGACCGGGGGGCGACGTTGGTGCCGCGCTGCGCGGTGATTGCCAGAAATGCAATGGCCAGGAACTTGCCCACCGGGATCAGGACGCTGGCGATCAGGATGATCGCTGCCACGCCGTAGCTGCCGTATCGGGCAATCTCAACCGCGCCACCGACGATGGTACTTTCGGTGCTTGATACCAGCGTATTGGTCATCAGCATGGGGTAGATATTCGCCGGAATATAGGCGATCACGCCCGCGATCCACCAGGCCCAGACCTTTTGCAGGCTCTTGGTGTCGCGCGAAAGAAGCCGACTGCCACAGCGGTCGCAGCGCGCCTGACCCATCGGCCAGACCCGCGCACAGCGCCGACAGGCCACAAGGCCTGCCTCGCGCGCCGTCAGTCTTGTTCCAGCTCGAGCGATTTCCATACAGACCACGTACACAAGAATTTATCATTAACAAGAACCAGGATCACCAGAGCACTGAACATCCAGAAAGCAGGGCCCAGTCCGACCTGCGCGAGATCTTGTACCTTGACCAGCGCCACGGCGCAGCCAATGGCGAAAATCTCGGCCATTGCCCAGGGTTTGAGCTCTTGCGACCAGCGAAAGGCGCGGCGGGCGTAGGGCAGGGCGGGGCGGTCGCGCACCACAGGTATCAGCACATAGAGGATGAGGACGGTGCGTATCAGCGGCACGAACAGGATTGCGGCCGCCACGAGAAACGACAGAAACACCATATAGCCCGACCGAAAGCTGGACGCCGCGTCCAGGATCGAGGTCGAGTTGCCAAAGCCGCTGGCGTTGATGTCGATGAACGGAAAGAACATCGCGGCAATCACCAGGATCATCACCGTCAGCGTCAATGCGATCATCTTGGCGCCGGCCTTTTTGCGCGGCGCGATCAGGATCGTGTGGCAATGCCCACAGACCGCGCGTCCGCCATGCTGGGGAACACGTGCCACATAGAGCGCATCGCAATGCGGGCAGGCGATCAGATCCTCGATCGCTGCCGCATCGGGCGTTGTCTTTGCAAACTGATCAGGCGACATGGCCGGTTCAGGCTCTCCGATTTGTGGGCAATGCCTTTGGCACCGTCGATTTTCGGGCAATGTGTTCGGCACTGCCGGTCGGGCTCTATAGCATTGTCCCGCACAGGACTATAGCCCGTGTCGGCGACTTGGACAGGTCTGCGGCGCCAAACTTGTTTCACGAGCTCATGATGTTGCTGGCTGGCAAAGCTGTGGGCCTGTGCGCAGCATTTGACGCATCGCCTTGAAACCACCCTATCCTTTGGCGACCATCATCCGCATTATCAGCGCTAGCTGAAAGAGAGGCGCGCGATGACCGACGATAGCAAGACCATGACCGCAGGTGCAGCACTGTTGTCGCGCATGGCGACTTTGGGGGTCGACTATATCTTTGCCAATTCCGGCACCGATTTCCCCCCGATCATCGAAGGGCTGTCCGAGGCCGAAGCCGGTGGCGTGCCGCTGCCCCGAACGGTCACGGTGCCGTTCGAAAGTGCGGCTGTCGCGATGGCGCATGGCTACACACTGGCGACGGGACGGCCACAAGCGGTGCTGGTGCACACCAATGTGGGGCTGGCGAATTCGGCCATGGGTGCGATCAACGCGGCCTGTGACAACATTCCGATGCTGCTGATGTCGGGGCGCACTCCGACACTGGAAAAGGGGCGCTTGGGCGCGCGGACGGTGCCGATTGGCTGGGGGCAGGAAATGCTGGACCAGTCGTCGCTGATCCGCGAGGCCTGCAAATGGGATTACGAGCTGCGCTTTCCCGAGCAGATCTTCGACGTGGTGGACCGCGCGCATGGCATAGCGACCTCGACGCCCAAGGGGCCGGTCTACGTCAGCCTGCCGCGCGAGGTTTTGAGCGAGGCGATTGCCGCCAAGGGTGCCGCGCGGCGCCCGCAGATGGCTGGCGTTCAGATCGAAGCCGCCGCAGCACGGATGGCGCAGGTGGCCGAAGCATTGGCCAAGGCCGCGCATCCGGTGATTTTCGCCCAACACGGGGCGGGCAGCCGCGACGCCTTTGACGCGCTGTCGCGGTTGGCTGCGCGCTGGGGTATTCCGGTCTGCCAGTATTGGGCGGTGGAACTGGCAGTGCCGACGACGCATCCGATGGCGGCGGGGCCGGACCCGCGTGCGTTGCTGGAACGGGCGGATGTCATACTGTGTCTGGATGCGCTGGCGCCGTGGTCGCCGGATCAGGCCGAGCCGCTGGAAGAGGCGCTTGTGATCCAGATCGGCCCGCGCCCGTTGCAAGACCGCTCTGGCGTGCGGAATTTTCGCTGCGATCTGGGCGTGACGAGCGAGGTCGCCCCCGCCATCCTCGCACTTGAGGCGGCATTGGAGCCGCTGTGGGATGCGCAGGCACAGCGCGCAACCCAGCGGGCCGCCGCCTGTGCCGAGGGAAATGCGGCTGAGCAGCGCAAACGCTATGATGCGGCATCGGCCACCCGTGACGGGGCTGCGCTGACCAAAAGCTGGGTCAGCCATGCGCTGTCGCTGAAGCTGGCGGACAGGGATGCGGCGGTGTTCTCCGAACTGGGCTGTCAGTTGCCGTTCATGGAGCTGGAGCGCCACCAAAGCTGGTTCGATGGCCCGCATGCAGGCGGTCTGGGCTGGGGATTTCCGGCGGCGATGGGCTTTGCAATGGCACAGCCAGACAAGACCGTGATCGCGACGATGGGCGACGGGTCATATGTGTTCGCCAACCCGGTCGCCTGTCACCAGATCGCCGAGGCGCTGGGTCTGTCGCTGATCGTGCTGGTGCTGAACAATGCCGAATGGGGCGCGGTGCGCAGCTCGGTCATGCAGATATATCCTGACGGCCATGCCGCGCGTGCCAATGCGGTGCCGCTGACCGATCTGTCGCCCAGCCCGGATTTCGTGAAAGTCGCGCAAGCCAGCCGCGCGTGGGCGCGCCACGTCGGTGATGCAGACGGCTTCGAGGCGGCATTGGCCGAGGCGCTGGCCCACGTGGACGCCAAGCGCGGTCTGGCGCTGATCGAGGTGGCCATCGGCAAAGCCTGAGTGCGCGGAGGTGATCTGGGCGGTGGACAACAAACCCGGATCGTTCAACTGTGGCGCAAGCGGTCCGGCATTGGTCGGGCCATTGCCCAGCCTCGCGCGCTTGACACCGCGCCCCACGAAGGAGCCCCGACATGAGCGTCATTCCAAGGATCGAAGCCTTTGCAGATGAGCTGACCGCCATCCGACAGGATATTCACGCCCACCCCGAGCTGGGGTTCGAGGAGGTGCGCACCTCGGGAATCGTGGCGGACAAGCTGCGCGCCTATGGCGTGGACGAGGTGCACGTGGGTCTGGGCGGCACCGGTGTCGTGGCGCTGATCAAGGGCACGGGCGGCGGCAATCGCCGTGTTGGGTTGCGCGCCGATATGGACGCGCTGCCGATCGAGGAAGCGTCGGGCGTGGCCTATCAGTCTACTAATCCGGGGCGGATGCACGCCTGCGGCCATGACGGGCATACCACCATGCTGCTGGGTGCCGCCCGCT
Source organism: Sulfitobacter sp. (assembly GCA_024636445.1). Taxonomy (GTDB): domain Bacteria; phylum Pseudomonadota; class Alphaproteobacteria; order Rhodobacterales; family Rhodobacteraceae; genus Pseudosulfitobacter. The sequence goes on from JAGXHE010000171.1 coordinate 25,583, forward strand.
ATCTGGCGGAAAAGCGTGATTTTGACGGCACTGTGGTGCTGATCTTTCAGCCCGCCGAAGAGGGCCTGGGCGGCGCGCGTCGGATGATCGCCGAAGGATTGTTCGACAAGTTCCCCTGCGACGAGATTTACGGGATGCACAACGACCCCAACTCCGAACCCGGCGTGGTCAGCGTGACGCCGGGGGCCGCGATGGCGGGGGCCAGTTTCTTCGACATCACGATCAAGGGCACCGGCAGTCACGCCGCGATGCCGCACCAGTCGCAAGATCCCATCGTGATCGGCACCGCGCTGGTCCAGCAATTGCAATCCATCGTCAGCCGCAACGCCCCGCCGACCAAGCCGCTGGTGCTGTCGGTGACTAAATTCAATGCAGGCAGCGCCTATAACGTGGTGCCGGGGACGGCGACGATTGCGGGCACGATCCGCTATTTCCATGATGACGTGATCCAGATGGCCGAGGCGCGGATGCGTGATCTTTGTGCGGGGATGGCGCAGGCTTATGGCGTGCAGATCGAGGTGGAGCTGCGCAATGTGTTCGATGTTCTGATGAACGACCCCGATCTGACAACGGCCTATCTGGCGGCGGCGGCGGATGTGGTGGGCACTGACATGGCAACGCAATCGACGCAGCAGGCGACAGGGTCCGAGGACTTTGCCGATATGCTCAAGGTGGTGCCGGGAGCCTATTGCCGCGTGGGCCATGCGGGCAGCGTGCCGCTGCACAATCCTGGCTTTGTTCTGGATGACGCGATCCTGCCCGTGGGCGCATCAATCTATGCGCGGATCGTCGAGACGCGGTTGCCGAAGGCCTGAGGCCGGGCTGTCTATATACATGCAACAAAAAACCGGTGCACCGTCACCGGACCGGAGGACCCCGATATGACCAACCCCCTTGATCTGCCCTTTGACGCCGACGAAATGCTTGCCGGTCTGAAGCCATGGATCGAAACTGAAAGCCCCACCTTCGATGCAGCGTCGGTGAACCGCATGATGGATCTGGTGCAGCACGAGCTGGCCGCTCTGGGGGCGCGGGTCGAGCGTATTCCGGGGCGCATGGGCTTTGGCGACAGTGTGCGCGCGACGATGCCGCACCCAAAGGCGGGGCAGGGCGGTATCCTGCTGCTGGGCCATATGGACACGGTGCATCCTGTCGGCACGCTGAAGCAGCTGCCCTTCAAGCGTGAGGGGGGCATTTGCTATGGTCCCGGCCTGATGGACATGAAGGGCGGCAACTATGTCTATCTGGACGCGCTGCGCAAATTGCTGAGCGCAGGGGTCGAGACGCCGCTGCCGGTGACGGTTCTGTTTACCCCGGACGAGGAGGTCGGCACGCCCTCGACCCGCGCACTGATCGAGGCCGAGGCAAAGCGGCACAAATACATACTGGTGCCAGAACCCGCGCGCGAAGATGGCGGAGCGGTGATCGGACGCTATGCGATTGCAAGGTTCAACCTGCAGACACGCGGCAAACCCAGCCACGCAGGCTGGGCGTTGGCGGACGGACGCTCGGCGATTGCCGAGATGGCAAAGTCGGTGGCTGTCATCGAGGGGATGACCACGGAAGACTGCACATTCTCTCTGGGGGTCATTCACGCGGGGCAATGGGTGAACTGCGTTTCGTCCGTCTGTGACGCCGAAGTGCTGTCGATGGCCAAGACGCAGGAACAGCTGGATGCAGGTGTGGCAAGGATGCTGGCGCTGAACTCCGACAGCGGTGACGTTGTGATGGAAGTGAAGCGTGGTGTGACGCGCCCCGTATGGGAGCCGGACCAGCCGGGAACGATGGCGATGCTGTCGCTGGCACAGGACATCGCGGGCGAGATCGGGTTCGAGATATCGGGGGCGTCGTCGGGCGGGGGCTCGGATGGCAACTTTACCGGCTTTCTGGGATTGCCGACGCTGGATTCCATCGGAGTGCGGGGCAAGGGGCTGCATACGCTGAACGAACACATAGAAGTGGACAGTCTGGTCGAGCGGGCCAGGCTGGCGGCGGGGCTTTATTGCCGTTTGGGCGCGTAGGAGGCGTCGGAGACAGGGCAGGGGAGGGCGATTCCAGTGAATCCGGGAAATCTGGTCTAGATCGGGCCCCGACTCGGGGGTGACTCGGCCCAGAGTCGGCCCAGACTCAGGCGATGAATCGGGGTTTGAGGCGAAATACGACGCAAAGCCTGCAAATTTCGGGGTGAACAGCGGATGAACCGCAGGCGTGCCATAAATTTCATCCGCACTAACACGCTGTTTTTAAGTACTATTCCAGCCAATTTCAGAAAACCGTCATAATGTTGAAAAAAGGGGTTGCGGGTTTTGGGTGTTGGACTTAGAACCCCCTTCACCGGCGGCGCAGTGATGCGCAGTCGGGGCGCTAGACGGGCCGGAGCGGAGACGCGGGGGTGACGAGGCGGAACGAAAAACAGAGGTACTGCAGGCGGGGCGCGCCAAGAAGTTAGGGCGCATCACGGTTTGTTTTGTCTCTACGCTCTTTGAAACTGATAATATCTGAAGAGATATGTGGGCGGTTTGGTTCATTCGATGGATCAACGTCTGTATATCGCGCTCTTAGGGAATGGGTTTTGCCCGCTACCGATTATAGAGTGTCAGCTTCACTGTTTGGACGGCCTTCGGTTACTTTGGTAACTGAAAGCACAACAAACAGAAAAGACGCCTGTATCATTCAGTAAGTGGTGCAGGTCGATGTGCAGAGGTTCGACGTCAAGGATAAGCAAGCAATTGCTTTTCAACTTGAGAGTTTGATCCTGGCTCAGAACGAACGCTGGCGGCAGGCCTAACACATGCAAGTCGAGCGCACCCTTCGGGGCGAGCGGCGGACGGGTTAGTAACGCGTGGGAATGTACCCTTCTCTATGGAATAGCCTCGGGAAACTGAGAGTAATACCATATACGCCCTTCGGGGGAAAGATTTATCGGAGAAGGATCAGCCCGCGTAAGATTAGATAGTTGGTGGGGTAATGGCCTACCAAGTCTACGATCTTTAGCTGGTTTTAGAGGATGATCAGCAACACTGGGACTGAGACACGGCCCAGACTCCTACGGGAGGCAGCAGTGGGGAATCTTAGACAATGGGCGCAAGCCTGATCTAGCCATGCCGCGTGTGTGATGAAGGCC
>JAGXHE010000172.1 GCA_024636445.1 Sulfitobacter sp.
AGATGCGGCTTGCCTGTTTCGATCGCGGCCTGACCCAGTTGCGCCGCCTGCTTTTCGTCCAGCTGGTCGGCCAGATGTGTCCAGAAACGTTCGGCTTCGCTGCGCTCGCCCGAGGCTTGCAGCAGCATCCCTGCTTCGAACAGAGGAGAATTGACCAGCGGGCTGGACCGCCAGTCCGGGGTCTCGTTCGGCAGCGAAAGGCCGACATCGAACGGCTGGCCTGCCTTTTCGGCGGCAAGCAGGCCATAGAACGAGGTCTGAAATTGCGCGCCGTCGGCAAAGGCCTGATCGGCTGCAGCGACGTCCCCCAATGCCTCATGGGCCAGACCCGTCCAATACCCGGCGCGACCCCGAGATATCGGGCTTTCGATCACGCTGCGGTGGTTCAGGAAGTGTGTCAGGGCGGTGGCCGGATCGTCCAGCTTGCGCAGGGCCACGTAGCCCGCGATCCACTCCAGATCGGCATAGTCCGACCCCGAGGTCAGGAAATGCTGCGCGGCGATCTTATAGGCCCGTCTGGGGTCGCCGTCGCGCATTTCGTCTCGTGCCAGCGCACGGCGCCGGTTCGACCACGCATCGGGTCGGCCCAACGCGGCGGCGCTGGTCGAGCGTTCAAGCAAAAGCTCCTTGGCGTCGCCCATCCGCCCCTTGCGCATCCGCCATTCGAAACGGGCATGTTGCAGGCCCGCATCGGAACTCAGTTCTGCCGGAACGGCGGCAATCCGCGCGTCCACATCGTTGCTGCGGTTGGCCAGTGAAATGCGGGCGTCCAGCAATGCCCGATGGCCTGCATCCAGAAGTGGACGCAGCCGTTGGGCCTCGTTCAACTCGCCCAGCCACAGCATCGTATCGGCGCGGGCCTCATGGTGGGGTTTCAGCAGGTCGCCGTGTCTGGACAAGAACAGCGCCTCTTCTGTGATATCCATCGGCATCCTGTGCCATGCCAGCACCACGCTGGCCTGCGCTTCGCCGACCTGCCCCTGCTCGGACTGGGCGTCGGCATAGGCCAGAACCCCGCGCGGGGTCTGGGGCTCGGCCTGTGCAAAATAGGCGCGTACGGCGGCGGCGCCTGCTGCAATCGCAGCTTCTTCGCCACGGCGGCGCAGATAGTCCATTCCGGGCCAGTCAAACCGGCGATTGCGAAAATCCATATACTCGGTGTAGGTGCCGCGTCCGGCACGCAGGCGGTGCCATTCGATCACATCCGCCGCCACCAGACCGTCGCGGGCGGCAAGCCGTTCGGCGGTATCCCAGTTGCCCGCGCGCATGGCATCCATCGCCCAGCCCAAGGGGCGCGGGCGCTCTGGCTGAGCGGTCGCGGTGGTGGCAAAAAGGCACAGCGCAAGGACTGCGAGACGGGTGATCACTTGCATTTCCTGTCGTGGCAAGGCTAGTGCGTTCCAACATATGAACTTGGCGCGGCTCTGCAACTCACGTCTGCGACAGGTTCAACAAATCCGGCTAAAATTCGGCCATGACACTGAAAAAAGGAGCGTGAAAATGTTCAAGGGTTCCATGCCTGCACTCGTCACGCCGTTCCAGGACGGCGCACTGGATCTGGACACGCTCAAGAAGCTGGTGGACTGGCAGATCGAACAGGGCTCGTCGGGGCTGGTGCCTGTGGGCACGACCGGAGAAAGCCCGACGTTGACGCATGGCGAGCATGACAAGGTTGTCGAAGAGGTGGTCAAGGCCGTCGCCGGCCGTATCAAGGTGATTGCCGGTGCGGGGTCGAACAATACGGTCGAGTCTGTTCGTCTGGCCAAACATGCCGAAGCTGCGGGCGCCGATGCGGTTCTGGTGGTGACGCCCTATTACAACAAGCCGACGCAGGCAGGCGTGATCGCGCACTTTGCCGCCGTCCATGATGCGTGCAGATTACCGATCATTGTGTACAACATTCCGGGTCGGTCAGTCGTCGATATCTCGAACGTGACGATGGCGGAGCTGGCGAAAATGGAACGGATCGTGGGGGTCAAGGACGCCACGGGCGATCTGCAACGGGTCAACGACCAGCGGATGATGTGCGGGCCGGACTTTATCCAGCTGTCCGGCGAGGACGGCACCGCGCATGGCTTCAACGCCCAGGGCGGCGTCGGCTGCATCTCGGTCACCGCGAACGTCGCGCCGAAGCTGTGCGCCGAAGTGCAGGCGGCCTGTGCCGCGGGTGATTATGCGCAGGCCTTGGCGCTGCAGGACAAGCTGATGCCGCTGCACAAGGCGATCTTTACCGAGCCGGGTCTGGTCGGCGTGAAATACGCAATGTCGCGTCTGGGTCTGTGCAGCGCCGAAGTGCGCCTGCCGCATGTGCCGCTGACCGCGCCCACGCGGGCGCTGGTGGACAAGGCATTGGCGCACGCCGGTTTGATGTAAACGCAGGGCCAGAGGCTTTCAAACCGGCAAAAGGGGCTGCAATCTGCGGCCCCTTTACCGTTTGCCGTAATACAGCCCCACCACGTGTTCGGCCTGCGCAAAGAACAGCCAGCGGGTGACCAGAACGCCCGCGATGTGGCTGAACACTGCGATGCCTGCAAGCCAGTGCGAGAACGGGATCAGCAACAGGATCACCGGTAGGATGATTGCGAGGATAAAGGCGATGATCCGCAGCTTTATCCCATGTTTGCGCCCCACGACAAAGACCATCTCGCGCAGCAGATAGTTGGTGCCGGTGTGCGGCGGCTCGAACGCGCGGGGGGTGCCGATGTGTCCGAGGCCCGTGGCGGTGGCAAGTGTCGTGCCCGAGCGGGCAAAGGCACCGTCGCCGTGTATCCACGTGGCCAGCAGCACGGCCCCCGCCAATGCCAGAAGCACGACGGCGGCGGTAATCTCTCCGGCCAGCAGCGCGCCACCCGCAATGGACAGCGCCAGAAACATCACCGGCGTCAGCGGTGAATGCCAGCGCGGAACGGTCTTGAGCTGGGTGTAGATCATCGAGGTGGTGAACACGGTCAGCAACGACAGTACAGCGCCAAAAGCCCCTACCAACGGCAAGGCCGTGTCGAAAAAGACCGTCCCGATGGCATAGATGCCCATCACCAGCAGGGCCGCCACCGACACGACCGCCTCGCGGCTCAGCCAGCTGGTGCGCCACTGGGTGAACGCTTTCATCGCGCGTTCGGGGCGGCCAAGGTGAAACGCAGAGGCCATCAGCCCGCCCACCGCAAAGACATAGGCGATGGTGAAAAACGCAAATGCACTGACACCCGTGACCGATGGATAGCCCAGCCCCAGCCATGCCAGCAGGCCAAAACCCAAGCCGGAAAAGGTCGTGAAGATGATGACGGACGGTGCCGGATGCATCTCAGAGCTTCTCCAGCGTCTTGTCGAGCCAGCCAAGGAAACCGCCGGGGCTGTCGTCCACCGGCGCAAGATAGGGGGCCAGCACGTCGATCTCGGGCAGCGCGTCCTTTGGGCGGGGCGGCAGGTATTTGTTGACCGGTTTGGTGCCCATTTCCGGCATCAGGTCGATACCGCCGCGTTCGGCCGTCAGGCGCGACACGTGGCTGTCAGGGTCGGCAAAGTCGCCGAAATGGCGCGCGCCCGACGGGCAGGTGCGCACGCAGGTCGGCACGCGGTCGATCTCTTCGAGGTTTTCGTTGTAGATGCGGTCGACGCAGAGGGTGCATTTCTTCATCACGCCCTCGGCTTCGTCCTTTTCGCGCGCGCCGTAGGGGCAGGCCCAGGCGCACAGCCCACAGCCGATGCAATCGCTTTCGTTGACCAGAACGATCCCGTCTTCGGCGCGTTTGTAACTGGCCCCGGTGGGGCAGACGGTCACGCAGGGCGCGTCTTCGCAGTGCAGGCAGGATTTGGGAAAGTGGATCAGTTGCGCGGGTGGCTGGACCTTGGACGAGGTCGCCAGAGGTTGCACCTCGTAGCTGTGAACGCGGTTCAGGAACGTGCCAGAAGGGGCTGCGCCGTAGGGGTCCTGATCGGACAGAGGCGCGCCGTAGTTTTCGGTGTTCCAGCCTTTGCACGAAATCACGCAGGCGTGGCAGCCGACGCAGGTATCAAGGTCGATGACCAGACCCAGCTTGCGGTCGGTTTTTGCAGGCAACTGCGTCATTCGCCCACCTTCCACGCCAGCTTGTCCGGTCCTGTCCCCACCGGTGATTTGATCGGCTCCATCACCGGTTTCGACTGGTCATGCGACACTGCCTTGGCGATGCGGACCTTCAGGTCGAACCACGCGGCCTGTCCGGTGATCGGGTCAGAGTTGGCCCACCGCAGGCCGTCGCCTTTGGGTGGCAGTAATTCATGGATCAGGTGGTTCAGCAGGAAACCTTTGGTGGCCTCCGGCGCGTCCTTATCCAGCGCCCAGGCGCCCTTGCGTTTGCCGATGGCGTTCCAGGTCCAGACGGTATTGGGGTTCAGCGCGGCCATCTCAAGCACCGGCACGGTGATCTCGCCGTGGGGCGATGTCACGGTGGCCCAATTGCCGTCTTTCAGGTCGTGTTTGCGCATCAGGTTGGGCGGCAGATACAGCGGGTTGTGTCCGTGCAACTGCCGCAGCCACGCATTCTGGCCGCCCCAAGAATGATACATCGCCATCGGGCGTTGGGTCAGCGCGGTGATGGGGTAGTCATCGCCCCGGTTGTCACCCGCCGGGTCGTACCAGATCGGCAGCGGGTCCATCGTGCGGCGGATACGTTCGCGCAGGTGGTCGGGGGGCTGGCGGTCGCCGTGGCCTTCGGCGGCCAGCTGGAACCTGCGCATGGGTTCGACATAAAGCGAAAACAGATAGGGCAGCGGTTTGTCGAACAGGCCCATGCCCACGGCCCAGTCCTGATAGGCCATGTTCCACGGTTTGTAATAGTTGGCCCCTTGCGGGATATGCTCGACGAAAAAGCCGCCGTTCTCGATGTAGTTGTCGATCTGGCTGGCATTCGGCGCACCGCGCCCTGACGTCAGGCCTTGTTCGCCCGTCCGCCAGCCCGCCAGAGGACCGATACCGGGGCGGCGTTCGTGGTTGATGATGTAATCGGCGTAGTCGGCGTATTTTTGTTCGCCGTCCTCGGTCACGAAGCCGGGCAGCTTCAGGCGCGCGCCCAGATCGCACAGCACCGACTGAAATCCGCGCACATTGCGGTCAGGTTCGACCACCGGCCAGCGGATCGCGTCGGCTGCGGCGTCGGCCTCGCAGATCGGGCGGTCCAGCAAGGATATGCAATCGTGGCGTTCCAGATAGGTGGTGTCGGGCAGGATCAGGTCGGCATAGGCGACCATCTCGGAACTATACGCATCCGAATAGATGATGCGCGGGATCACATAGTCTCCGTTGTCATCCGTGTCGGTCAGCATGTCTATCACACCGCGCGTGTTCATCGACGAATTCCACGCCATGTTGGCCATGTACATGAACAGCGTGTCGATCTTGTAGGGATCGCCTGCGTGCGCGTTGGAAATCACCATATGCATCAGCCCGTGGGCCGACATCGGGTTGTCCCAGGTGAACGCCTTGTCGATCCGCGCGGGCGTGCCGTCGGGTTTCAGGGCCAGATCCTCGGGGCCCTGGACAAAGCCCAGATGCGGGCCGTCGAGCGGGCCGTTGCAGGTGGTCTTGCAATGCGGTTTGGGATGGGCGGTCGCAGGCTTGGGATAGGGCGGCTTGAACCGAAAGCCCCCCGGCACCTCGACAGTGCCGAGGATGATCTGCAACACATGCAGCGCGCGACAGGTCTGAAAGCCGTTGGCATGGGCGCTGATCCCGCGCATGGCATGAAAGCTGACGGGGCGGCCTGTCATCTTGGTGTGGTGCTCGCCGCGGAAATCGGTCCAGGCGTGGTCCAACTCGAACGCTTCGTCAAAGGCGACGCGGGCCAGTTCGGACGCGATGGCGCGGATGCGGGTCGCAGAGATGCCGGTGCGGTCGGCGACCGCTTCGGGCGCGTACTCATCCGACAGGTAGCGTTCGGCCATCAGGTGCATCACTGGGCGGTGGGTGACCCCCGCAGCGCGGTGGGTTGCGGCCAGATCGGGGCGCACGCCTTTTTGGTCAAAGGGGGCCACCTTGCCGGTGGTGCGGTCAATCACCAGTTCCTTGCCATCCGCATCGCGCAACAGCAGGCCATATTCAGGCGATTTTTCATCGCTGTTCACCAGACAGGGCGCATTTGTGAACCGCGCCAGATAGTCGAGGTCGATCTTGCCGGCCTTCATAAGGCAGTGGATCAGCGCCATGATGAACAGCCCGTCGGTGCCCGGCGTGATGCCGACCCAATCGTCGGCCACGGCGTTATACCCGGTGCGGATCGGGTTGACCCCGATCACCCGCGCGCCGCGTGCCTTGATCTTGCCCAGTCCCATCTTGATCGGATTGCTGTCGTGGTCTTCGGCCACGCCGAACAGCATGAACAGCTTGGTGTGGTCCCAGTCGGGCTGGCCGAATTCCCAGAACGCGCCGCCCATCGTGTAGATGCCTGCCGCGGCCATGTTGACCGAACAGAACCCGCCGTGGGCCGCGTAGTTGGGCGTGCCGAAGTTCTGCGCCCAGAAGGATGTGAATGATTGCGACTGGTCGCGTCCGGTGAAAAACGCCAGCTTTTCGGGATTGTCGCGGCGGATCGGTTCCAGCCAGCCTGTCGCGATGTCCAGCGCCTCGTCCCAGCTGATTTCCTCGAACTCGCCCGAGCCGCGCGGGCCGACACGTTTGAGCGGTGCGCGCAGGCGGGCGGGGGCGTTGTGCTGCATGATCCCGGCCGAGCCCTTGGCGCAAAGCACGCCCTTGTTCACCGGATGGTCGCGGTTGCCTTCGATATAGGCGACTTTTCCGCTCTTCATATGGACGTCTATTCCGCAGCGGCAGGCGCACATGTAGCAAGTGGTCTTGCGCACCTCGTCCGACACTTTGGGGGACAGGTTCAGTTTGGGCTGCTTATGGGGCAAGTCTGTGATCCTTCAGCAGCGTGAGGGCGTCGCGGGCGATCTGCTGCTCTTCGGCGGCGGGGATCACCCAATGGGGAATATTTCCCAAACATGACAGCTGTGCAAGAACATTATTCCTGATGCCTGCGTCATTCTCTCCAATGCCACCGGTGAAAACGATACCGTCCACGCCTTGCATCGCCGCGATCATCGAGCCGGATTGTCGTGCGATCCAATAGCAGAAATGGTCGCGGGCAAAGCGGGCCTTTGGGTCGTCGCTGGCACCAAGCGTGCGCATATCGGAGCTGAGGTCCGACAGGCCCAGAAGCCCGCTGTCGTGATAGAGCATTTCGGTCGCGGCCTCTGCGCCCATGACCTCGACCAGATGCAGCACCGCGCCCGCGTCGATCTCGCCCGCGCGGGTGCCCATGGTCAGACCGCTGAGCGGGGAGAAGCCCATGGTGGTCGCGACAGACTTACCGTCGCGTATGGCGCAAAGCGAGGCGCCGTTGCCCAGATGCAGCGCCAAAAGGCGGTGTGGCAGGCGCGTGCCGGTGCTGGATTCGAAGCCTTGGACCAGGGCGGCAAAGCTGGTGCCGTGAAATCCGTAGCGTTGCAGCCCTTTGGTTGCGGGCACGTCCGGCACCGCATAGCGGCGCGCCACGTCCGGGTTGGTCGCATGAAACGCAGTGTCGAAGGTGGCGCATTGCGGCAGGTCGGGCATCAGCTTGGCGACCGCGTCGATGGCGGCCAGATGATGCGGATTGTGCAGCGGAGCGAGGGGAATCGCATCCGCGATGGCGGCGCGCACCTGCGGCGTGATCAGGGCCGAGGCGGTCAGCCCCGGTCCGCCATGCACCACCCGGTGCGCCACCGCGCGCAGATCGGCAGCGTCGATGCCCTGTGTCGCAAGTGCGTCGAGGATCGCACTCAGCGCGGCGGCGTGGTCGGGCAGCGGCACCGACGTGTGTGTGTCGCCGGATTTGAGGGTGCTCACGTCGCCGATGCCGGTCGCCTCGATCCGCAGTGACTGATGCAAAACCTCGTCGAACAGGGCCGTCTTGATCGAAGACGACCCCGCGTTGATGACAAGGATTTGCGCGCGCGCCACTGCTCAGACCGTTTGCGGGCGCATGTCGGCCTTGGACACGCCTGCCACCGACACCGGCTTTTTCATCGCGTCGCGGCGGAACGGCTCGCCCAGTTCCTGATTGATCATCGCTTCGATCAGGGTGGTCTTGCCGTGATTCATCTGGTCGTCCAGCGCTTTGGTCAGCGCGGCGGTCAGCTCTTCCATCGTGCGTGCCACCACGCCTTCCAGCCCACAGGCCTGTGCGATGCCCGCGTAAGAGACGGACGTGTCCAGTTCGGTGCCGACAAAGTTGTCGTCGTACCACAGGGTCGAGTTGCGCTTTTCCGCGCCCCATTGGTAGTTGCGGAACACCACCTGGGTGATCGCGGGCCATTCGCCCCGGCCAATCGCCGTCAATTCGTTCACCGCGATGCCGAATGCTCCGTCGCCGGCAAAGCCCACCACGGGCACGTCAGGCTGGCCGATCTTGGCACCGACGATGGCGGGCAGGCCATAGCCGCAAGGGCCGAACAGGCCGGGTGCCAGATATTTGCGGCCATCGTCAAAGTCAGGGTACGCGTTGCCGATGGCGCAGTTGTTGCCGATGTCCGAGCTGATGATCGCATTGCGCGGCAGGGCGGACTGGATCGCGCGCCACGCCATGCGGGGGCTCATCCAGTCGGGTTTGTCGGCGCGGGCGCGCTGGTTCCATGTGGTGCCTGCGTCGTCGTCTTCGTGGTCCATGCTGGACAGTTGCTGCGCCCATGTGGATTTCGCATGCGCAATCTTTGCCTTGCGGTCGGCGCGGCCTGCATCGCCTGCGTCATCGGCCAGTTGCGACAGGATGCCCTTGGCCACTTTGGCAGCGTCGCCGACGATGCCCACGGTGACCTTCTTGGTCAGCCCGATGCGGTCGGGGTTGATGTCGACCTGAATGATCTTGGCCGCCGTCGGCCAGTAATCCACGCCATAGCCCGGAAGCGTCGAAAACGGGTTCAGCCTTGTGCCAAGGCAGAGCACGACATCGGCGTCCTTGATCAGCTCCATCCCCGCCTTGGACCCGTTATAGCCCAGCGGCCCTGCAAACAGCGGGTGCGATCCGGGAAAGGCGTCGTTGTGCTGGTAGCCGACGCAAACCGGCGCATCCAGACGTTCGGCCAGTTCTTTCGACGCGGCGATGCCGCCCTTGGACAGGACCACGCCCGCGCCGTTCAGGATCACCGGGTTTTTGGCCTTGGACAGCAGATCGGCCGCCGCCGCGACAGAGTTCTCGCCGCCGGGGGATTGTTCAAACTCCATCGGCTCGGGGATTTCGATGTCGACGATCTGGGTCCAGAAATCGCGGGGAATGTTCAACTGCGCCGGGCCGGACAGACGCTTGGCCTTGGCGATCACGCGGGTCAGCACTTCGGCAACGCGGGTCGGATCGCGCACCTCTTCTTGATAGGCGACCATGTCTTCGAACAGTTTCATCTGCTCGACTTCCTGAAAGCCGCCCTGACCGATGGTCTTGTTCGCGGCCTGCGGCGTGACCAGCAACAGCGGTGTGTGGTTCCAATAGGCGGTCTTTACGGCGGTGACAAAGTTGGTGATGCCGGGGCCGTTCTGCGCGATCATCATCGACATTTTGCCGGTGGCGCGTGTGTAGCCGTCCGACATCATGCCCGCAGAGCCTTCGTGGGCGCAGTCCCAGAACGTGATGCCCGCCTGCGGGAACAGGTCCGAGATCGGCATCATGGCCGAGCCGATGATGCCAAAGGCGTGTTCTATGCCGTGCGCTTGCAGTGTTTTCACGAATGCTTCTTCGGTCGTCATTTTCATGGCAAGGGGGCTCCGGCAGGTTAAGGGAATGATTCCGCGTAGGTCGCAGAGTACGATTGCACGGCGGGTGCGGTTAGGGCCAGATGTCGTTGGCGGATCAGGCCAGACGCGCAATCGCGTCAGCTACGCGTTTGATGCCGTCGGCAATGCGGCTGGACGGGATCGACGAATAGGCCAGCCGGTAGAAATTGCGCGGCCTGTCCGGGCCGGAAAAGAACGATTCGCCCGGTTCGATCAGCACGCTTTGCGGCTTCAGCATGTCGGCCAGTTGGCCAGTATCCACAGTGGACGGCGCGCGCATCCAGAACGACGATCCGCCCGACGCGCCCTGACCGGCGATGGTCAGGCCGGTGTCGGTGATTGCCTGCTGCATCGCGTCGCGGCGGGTGTGCAGTGCGGTGCTCATCTTGCGGACCAGTGCGTCGTAGTGCCCAAGCGACAGGAAATAGGCGACGGTGCGCTGGATGTGTCCCGGAGGATGCCGCAACACCGAGGCACGCAGGGCGCGCGCCTCGCGGATGAACGGCTCGGACCCGACAAGGTATCCAAGCCGCAGCCCCGGAAACAGCGATTTCGAGAACGAACCAACGTAGATCACCCGCCCGTCCGCATCCAGTGATTTCAACGCGGGCGAGGGGGCTTTGAGGAACGACATCTCGAACTCGTAGTCGTCCTCGACAATAATCGCGTCCATCTCGGCGGCGCGGTCCAGCAGGGCGCGGCGGCGGTCCATCGGCATGGTCGCGGTTGTCGGGCACTGGTGGCTGGGGGTGGTAAAGATCACATCGGTGCCCGGCGGGATCGCATCGGGCGGTAACCCGTCGTGATCCACGCGCACATGGCTGATATGGCAGCGCGACTGGTTCAGGATGTCGTGCAGGGCGTGGTAGCAAGGCTCTTCCATCGTGGCGTGACGGCGTTGGGTCAGCAGCACCTGCGTCGTCAGCCACAGTGCGTTTTGTGCGCCCAGGGTGATCAGCACCTGTTCGGGGCGCGCGGTGATGCCCCGGCGGGGCAGCGAGTGGCGCACGATGAATTCGATCAGCTTGGGATCGTCCTGATCGAAATAATCGGTCGTCATCGGGCCGAAGTCACGCTGCCCCAGCGCCTGCATCGCGCAGAGCCGCCAGTTGGCGTGATCAAAGAGTGTGGGATCGGCCTGGCCATAGATGAAGGGATAACGGTAGTGCGCCCAATCCTGCGGCTTGGTCGGTGTCTGCCCGCCAGAATATTTCTGCCCGATGGCGCGGGTCCAGTCCACGGCGTCGGGGGTGACGGGCGAGGCGGCAAAGACCGGCGGCACCGGTGCTGTGTCCGACACGAAATAGCCCGACCGCCCGCGCGAAGTCAGGTAGTCGTTGGCCAGCAGCTCGGTGTAGCTGAGCGTGACGGTGATGCGGCTGATACCCAGATGCTGCGCCAGCTTGCGTGTCGAGGGCAGCTTTTCGCCCGGCTGAAAGCGGCCCGACAGGATGCCTTGGGCAATCATCTGCTGGATCTTGCTTTGCAGCGTACCCTGCGCATCGGGGTGCAAAAAGAATGTTTCGACGGGGACTGTCATGCCAGATGCCTACACTGGACCTATCCGTGCGGCAATGTGGCACTATGGCCAGAAGCATGGCCTGAAACGCAAAAGACCCCAAACGCAAAAGACCCCGGTCTAAACCGGGGCCTTTGCTTGGACATGTGAAGTGTCGGTCGGTAAAACTGCCGTTTATGGGCAGGAAGCGTAGTAACGGGAACCGTTTGCACGTTGGTACACACACTGGCCATTCTGTGTTTTGCCGATGTAGTTACCAGCGACACCGCCAACTGCTGCGCCGATCAGCGCGCCTTTGACTTTGTCGTCACCACCGGAAACGGAAGCACCGATTGCGGCACCGGTCAGTGCGCCGACACCTGTGGTGTTCGCTGTGGTGGTTTCGCAGGCCGCGAGCGATGCGATCAGCGGAATGGCGATAAGAAACTTTTTCATAACTGTCTTCCCTTATTGGCTTCTACGTTTGAACGCGGGAGGGTGGTGATTGGTTCCCACGTTTTTTAAACAACGGCGAAAAACTGGCTCTTGGAGCACAAAATATCACCGGTCCTGTTCGGGCAAGACGGTGAACAGATAGCGGAACGCCATGTCGGGTCAAGCGCAGGCGTCAGTTGTCAGGCAAAGAAGCGCCGAATGGCTCATGGTGCCGCGCGATCAGCATGAACGAACGGGACAGGGTGGGGAGATTGCCGCCGCGATTGCTTCACTCTCGCGGGTCGCGCCGCACCGATGGACTGAAAGTCCGGTCCGTGATGATGGCGGGTGTCGCAAGGGACCGCCGCCGGGAACGCCGCAACATCCGGCGTCCCACCCAAAGTCCAAGCGTCACGACACCGGCGGCAAAGAGAATCGCGGCGAGGCCGGTTTCCTGCCGATGATAGGGTCCAACGGCGCGTTTCAAGGCATGCTCGACGCGCTCTTTCGGTCGCAGGCGGTTGTCCTGCTGATAGCGGGGGTCGAGGATGCGGCTGTCCGCCAGCGCATGCTCCAGCGGGTCGAGCGGCTGGGGCTCGATCAAACGCAGGCTCCGCCCCTCCGGCACCCGCAGTGCTTCGACCGCCCCGTGGAGCGAGCCGTGTTCCTGCCATGCCGCGCGCACCGCTTCCGAAGTGCAGTCCAGATGTTCGGCCAGCAGCGAGAGTGTGAAATTTCGGATCAGGTTGCATTCCACCTCGGAAGTGGCCTCGATGGCGATATCGCATTCCGTGTCGAAGCCCATGGAGCGGTTGTCGATGTTGCTCGATCCGAGCTTGAGGACCCAATCATCGACCACGAACACCTTGGCGTGGACGTAGATCGGCCTTCCATCCGCGTCTACAGGGTGAAAGATCGAAAAGTGCCCACCGCCGCGCTCGGCAGCGTCCCGCAGGCGCTCGATCATACGCGACCGGACCGAATGCATCGCCTCGTCTTCCAGAAAGCTCTGGGCCGATTGCGGATTGACGACCACGATTTCCGGGCCGTCCTGTTCGGCCAGCCGCGCCTCCATCGCCTCGCACAGAGAGCCGGAGGCGAGATACTGGCTCTCGACGTAAATTGTGTCGCGGGCGGCGCGAATTGCAGCGAGGTAGAGTTCCTCGATCTCGTTCACAAGCGGCGCACCGTGGTAGCGCGGTGCGGAGCGGGCGATGCCAATCTCGACGTCGCGGATATCTGGCTCCAGATCGTCCGGCCAGGATGAGATGCCGCCTTCCGCCGCAGGCAGCTCTTCACCGGTTGCCGATTGCCAGCGCTCCCGTGCCAGATCGCCCAGGGCTTTGGCCACCGGACCCTCCAGCGCGGTGGTCACGTCGTGCCAGGGTTGATGCAGCGCGCCGTCGGGGTCGGCCCGTCGCTCGTCGTCGGGTGCATGCTCGCGTGTGTCCCAGCGCCCGGTGGTCACGTCGATCCCGCCGCAAAAGGCCAAGCGGTCGTCGATCACCACGATTTTCTGGTGATGGCAGGCCCCGGCCGGGTGATGGCTGTCGAGTGCGAAGTGGATGCGGTCTGAGGACAGCTTGAGGCTCAGCGTCTCCCACGCCTGCGTGGCAAGCTCGGACAGCATCGCACCGTCCCACTTGAGAATGTGAAGACGCACATCGGGTCGCCGCTCAACCAACGCTTCAAGAAACTCCCCAAGACGGTTTGGCCAGCCGTCGGGCGCATTGCCGTCCTCGTCGCTTTGGCCGGGCATCATCTCGATGCGCAGGTCAAAGTCCCAACCGATCAGGTAGACCGTCCGCTTGGCGCGGGTCAGCGTCGTGCGCAGGTGGACGAAATAGTCGGCCGCGTCGACGATCAGAGCGGCGCGGTCGGCGCGCGCCACGCGCCAGCAGGTCGTGCCTTCTTGAAGCAGGGCATCGGTTTGATCTTTGGTCGTCGGCATGGTGGCCCTCCGTGTCTTGCAGCTCGACGGCTTCGGCCGCCTTGAATGGTCTCAACTTACGGTCTCAACGCCGTGGGCGCAGCTTTGATCCATGAAAGGGTTGGACGGGCTGGTGTCGACATCGCAAAGAGGAGGCACCCGAAGATGCCGTTGCCAGCGTTGGCATCGACCAGACAAGGCAGATAATTTAGTGTGTCTGGGTGGTTGACGTATCCGAGCCTTGCCCGACTATGGCCGCTTGGTGGTGGCGAAGCACACGGCGGGGCGGTACCAATATTGCACAGAGGCATAGGCATGAAATTTACAGGGAAGGTTGAAGGGCTGCATGTGACACCGCGGTCCTTTCTGCCGATGCGCAACATGGGATCGCTGGAGTTGGTTGAAGGACTGGGGATCGAAGGCGACCGCCATTCGATGAACGAGGCCTTCCATTCCGACCGACCGGAAGAAGGCCGCCAGATTACCTTTTTTGAGGCGGAAACCCTTGAGGCCCTGAAGCGCGATCACGACATCATCCTGCGCCCTGAACAACACCGCAGAAATGTGACGACACGCGGTGTGCCCCTGAACCACCTTGTCGGACGACGCTTTCGGGTGGGCTCCTGCGTGGTCGAAGCGACCCGGCTGTCGACCCCTTGTCGCCACATCGAGCAAATCACCGGCCTTGAAATATACGAAGTTCTGCTGCACCGGGCCGGTCTGAATGCGAAGATCGTGAAAGGTGGCCAGATCCACCTCGGCGATTTCATCGAACCGGAGTAGGATCATGGTCAAGAGTATCCACCGCGTCACCACGCGGGTCATGCGCATTGATCAGATCGATGCACGTGTGCGCCTGCTTCACTTGCAAGACCCGGACGGCTGGGATCTGCCGCCCTTCACCGCCGGGGCGCATATCGACATCCATCTGCCTTCCGGGTTGATCCGCCAGTATTCGCTGTCTGGCGATCCGGCGCGCGGTGACACTTATACCATTGCCGTTCAACGTCAGGATGACGGCCGCGGCGGCTCTCGGGAATTGCATGACAACGTAATCGCAGGGGATGAATTGTTGGTCTCATTGCCCCGCAACACCTTTCCGATAGGTAAAGACGCGCCTGTCACGATGGTGGCCGGTGGCATCGGCATCACACCTTTCCTTTCCGCTTTGCCATCGCTGATGGCATCGGGTCAGACCTTCACCTTGCACTACTGCGCACGTACAGTCGAACGGGCCAGTTTCATGCCGATGCTCAAGGAGATGGGTCTCGGGGACAGGGTCCAATTTCACTTCAGCGAAACGGGCCCGCGTCTCGATCTCGAACGGGTCATTTCGGACCTGACAGAGGACGGACACCTCTATTGCTGTGGCCCGACGCGCATGCTGGACGCTGTCGAGCTGAAATCAGACGACCTTGGTGCGCGATTGCATGTAGAGCATTTCGGCGTCGCGGCTGGTGCCGACCCTGCCTACGAAGTGCTGCTTGCACGATCAGGTCAGGTGGTTCCAGTGGCACCGGAACAGACAATGCTTCAGGCGCTGCGGGCTGCCGATGTGGATATGCCCGCATCCTGCGAAGGTGGGGTATGTCTGGAGTGCAGATGTCGCTGGCTGGACGGCACTCCGATCCACCGCGAACTGACCATGACACTAAGCGACCGGGATGAATGGATCACCCCATGCGTATCCGGCAGCGCCGGACCTCGGCTGACGCTCGACCTGTAGAAACAGGCAGGTGTTGCCGCGTTGACGTATCAGTAGGCCAGCACGGGAGCCACGCGGGAGTAAGTTGGGGCCACCGCCTCGTTCACCAGAAAATCTGCCACGTCGCGCCTTGCAATCAGACCGTTGCGCCATTTGTCCGGACTGACCAGAACCTGATACCGCCCACGGCCCCGACCGTTGGTCAGGATCGTCGGACGCACGACAAGCCAGTCCAGATCGCTTTCACAGATCATGGTCTCTTGTCGGTCCTTGTCGTCGTAGGCGTTTCCAAGAAGCAACCGGTGCGGAATGCGTTCCGCAAAGCTGAGCGCCTGTCGGCTGTCGCCTGCCCCAAAACCGGTAACGGCGACAAGTCGGCTGACGCCTGCGCGCGCCATTTCGGATATGAGAACCGAGGTCGTCTTGGAGAACACGTCAATCGGCGCCAGCATGCGGCGCGGGTTCAGTGCGACCCCGATGGCATAAATCACCGCGTCGACATCTTCGAGAGCGTGGCGAACCGCTTCGGGGTCCGTTGCATCGGCGCTTCGGGTTTCCAGTCGGGAGTGCTCGATCTGGATGCGGTCGGCATGCCGCGCGATGGCGCGCACTTGGTGGCCCTTGTCCAGCGCAAGCCGCACGGCCTCGATGCCGATGCCACCACTTGCGCCAAGTATGAGTACACGTTGCATTGTGCTGTCCGTCCCTAACCTTTGGTGCGATATATCGCGCTCCGTCCGGCCTTCAACCGTCAGAGTGCAACCAGCGTTTTTTGCAACCTTTATTCCCCGTCCACCGTTGGGTCTGCATGTGCGGGACTTGCCTCGTGCAGATGCGAACCAGAAGCGAGGAGCGACATGGCTGACAATGAGATAAGTGCAGACGACGATTTCCGCGAGGGTCTTGAACGAATTCTGGCCCAGACCGGTGGATTTCCCCTGAAGATCAAAGGGACCGAAACCGACCTTGTCATCCTTGAGGCGGAGACATTCGCGGAGTTGATGCGCGATGCAACGCGTTACCGCGATATCGTCTCACCCGAGGTGGAGAGTGGGCCTGCCATGGACGACGAGGAAATTCATGAAAAGATCCAACGCCGCGGGGATGATTGAAATCCAGGGCTGTTTCCGGCCGTTTATCTAGCCAGATAGTCACCTTTCCGCATGCTGAGGGTCAAGGACCTCGCGGCGGTCCACTACGAACTGTCTGCCATCATCGGAAAAACGCAGATGCCAGGCCTTGGACGCTATCGCAGTTCCGGCCTTGGTTTCATAGGATTGCACAATCAGCGTCGAGCCGATCAGACGACCGTTTGCGACAACATCATCTGCGAACTGGATAAGAGCCATAACGCAGTCACGCGCGTTGCCCGGCCTGAAAATTCGTCCTCGTGCACCTTTGTACAGATGCGTATGGGTCAGCTCGATCTCGATCATCAAAAACAAGATTTTAGTTAGGGTGCAGGGCGGAGATTGCCTCCGCCCTGTGGCTGTTTTCATACCATGCGAGGTCAGCCGAACACGTCGCCCAGTGCCTTGTCGACTGCGCTGACGATATGGTCGATGTCGTCCTTGGTGGCGATCAGTGCAGGCGAAAAGCACAGGCTGTTGTTCTTGCCTGGCAGCGAGCGGTTGGTCGCGCCGATGATGACGCCCTGTGCCATGCAGTTGCCGACGACCGCCTGCACCTTGGCTTCCTCTGCGGGGGCACGGCCGTCGCGGTCGCTGACCAGTTCTGCCCCCAGAAACAGACCCTTGCCGCGCACATCGCCGATGACCGCGTGCTTGTCGGCCAGCCCGTGAAGCTGATCCAGCATGTAGGCACCCATCTGTGTTGTGTTCTCCAGCAGGTTCTCGTCTTCGATGATACGCATGTTCTCGATCGCAGCGGCGGGGCCGGCGGTGCAGCCGCCAAAGGTCGAGATGTCGCGGAAATAGTTCATCTTGTCCGACGGGTCGTCCTTGAACATGTCAAAGACCGCTTCGGTGGTCACAAGGCAGGCGATCGCCGCATAGCCCGAGGCCACGCCTTTTGCCATCGTCACCATGTCGGGCTGGACGCCGTATTGCTGGTAGCCGAACCAGGAGCCGGTACGGCCCACGCCGCAGACGACTTCGTCGATGTGCAGCAGGATGTCGTACTTTTTGCAGATTTCCTGCACGCGGTCCCAATAGCCGTCGGGGGGGGTGATGACGCCGCCGCCTGCGGTCACAGGCTCAAGGCACAGCGCGCCAACGGTGTCGGGACCCTCGGCCAGAATGACCTTTTCGATCTGGTCCGCAGCCCAGATGCCATAGTTTTCCTTTGGTGCGCCGTCCTGTTCAAAGGCGCGGTACTCCAGACAGTGCGGCACGCGCACAAAGCCGGGGGTGAAGGGGCCGTATTGAGCGTTGCGCTCGTCCTGGCCACCTGCGGACAGGCAGGCGATTGTGGTGCCGTGATAGTCGCGGTCGCGGTACAGGATCTTGTGCTTCTTGCCGCCGTACTTCTTGTGGGCGATCTGGCGGACCATCTTGAACGCCTTCTCGTTCGCCTCGGACCCCGAGTTGCAATAGTACATCCGGTCAAGGCCGGGCATCTTTTCCAGCAGCTTTTCGGCGAACAGCGCGCCGGGAATTGATCCGGCGGAGCCCGCGAAATAGTTCAGTTTCACCAACTGGTCGCGTACCGCGTCCGCGATGCTTTCGCGGCCATAGCCCACGTTGACGGTCCAGACGCCGCCCGACACCGCATCAAGATGCTCTTTGCCCTTCTGGTCCCAGACCTTCATGCCTTTGCCTTCGACGATGATACGCGGGTCGATCGCGCTTTCGAAAGGTTGGTGCTGAATCAGGTGGTGCCACACGTTCTTGCGATCGGCTTCGACAACGCGGCTCAGGTCGTTTTCACTAAAGGTTCCGTCCATTTTTCAGGCCTTTCCAGTCGCATGAGGAGGGGGTCGGGTGAGTTCAAAACACACTGCACCCGTTACTGACCAATAAAACAGCAGAAAATACACCCGCAGTAGGACCAGTGATGACGGATAGATGATTCCAGTTCGGCGCTGACCTTCTTCAATGATTTCAGGGGTTCGATCAGGAATAGCTTGTTTTCAGATGCTTCTATCGAATTTGGAATGTTGAAATGGGGAATTCAATTACTGTGCTACGGGTCTCGATCTTCTGAAAAAACATTGATCAGCGTGGTATATTGCAGTCGGATTGCGCAGCGCCGGATGGTTGTCTTGCGCAACGACCGGACCAAGCGGCGGCCAGACCGCCGACCTAAACGCGAAGCGCCGTGCTAAATGGCGCACAACGGGAGACTACAATGACTTTTAAAACCAAATTTATGAGCGCCACCGCCGCAATCGCCCTGCTGACCGGGGCCCAGGCCGCAACTGCCGCAGGCCACGGCGAGATTACAGTGGCCTATTTCCTCGAATGGCCGATGCCGTTCCAATATGCCAAGGAAACCGGCATGTACGAGGAAGCGATGGGCACCAAGGTCAACTGGGTCAGCTTTGACACAGGCACCGCGATGAGTGCGGCGATGGCTTCGGGCGACGTGCAGCTTTCGGTCAGCCAGGGCGTGCCGCCTTTCGTTGTGGCCACCTCGGCCGGTCAGGATTTGCAGATCATCGACGTGGCCGTTTCCTATTCGGACAATGACAACTGCGTCGTCGCTTCGGGTCTTGAGATCGACAAGGAGAGCACCAGCGAACTGGTCGGCAAGAAGGTCGCCGTGCCGCTGGGCACCGCCGCGCATTACGGGTTCCTCAGCCAGATGAACCACTTTGGCGTTGATATCACGACGATGGAAATCGTCGACATGGCGCCCGCCGAAGGTGCCGCCGCATTGGCCCAAGGGTCGCTGGACATGGCTTGTGGCTGGGGCGGCGCATTGGGTCGCATGAAAGAGCACGGCAACGTGCTGCTGACCGGTGACGAAAAGGAAGAGCTGGGCATTCTGGTGTTCGACGCCACGACCGCACCCGCGACCTACGTTGCTGAAAACGGCGATATGGTTGCCAAGTTCCTGGCCGTAACCGCCGAAGCCAACGCGATGTGGGCGGACGAGGCCAACCACGCAACGATGTTGCCGGTGATCGCCAAAGACGCAGGAATGAGCGAAGAAGACACGATGTCGACCCTGTCGAACTTCAAGTTCCCCACCGTCGAGGACCAGTTGAGCGACAAGTGGCTGGATGGCCGTGCCCAGAGCTTCATGCAGGGCGTCGCAGGTGTGTTTGTTGACGCGGGTTCTATCCCGTCAGCGCTGGACAGCTATGCAGGCACCGTGAACACGGGCCCGCTGCAAGCCGCAAACGGCATGTAATCCAAACCCCGGCCCTGCGCGTTCTGACCAACGCGCGGGGTCGACCTATCATGTGAGGCAGGCCAAACCTGCCCGCGCGGCCAGCAACGTGCCGGATAATGACAACAAGGGGACGACCATGACGGGACTTGTGATCGACAAGCTGTCCATGCGATTTGATTTGCCGGGCGGAGCCTCGGTGCAGGCGCTACAAGATGTCAGTCTGGATCTCAAACAGGGCGAATTGCTGAGCGTGCTGGGGCCATCAGGCTGCGGCAAGACCACGCTGTTGAACATCGTGGCGGGATTCCTGGCACAGACCGAAGGCGAGGTGCGGCTGAACGGCAAGACGGTGCACGGCCCCGACGCCCAGCGCGGCATGGTGTTTCAACAAGGCGCGCTGTTCGAATGGATGAGCGTGCGCGAAAATGTCAGCTTTGGCCCCGATATGAAGGGCACGCCAAAGGCCGAAAGCCGCAAGACAGTCGATCATTTGCTGAACGTCGTCGGCTTACAGGATTTCAAGGAAAAGATGGTCTACGAGCTGTCTGGCGGGATGCAGCAGCGAGTGGCGCTTGCCCGCTGTCTGGCCAACGACCCTGATGTGATCTTGATGGACGAACCGCTGGGCGCGCTGGATGCGTTGACCCGCGAAAAGATGCAAAGCCTCGTGCTGAAGCTGTGGAAAGAGACGGGCAAGACCATCATCCTGATCACCCACTCGGTCGAAGAGGCGCTGTTGCTGGGCGAACGTCTGGTGGTGATGGCCCCGCGTCCGGGCCGCATTCACAAGGAATACCGTTTGCCCTTTGCCGATCTTGGCGTTGGGGCCGATCTGCGTGAGGTCAAGAAACATCCCGACTACAACGACACCCGCGAGGAAATTCTGAACATGATCTGGAACATGGAAGAAGAGATCATGGGCCGCAGCGAGGAGACCGCTTAACATGGGCCAAATCCTGCAAGACCTAGGCGGCGAGCTGGCGCAGCTGTTTTTGTCCATTCTGGGCGCTGCGCCATTCATACTTGGCTACGTGGTGCTGATCCTGCTTTCGATGTTCATCTGGACCTTCGTGCGTGCCCGGATGGGGCGGATGCACGACTATACTTCGCTCAAGACAGTGACCTTCGGCGACGAAAGCGCGGTGACCTCGGACAAGGCCGCCTCGGTCATCTCGATCGTGCTGATCTTTGTCATCTGGGGTGCATTCACCGGATCGAACTGGTTGCCCGGCCCCCTGCATGCGCCCGGCCCATTCGTGGGGCAGGACAGGTTCAGCTACACCATCGAAGGCCCCGACGGCGCGCAGGCCGATGCCACGGTGTACGTGTCGGTTCACCCGCAGGGCGTGACGCCCGAGCCGCGGGATTTTGACGAAGGCACCGGCCCGATCAAGGATGACAGCGTGGTTGTGCAGGCCTACCGCTCCAAGCTGATCAGCTGGGATGCCAATGACGACGTGACCCGCGACGACGGCGCCAAAGTCGTTGCCGTGGATGGCCGAGCGATTGATGCCAATACGGACGTGGACGTAGGCTTTGGCCGCGTGGCGCTGACCGACAAGGGCACGCTGAACTTCGAGCCGGGGCAGGGCTGGCAGATGGAAAACATCTGGCTGCCCGCCCCCGACAGCGTCTGGCGGCGGCTGGTTTCGGTCAGCGCGGATGGCTATCAGAACGTGACGCTGGCCGAACACCTCAGCTATTCGCTGTTTCGCGTGATCGTGGGCTTTGCGCTGGGCGCGCTGGTGGGCATCCCGCTGGGCTATGCCATGGGCCTGTCGAACTGGTTTCGCGGGTGGTTTGATCCGATCGTGGAATTCATGCGCCCCGTGCCACCGCTGGCCCTGATCCCGCTGGTGATCATCTGGGCCGGTATCGGCGAGCAGGGCAAGATCATCCTGCTGTTTCTTGCAGCGCTGTGGATCATGGCCATCGGCGCGCGTTCCGGCGTCTCGGGAGTCAAGATCACCAAGGTGCACGCGGCCTATTCGCTCGGGGCTAGCAAGTGGCAGATCCTGCGCCACGTCATCATCCCCAACTCCCTGCCCGAGATTTTCACCGCCGCACGCGTGGCGATGGGCGTGTGCTGGGGTACGGTCGTGGCCGCCGAACTGGTTGCGGCGGAAAAAGGCGTGGGCAAGATGATCGTGGCGGCGTCCAAGTTTCAGGACACCGACATCGTGCTGATGGGGATCATCCTGATCGGTATCATCGGCTTTGGCATCGACATGCTGATGCGCTGGGCCGAACGCGTGCTGGTGCCGTGGAAGGGCAAGGGCTGAGGGCGCTTGCACTGTGAGCAAGCAAAGGGCCTCGGTTATTCCGGGGCCTTTTTTCGCACACACGTCTGGGCGGTGTATGTCACAAATGCTGGGAGTATGAGTGTGAAATCCTCCATGACGGAGGAGGGGATGGTGGAGCATAGCGGGA
>JAGXHE010000028.1 GCA_024636445.1 Sulfitobacter sp.
AAGAAGGTAAAATGGCGGAGAGACAGGGATTCGAACCCTGGGAACCCGTAAAGGCTCAACGGTTTTCGAGACCGCCCCGTTCGACCACTCCGGCACCTCTCCGCGGGGGTCTGGTCCGGACCCAATAGTAAGGTTTGACAGGGGTGGCAAGGGGGGTTTTGCATGTGATCGCCGATGACGGGATATTTAATTGCCCGTGAGCGCAAAACCCCTAAGGTTGGGTCAAACGCGAAAGGACCATCATGATCGCTCTTGCACGCTCTCTCTGCCTTGCTCTCACATTTGCCATCGCCGCCACTGCCGTTCAGGCCGCCGACCGCGCGCGGTTGGAGTCGTTTCTGGAGGTGACCGGTTTTGATGTGGCTCTCGACAGCATCCGGCTGTCGGCCAACTCGGCCCCTCAGATGCTGGGGTTGGAGGCCGATGATTTCGGCGCACAATGGACTATTTTGTCCGATGACGTCTTCGACACCGCCAAGATGCACGACATGGCGGTGGATATCCTGAGCGAAACGCTGGACGAAGATCTGCTTGAGCATGCCACAGAATTCTACGACACCGATCTGGGTCGCCGTCTGGTCGCAGTCGAAAACGACAGCCACATGGACGACGACAGCGAAACCAAGTCGGAAGCCGGGCAGGCGATTGTTGCCGGTCTGGTGCGGATCGGGTCGCCGCGGCTGGCAGCGCTCAAGCGGATGAACCAGGCCAGCGACAGCGCGGGCACCGCCGTGCGCGCCATCCAAGAGGTACAGGTTCGGTTCCTGCTGGCGGCCGCCGGTGCCGGTGTGATCGACCTGAAGATGGAAGAGCCGGACCTGCGTGAAGCCTTGCGCGCCGACGAGGACGCATTGCGCCTGTCGATCACCGAAAGTGCGCTCACCGGTGCCGCCTATACCTATCAGGCGTTTTCCGACGCCGAGGTTCTGGAATACGCCAAGGCGCTGGAAGACCCCGACATGCGCAGGGTCTATGACCTGATGAACGCGGTGCAATACGAAATCATGGCCAACCGCTATGAAGCTCTGGCTGCGCGGATGCGGGACCTGCAACCGTCACAAGAGTTGTAAGGTGCTGCGGTTGTTCGCGGCGTTCTGGTTGGCGCTTGCCTCAGCCGTATCCGCCGGACCCGAGGCAGAAACCACCCTGCGACTGATCCAGATCGAGGCACAGATGCAGATCGCCCGCGAAGAAGGGTTGGTTCATGCCCAGACGCTGAACACCGACTTGCTGGACGGGCAGGGCGGTGCGCTGTGGGCGACCCAACTTGACGGCATATATGATGTCGCCCGCATGAGCGAAGGGGCGCGTCCCCCGATCGAGGCACTCGATACAGAAACTTTGTCCCGGTTGAACCTGTTTCTTGGCAGCGATCTGGGGCAGCGGATCACCGATCTGGAACTGGCGGCGCGCACCGCGATGATGGACAAGACCAGCGAAGATGCGGCGCGGCGCGCCTTTGCCGAACTCGAAGGGACGGACGATCCGCGCGTTCAGACCGCCCGCGCCCTCATCGACGCAGGTGACCTGATCGAGCGGAATGTCAGCACCGCGCTGAACGCCAGCTATCAGTTCTACCGCGCACTGGCCGACGGCGGCGCCTATGACATGACCGAGGCGCAGATCATCGAGGAAGTCTGGTCCCAGGAAGAAACCTTGCGGGTAGATACCGAAAGCTGGCTGATGGGCTATCTGATGTTGATGGTGCAACCGCTGGACGCCGACGAGCGCGCGACCTATGTGGCCTTTGTCCAGACGGCCGAGGGGGCCGCGCTGAACGCCGCACTTTTCGACGGTTTCGGCCAAGTCTACAGCGACCTCAGCTATGCGCTCGGGCAGGTTCTTGCGCTGAACATGAAAACACTCGGGCAGGACGACTCCGAGCTGTGACAAAACTGATGTACGCCGCTTGACTTTGGCCCGCGTGTGGTGCATTGCGCGGCTTCGAACGGGGCTTTTTGGCCTCTCATATGTATAAACATCCCCGACGGGATGCGCAGTCCGTGGCGCGAAAAACGCATGAAATCCGGGGCTTCCGGTGCCAAACGACGCGGTAGAGTAAGGAAGAACGATATGTTCGCGGTTCTAAAAACCGGCGGCAAACAGTACAAAGTTCAATCGGGCGACACGCTCCGCGTTGAAAAACTGGCCGCAAAAGCAGGTGACAAAATCCAATTCAACGAAGTGATGATGATCGGTGGCGATGCGCCACAGGTCGGCGCACCTCTGGTGGCAGATGCCGGCGTTCAAGCCGAAGTCATCGACCAGATCAAAGGCGTGAAAACCATCAACTTCGTAAAACGCCGCCGCAAGCACTCCAGCAAGCGGACCAAGGGCCACCGTCAGCAACTAACACTGGTGCGCATCACCGACATTCTCGCCTCGGGCGCAGACAAGTCGGGCGTGATGGCCGCAGTGGGTGGCGCAGGCTATGCAGCCGTGTTCGCCACGGGCCAGAACGCTAAGCTGAAGTCTGCCGAAGGCGAGAAAGCCCGCAAGGCCGACGCAGGTGAGGCAGCCCCCGCCAAAGCCCCCAAGGAAGCCAAGGCATCGAAAGCCACGGCCTCCGAAGGGTCAGACGATCTCAAGGAGCTGTCGGGCGTTGGCCCCGCACTCGAGAAGAAACTGAACGCAGCCGGTGTGACCACCTTTGCCCAAGTTGCGGCATGGACGGAAGCAGACGTGGCTGATATTGACGAGAAACTGTCTTTCAAAGGCCGGATCGAGCGTGAAGGCTGGGTCGAGCAGGCCAAAGAGAAGACCAAAGGCTAAGGAGAGACCAAATGGCACATAAAAAAGCAGGTGGTTCATCCCGCAACGGCCGCGACTCAGCGGGTCGTCGTCTTGGTGTGAAACTCTATGGCGGTCAGGCCGCTATCCCCGGCAACATCATCGTGCGTCAGCGCGGGACCAAGTTTTGGCCCGGTGCAGGCGTAGGCATGGGCAAGGATCACACGATCTTCGCCGTTGTCGATGGCGCAGTGACCTTTCACAAAGGCCTCAAAAACCGCACCTTCATTTCGGTTCTGCCACAGGCGGAGGCCGCAGAATAAGCCGAACCTGACAGGTTTAAATCTTGAGGGGATCGGCGATACCGCCGGTCCCTTTTGCTTTTGTTTTATAAATCTAAGGGAACCGGTGTTTTTTAACCGCGTTGCATTCTTTGAATGCGACACCTCCCTCGACCAGACATCGCAATCTGCGGCGTCACATAGTATTGGAACATAACCCGTTGCGCGGTTCGCAGCAGGCGGAATTCGGACTGTTCGAGGAGGAACAAACCGATGGAAATGAGCAAAGTGGCCATACAACCGGTGATCGAGACCGAACGGTTTGACCTGCGCCCGCTGCGCAAATCCGATCTGGGGCTGATCGAAATGTATGCCGCCGACAAACGGGTCGCCACCATGACAACGTCGATCCCGCACCCGCTGCCGCCCGGCACCACCGAGGCTTTCGTTGCGCGTGCAATGTCCGCCACCCGCGAAGAGGACGTCTGGGCAATCGATGCAACCAAGGCGGACGGATCGGAACTGATGGGCCTGATCTCGATGCAGCAGATCGACCGCAATCAGGCCGAACTGGGCTATTGGGTAGCACCGGCGTTCTGGAACACCGGTCTCGCTTCCGAAGCCGTTCAGGCATTGGTCGATGGCAATCCGATGGGCAATCAGGCGCTCTTTGCCGTCGTCTTTCAGGACAACGCGGCATCAGCCAAGGTGTTGACGCACTGCGGTTTTAAGTATCTGGGTGAGGCAGAGAGCTTCTCTGTCGCCCGCAATGCGACCGTCCCCACATGGACGTACTCGCGCACACTCTAACGGGATGCCCCCAAGGGGCCCGCACAGGCTAGGACCGCGCTATGAAATTTCTTGATCTCTGCAAGGTCTATATCCGGTCGGGCGGCGGCGGCGGCGGCTGTGTGTCGTTCCGGCGCGAAAAATATATCGAATATGGTGGCCCCGATGGCGGCGATGGCGGCACCGGCGGCACGGTCTGGGCCGAGGCCGTGGACGGTCTGAACACGCTCATCGACTTTCGTTACCAGCAGCACTTTTTCGCCAAGAACGGCCAGCCCGGCATGGGGCGTCAGCGCACCGGCAAGGATGGCGATGACATTACGCTGCGGGTGCCCGTCGGCACCGAAATTCTGGACGAGGACGAAGAAACCGTCGTCGCCGATCTGACCGTAGTGGGCCAGCGCGTGAAACTCGCGCGTGGCGGCAACGGCGGCTTTGGCAACCTGCACTTCAAATCCGCCACCAATCAGGCCCCGCGCCGCGCCAATCCTGGTCAGGAAGGCGTCGAACGCACCCTCTGGCTGCGTCTGAAACTGATCGCGGATGTGGGGCTGCTGGGCCTGCCAAACGCGGGCAAATCCACCTTTCTGGCAGCCACATCGAACGCACGCCCCAAGATCGCAGACTATCCGTTTACCACGTTGCACCCCAACTTGGGGGTCGTTGGCGTGGACAACGTCGAATTCGTCGTGGCCGACATCCCCGGCCTGATCGAAGGTGCATCCGAAGGGCGCGGTCTGGGCGATCTGTTTCTGGGCCATGTCGAGCGGTGCGCCGTGCTGCTGCATCTGGTGGACGGCACCTCGGACACAGTGGCCGAGGATTACCAGACCATCATCACCGAGCTTGAGGCCTATGGCGGCGATCTGGCCGACAAGCCGCGCGTGACCGTGCTGAACAAGATAGACGCATTGGACGACGACGAGCGCAACGAAGCCAAGTCCGCCTTGCAAAAAGCCTGCGGTGGCACCGTGATGCTGATGTCGGGTGTCGCCCGCGACGGTGTCACCGAAGTGCTGCGCGCCCTGCGCAAGCAGATCGACGACGACCGTCTGCGCAAGAACGACCCCCAAGAGGAAGAACAGTGGCGACCCTGACCGACGCCAGACGGCTGGTCGTCAAGATCGGTTCGGCCTTGCTGGTCGATCGGACAACGGGTGCGCTGCGCGAGGATTGGCTGCGCGCGCTGGCGCTGGACGTGCAATGGCTGAAGGGGCAGGGCACACAGGTGGTTCTGGTCTCCTCCGGCTCGATTGCGCTGGGACGCGGCGTGCTGGGCCTGCCCAAGACCGAACTGCCACTGGAACAATCCCAAGCCGCAGCCGCCGTCGGCCAGATCCGTCTGGCACGCGCCTATGAAGACGTGATGGCGGTCCACGGTATCACCACCGCGCAGGTTCTGGTGACGCTGGAAGACAGCCGCAACCGCCGCCGCTATCTCAACTCGCGCGCCACGCTGGAAACCCTGCTGGCCCTTGATGCGCTGCCCATCGTGAACGAGAACGACACCGTCGCTACCGACGAAATCCGCTTTGGCGACAATGACCGTCTGGCGGCACAGATCGCAGCCACAATCGGCGCGGACCAGTTGGTGCTGCTCTCGGACGTCGATGGCTTCTATTCCGCCAACCCTGCCGATGATCCCAGCGCCACCCGCTACGACATCATCGACGACATCACCCCCGAAATTGAAGCTCAGGCAGGCGACGCAGGTTCGGGCCTCAGCAAGGGCGGAATGAAAACCAAGCTGATGGCCGCCAAAACCGCCACCGCCGCAGGCTGTGCCATGGCGATCTGCCACGGCTTTGATCCGCGCCCGCTGCAACGGCTGCACCAGGGCGCGCCCGTCACGTGGTTCTCCGCCACGCTCGACCCGCAAACCGCGCGCAAACGCTGGATCGCGGCAATGAAACCGCGCGGTACGCTGACGCTGGACGCAGGCGCCACCCGCGCGCTGGCCAATGGCAAAAGCCTGCTGCCCGCCGGGATCACAGCTGTCGCCGGAGACTTCAACCGAGGCGATCCCGTGGCCATAGCCGACCCAACCGGACATGTGCTCGGTCTCGGCCTCGCCCGCTATACCGCCGAAGAAGCCCGTGCGATTCAAGGCCATCACAGCGCCCAGATCGAAACCCTGCTGGGCTACCCGGGCCGCGCCGCGCTGATCCACCGCGACGACATGGCGCTCTAGTCTTTCTTTTGGCTGTAAATATCCCCGCCGGAGGCATAGAATCTTTGCCAACACCGACCTGAAGGAGCCGACCGATGAAAGATTTCGATGACATTACCGCACTGATGGCCGACATCGGCGCACGCGCCAAAACTGCCGCTGCCGATCTCGCCGTCGCCTCTGCCGAACGCAAACACGCCGCCTTGATCAGTGCCGCCGACGCAGTCTGGGCCGCGCGCGACAAGATCCTGGCCGCAAACGCCAAGGATCTCGACTTTGGCCGCGACAAGGGCCTGTCGCCTGCGATGATGGACCGGCTGACGCTGGACGAGGACCGCATTCAAGGCATCGTCGACGGCTTGCGCAGTGTCGCCGAACAGGCCGATCCTGTGGGCGCTGTCATGGCCGAATGGGACCGGCCTTCGGGGCTGCATATCAAACGCGTCCGCACCCCCTTGGGGGTGATCGGCGTGATCTACGAATCGCGTCCCAATGTGACTGCCGATGCCGGTGCCTTGTGCCTCAAGGCCGGCAATGCGGTGATCCTGCGCGGCGGGTCAGAGAGCTTTCATTCCTCGCAGGCCATCCATGCCTGTCTGATGCAGGGCCTGCGCGATGCGAACCTGCCCGAGGATGCGGTTCAACTGGTCCCGACCCGCGACCGCGCTGCTGTCACCGAAATGCTGACCATGACAGATACGATTGATGTCATTGTGCCACGCGGCGGCAAGGGGCTGGTCGGTCTGGTGCAACGCGAGGCGCGGGTTCCGGTCTTTGCCCATCTCGAAGGCATCGTGCACATCTACATCGACAAGGACGCCGACCCCGAAAAAGCTTTGCGCGTGGTGCTGAATGCCAAGACCCGGCGCACCGGCATTTGCGGCTCGGCGGA
>JAGXHE010000173.1 GCA_024636445.1 Sulfitobacter sp.
CCATCTTTCGCTATGACACCTGCACCCATGGCTCAGCTGTCCAACTGGCGCGACAGGATAGTGGCGAACTCGTCCGAGAACGCCTCGTAGCCCGCTATGATACGGTCACTGTCCGAAGACAGCTTGTTGTAGAAGATAACGGCAGGGATCGCCGCCAGCAGGCCCAGACCGGTGGCCAGCAGCGCCTCGGCGATGCCCGGTGCGACGACGGCAAGGCTGGTGTTTTGCTGTTCCGCAATCTCGATAAAGGCGTTCATGATGCCGATGACCGTCCCGAACAGACCGATGAACGGCGCTGTCGACCCGACCGTGGCCAGGACCGACAACCCTTTTTGCAGCTTTTCCGCTTCCTTGTTGATCGCCACATCCATGCTGCGGTCGATCCGCGCGCTGGCCCCTGCGATCAGCCCACCATCATCACGGTGCGAGCGGCGCCATTCGGTCATACCGGCCGCGAATATCTTTTCAGCACTGCCATTCGGCTCGGGCCCGATCTCGTCGAACAATTCGTCCAGCGGCTCGCCCGACCAGAAGCGCTCGTCAAAGCGCGCGGCCTCTGCCTGCGCCGCACGGTAGCGGATCAGCTTTTGCACGATGATCGACCATGCCCAGAAGGACGCGACGATCAGCATGATCATGACAAGTTGAACAACGATTGTTGCGCGTGCGAAAAGGCCCCACAGCGAGAAATCTATCTCCTGCGCCAAAGCCAGCGTTTCTGATTCCATCTGCCTGCTCTTTTATCTGCGGCTGTTATATTCCAGCCTTCCCTGTGGGGAATCTAACGAAACTCCAAGAGGAAAGCTATCACAATGGCGGCAATTGGCCCTCAAACGCCATTCAATGCGCGTATTTTCGCTGGAAGTCGGGTCGGACGCCCCTCTGTCGACATGCACGCCGCCGTGACCTTGGCGCGAAAGATGGTCTTGTCGCCCAAACGCACCTGCTGGTCGAACACCCAGCGCACTGCACCCACCGGCTGATGGGTGGTAACAACGGTCAATCGGTCACCCAGACGGGCCGATCCGACATAGTCCGCCTCGACGCGGGTCACCGCGAAAACGATGCCCTCGGCGCGCATGGCACGCTGATCCACGCCCAGTTCCTCAACGATTTCCGACCGCGCCCGCTCGATAAAGCGCAAATAATTGGCGTAGTAGACGATGCCCGCCATATCGGTGTCTTCGTAATAGACTGTAACATTGAACTCATGCGCCACCTTGCACCTCCAGCCTTGCCGCCAGCCGCAGCGCATGTGCCTTGTCGCGAGCCGAAACCGGCATCACCGGGTCATAGGCCGCACAGATCACTTCGGCGATGTCGGGACGCAGCACCGTGGTCTGTCCTGCAATCGCCAGCGGAGAGCTGGCCGCAAAGGCCAGATCCGACCACAGAACGATCGACTGCGCCACCTGCCCCAGAACCAGCGTATCCGCGGGCAGCGCCGCCAGCGCATCGTCCATGCGCACGAACACGAAACAGGCCTTGATGCCGCCCGCATCGTCAAAGCGGAACACGCGGTACTGGTTCGCCTCCGCCGCTTTCAGGCGCGCCACCAGCGGCACCAGATCGGGCACCAGACGGTCCAGCCCCGGCACCTCGGGCAATTCGTCCCAGTCGCTGAAGAAGAACCACATGAAATTGCTGCCCAGCTCCGGGTCCATATCCGTGGTCTCGTGGCCCGCCAATGTGCAGACCGCTTCAATCGCGCCCTTGATCACGCCCAGCGTCTCGTCCTGAACGCCAAAGGCAACCGGCGCGATAGGCCGCCCCCAGCGCGCAAAGGCATAGCTTCCATCCGCGCGGGTGAACAAGGCTTCGATCTGGTCAGCTGTCATGGTTTCTTCTGGCCTCAAATATCCTCGCGACCGGCATAAAAGGTCTTTCCCGCAGCCTCAACCAAACAAATCGTCAGGACCGCGTGGCGCGTCCAGCCCCAGATGCGCCCAGGCCTTCGACGCCAGCATCCGTCCGCGTGGGGTGCGCTGGATCAGGCCCTGTTGCAGCATGAACGGCTCGATCACCTCTTCCAGCGAATCGCGGCTCTCGCTCAGCGCCGCACTCAGCGTCTCAATCCCCACAGGGCCACCGCCGTAGTTCTCCGCAATCAGCCGCAGATAGCGCCGGTCGGCGCCGTCCAGCCCCAGATGGTCCACGCCCAGCCGCGTCAGCGCACTGTCGGCCAGCTCTTTGGTCACCCGCCCGTCGCCTTCGACCACGGCAAAGTCCACCACCCGCCGCAACAGCCGCCCCGCGATCCGTGGGGTGCCGCGCGCGCGGCGCGCAATCTCGCGGGCACCGCCCTCGTCCGCAGGCGCGCCCAGCTTGCGGGCGTTGCCGGTGACGATCTGGAACAGCTCGTCCTCGGTGTAGAAATTCAGCCGTGTGGGAATCCCGAACCGGTCGCGCAGCGGCGTGGTCAGCAGACCCATCCGCGTCGTCGCCCCCACCAGCGTGAAAGGCTGCAATTCGATCCGCACCGTGCGCGCCGCAGGCCCTTCCCCGATTACGAGGTCCAGCTCGAAATCCTCCAGCGCCGGGTACAGCACCTCTTCGACGACCGGATTAAGCCGGTGGATCTCGTCGATGAACAGCACATCGCGCGCTTCGAGGTTGGTCAGGATCGCTGCGAGATCCCCCGCCTTGGCCAGAACCGGCCCCGATGTCATCCGAAAGTTCACCCCCAGCTCGCGCGCCATGATCTGCGCCAGCGTGGTCTTGCCCAGTCCGGGAGGCCCGTGAAACAGCGTGTGGTCCATCGCCTCGCCCCGCTGGCGCGCCGACTGGATGAACACCCGCAGGTTCGCCCGCGCCTCGGCCTGGCCCACGAAATCGTCCAGCATCTGCGGACGCAAGGCGCGGTCATGGCCGTCTTCGGGCAGCGCGGCGGGCCGCACGGTGGGGTCGATATCACTCATGCCTTAGCCCTTCGGTGCCAGCAGTTTCAGCGCGGCACGGATCAGCGTCGGCGTATCGGCCTGTGGGTCATCGCCAGCTGCGCGCGCCACCGCACCCGCCGCATCGCCGGGGCCATAGCCAAGGTTGCCCAAGGCCGACAGCGCATCTGCCTGAGCCGTGGGTGTCGGTGCCGCAGCAGCAGCGCGTGCGGACGTTTCGATCACTTCGCCCGCCCCATCCGCCATCGCATCCCCCATAGCTTGCGCCACGGTGCCGCCCATCGCCATCAGACCGGGGGCCTTGTCCTTCAGGTCCAGTACCACGCGCTGCGCAATCTTGGGCCCGACGCCCTTGGCTGCCTTGACCGCGTTCCAGTCGCCCAGCGCAATCGCACGGCCCACGCCGTCGGGGCCAAGCGCGCCAAGGATCGCCAGCGAAGCCTTGGCCCCGACGCCCTGCACCGACACCAGCAGGCGGTGCCATTCCTTTTCCACCAGTGTGGTAAAGCCAAACAGCTGCATCAGGTCTTCGCGCACCACCAGATCGGTATAGAGCGCTGCGACCTGCCCCGTTCCGGGCAAGGCCGCCAGCGTGCGGTCCGAGCAATAGACAAGGTAGCCCACGCCGTTCACGTCGATCAGCACGTGATCGAGGGCGCGGTAGTCGATCCGTCCGGTGATTTTGCCAATCATGCGCGTGCCCGCTCTACTGCCGCAGCCAGCCCGCCGGTCGGCCCGTGATGCGCGTGACAAATGGCAATCGCCAGCGCGTCTGCTGCATCGGGCCCGACAATCACCGCACCGGGCAATTGCATCTGTACCATGTGCAGCACCTGAACCTTGGCTGCGTGCCCGACGCCCACGACCGTCTTCTTGACCGTGTTGGGTGAATATTCGCCCACCTTCAGCCCCGCCTGCGCAGGCACCAGCATCGCAATGCCGCGCGCCTGACCCAGTTTGAGCGTACCGGCCCCATCCTTGTTTACAAAAGTCTGCTCGACCGCCGCCGCATCGGGCCTGTACTGGCGGATCACCTCGGTCAGCTGGGTGTGCAGCGACAACAACCTGTCCGCCAGATCCCCCGGCAACGAATGGCAAATGCCGTTCGCCACATGGGTCAGCCGCGATCCGGTCATGTCGATCACGCCCCAGCCAAGGTTGCGCAGTCCGGGGTCTATGCCCAAAATCCGTGTCATATGTCCTGCCCCGGTTCCGGTTCTTCCGGTCACTATTGTTGCGTTTTTGCCGCTTTGGGCGACAAGTAGCACGAAAGGCGAACATCCGCCAAGAGCTAAGGCGCGCAGTCGCTGAAACCTGCAGGGGATGAAAAACAAACTTAAAAGCGCGTTTCCGCCCCTTCCTCGCGGAAAAGCGACAGTTTCCACAAGCCCCAAAGAACCCGTGTCAAGTAAAAATTAACCTTTTGGGCAACCTATGTGAATTTCGCATATCTCACATGCAAACTTGACGGCTTGTGGCGTCAAATTAGGCGCATTATGTGCGCTTACAGAACGACGAGATATTTCAAATCAAATACAAGGACTGCACCAATGGCTGCTTTCGACACCACCCGCACCACCTACGGCTCCGCTATTGTAGCAGGCCGCATCAGCCGCTCCGTTTTCAACTTCATCTCTTCGGTGATGGCCTGGAACGACGCGCGCGTCACACGCAAAGCACTGTCCGCTCTCAGCGACCGTGAACTGCAAGACATCGGCCTGATCCGTGGCGACATCGAATCGGTGGTTTTCCGCCGTTAATCCGGCCTATGGACGCTTCCGCCGCCCTCCCTCGGCACGCGCTCATTCCCGGATATGAAAAACCGCTTCCCCTCATCGGGTGAGCGGTTTTTTTATGTTTGCCACTTTCCGGGGAACAAAAAAGGCCACTCCGCCAGATGTCGAAGCGGCCCGAACTGGTTAACACACCCGATGTCGGATCAGAGCAGATTGGTTCTGGCAAAATCCACCATCGCCTGAGTCACAGGATCGGCCTGCATCACCCAGGCGCCGCCCTGTTCGATGATCGTGCCGCCTTGCAGCGTGGCAAGCCGATCCGCGTAGGTCAGCTCGCCCAGCGATATCAGCATGAACGCCTTGAAGGCGAAAAAGCCGAACGCGACCAACAACGCGCCTTTCAGCGGAAACTGTGCCTTGCGACGTTTCGGTTTGACCACGATCAACCCATCGCCACGCAGGCGGGTGGTGTGTCCGTTGGACATCCGGCGGTGCTTGCGTGTCAGCACACGCAGGCGGGATTCAAAGTTTTGCTTGGTCTCAACCATGGCAGCCTCTAGCGGTTCGGCCCCCACCGAATTGCCTGTTATTAATGCTGCCGAAATGTGTCAAAATCTAGGCAAATCGTTCAATTTAGCCGTAAAAGCGGTTATTCAGACGTTATTTTTCGGACAGTGAGCGTCGTCCAGTCACCAATGACCTCCCTGTGATCCAGACTGTGTCCAGCTGCGAAATAGTGGGTCAAAACATCGTCCGCCTGCTCGTTCAGGATACCGGACAGAATCGCGATGCCGTCAGGGCGCAGGTTTGCCGCGATATCGGGGGCAAGTGCGACCAGCGGTCCCTTGAGGATATTGGCAAAGATCAGATCGTAGGGCGCCAGCGCCCTCAGGTCGGGATGGTCAAAGCCCGCCGCCTCGACGCATTTGACTGCGCCCGCCATGTCGTTGGCCGACAGATTGGCCTCGGCCACGTCCACCGCGACCTCGTCGA
The DNA here is from genome assembly GCA_024636445.1 of Sulfitobacter sp. Lineage (GTDB taxonomy): Bacteria > Pseudomonadota > Alphaproteobacteria > Rhodobacterales > Rhodobacteraceae > Pseudosulfitobacter. Next base: position 5,627 of record JAGXHE010000173.1, read on the forward strand.
TGTCGCTCGCGATCACCGCGCCCTGCCAGATCCGCGCCGCAGCCATCGCCAGCACGGCAGTGCCACAGCCGATGTCGGCCACGCGCTCAGCGCGCCAGCCCGCAGTCGCCAGCCGGTCCAGCGCGCGCAAACAGCCCAGCGTGGTGCCGTGGTGCCCGGTGCCAAAGGCCATCGCCGCCTCGATCAGCAGCGGCACGCTGCCTTGCGGCACCTTGTCGGCATCGTGACTGCCATAGACAAAGAACCGCCCCGCCTCGACCGGTGCCAGTTCGCGACGCACATGGGCCACCCAGTCGGTTTCGGGCAGTTGCGAAATCACAAAGGGTTTCGCATCCATCATCGTCGCCAGCAGCATCAGCGCGGTGTCGTCGGGCCGTTCCGAGAAATAGCCGCCCACTTCCCACAGGCCCGAGCCGTCTTCGACCTCGAACACGCCGATGCCGGTGGGTTCAGGCTCCAGCCGCTCCATCGCGACGCCCAGCGCCTCGGCTGCGGTTTTACCTGTCAGGGTGGTGAGGGCTGTATATGTAGGCATTTCAACGTCTCCGAAAGCGGTCCAGATTCGGATAGGGGCGCGGCGGCGCGGGGTCAATGTCCGATTGCGGGCCCAGACGCGCCACGTAGTACCAGCCCCAGCTTGCCGCCAGCACGCCCATGACAGCCCCACCCAGCGCCTGCCCATAGATCACACCCGCCGCCCCAAAGCTGCCCGCCAGCAGCATCGCCGCAGGCCAGCTCAGCACGCCGTCCTTCAGCCAGTTCACCAGCGTCGAGCGTCCGGGCTTGCCCAGATTGTTGAACGCGGCGTTGGACACGAACAGCGCACCCACGAACATGAACGCCCCCACACCGACACCGGCAAAGGCATGCAGCACCTCGGCCCCCTGTCCCTCAAGCCCGAACAGCACGCTGACATAGGGGATAGCAGTCCACAGCAGTGCCCAGGCCACCAGCGTATAGATCGCGCAAAACACCAGTGCGTCACGGTAGGTGCTGCGCAGCCGGTCGAACTGGCCCGCGCCGTAGTTCTGGCCAAAGATGCCGCCGATGGCCCCCGACAGCGCAAAGATGCCGCCGAACACCAGCACCGTCAGCCGCCCCACCACGGCCCAGGCCGCGACCGCATCGTCGCCAAAGGGAGCCATGATCATCGTCAGGAAATAGTTGCCCGCAGGGGTGCTCATCTGCGTGGCGATGGCGGGCAGCGCCACCACCATGAAGGGGCGGAAGATGCGCCGCACCATCGCGCGGTCGGGGCGGTCGATCAGGTTCATCTGGATCACCGCGTAGTAAATCGCCAGCACCAACAGGCTGACACGGAACGCCACCAGACCGACAGCAGCACCATCGAGGCCGTAGTGATAGATCAGCAGCGGGTCGACGACCATGCTCAGCACGCCCGAGAACAGCGTGACGTACATGGCCTTGGCGCCATAGCCTTCGGCACGCAGCACGCCCGAGCCCACCAGCGACACCGCCATTGGCACCAGCGACGGCACCGTGATCGCCAGATAGCGCGCAGCCAGATCAGCGGTTTCGCCCGTGGCCCCCGCCATCTCGACCAGCGGGTGACGAAAGATGACGATCAGCGTCGCGACCGCCGCCTGAGTACCGACGGCGATGACCATCGCGGCCCCCGCCTGCTGGCGCGCAAGTGCCCGCTCGCCCCGCCCGATGCTGCGCGACACCAGTGCTGTCGCGGCGATCATCAGGCCGACACCGATGGAGACCGAAAAGAACTGGATCGCAAAGGCAAAGCCGATGGCCGCCACCTGTTGCGGCGCGCCCCACTGGCTGAGCCACAGCAGATTGGCCGCATCGACCAGAAACACGAAGGTAATGCCAAAGGCCCCCGTCGCCGTCATCCGCACCACGTGGCCCATGGTGGAGCCTGTCAGAAAACGCCCCTGCCCGGATGCTTGATCAGCCACCCTATTCGGCCACTGCGGGCATGACCCGCGCAAGGATCGTCTCGTGCCCCGGAACCGGATGGCGCGGGATCAGCAGCGCCAGCATCAGCGATGTGGCGGCCATGCCCGCCGCCAGAAAGAACACCGCAGCAGGCGAGACCAGCCAGAGCAGCCCCAGCGGCGCAGGCAGACCCACGGCGGCGATATGGTTGATGGTAAAGGCAACGGCAGCCGTGGGTGCTATATCCTGCGGATCGGCGATCTTCTGGAAATAGGTCTTCAACGCCAGCGCCAGACCGAAAAAGATATGATCGACCACATAGAGAAATGCGGCCACCGCGATCCCCCAGCCCAGATAGTAGACGCCACCATAGCTCAGGAACACGATCACCAGCCCGATGTATTCAAACCCCAGCGTCTTGCGCTCGCCATAGCGTTGCACGACGCGGCCCAGGAGCGGTGCCACCAGCATGTTGACCAGCAGGTTGACGAGGTACAGCATGGTCAGCTCGTCCACCTCAAAGCCGAACTTTTCGACCATCATGAAGCCTGCGAACACCACAAAGATCTGCCGCCGCGCGCCTGCCATGAACTGCAGCGCATAATAAAGCCAATAGCGGCGGCGCAGGATGAACTGCTTGTGCTGCGGATGCGGGGCCTCGAACTGCGGATAGGCGATCAGCGCGAAGATGGCGATGGCTGCGGTCACGCCGCCGCCTGCCATGTAGACGATATTATAGGTCAGGTTCAGCGGCTCCCACAAAAGCAGGATCACCAGATAGACCACGAATGTCGCCGCCGACCCGGTGGCCAGCAACCAGCCCAGAACCTGCGGCGCGTTTTGCTTGTCGATCCATTGCAGTTGCAGCGACTGGTTCACCGTCTCGTAATAGTGAAACCCGATCGAGCTGAGCATGGTCAGCGTCAGGATGCCGCCCAGCGAAGGGTATTGCGCGGTGATTGCCGTGGCCACGCCCAGCAGGATCAATGCCACCAGCCCCAGCACCTGTTCGCGCACGAAGATGATGATGGCGATCACACCGATGGCGAGAAAGCCCGGAATTTCGCGGATCGTGTGCAGCAGCCCAATGTCGGCCCCGTCAAAGTTGGCGGCGTCGATGACAAAGTTGTTCAGCAAAGCCGACCACGTGTTGAACGCAATCGGCATGGCAGCGGCCATCAGGAACAAAAGTGCGATGGGGCGGCGCCAGTACGGCAAGGTGGCGGCGTCGCCGGTTTTCACGATTTGGGTCATGCGATCCGCAGTACGCCCATTACTGAAATCTGGCGAGATCAAAGTTGTACCAAATCGCCCAGATTACGTACATATTTTCGGTGATATCAGCATGTTGACAGGACAACAAAAGCTGCGTCGCGTCAGTAAAAGCTTTGCGGATCGATATCTATCGCCAGCCTAATGTCGCCCTTGATCTGCACTTGGCTGACCCATTTGCGCAAAGCCCCTTGCAGCGCCACGCCCTTGTCGGCCTTGACCAGCATCCGCACACGGTGCCGCCCACGCACCCGTGCGATAGGCGCAGGCGCCGGCCCATAGACCTGCGCGCCCACCTGCCGCAACGGCCCGTCGGCGCGCGCCAGACGGTTAGCGATGTCGAAAACCGCCGCCACATCCGGCCCGCTCAGGATGATCCCCGCCATGCGACCATAAGGCGGCACGCCTGCTGCCTCACGCTGTGCGGCCTCGGCGCGCCAAAAGCCTTCTTCGTCGCCCGCCAGAATTGCGCGGATCACCGGATGCTCGGGCTGATAGGTCTGCAACAATGCCGTTCCGGGCTTGTCCGCGCGGCCCGCCCGCCCCGCGACCTGCCGCATCAGCTGGAACGTCCGCTCGGCGGCGCGCAGGTCAGAGCCTTGCAGGCCCAGATCGGCGTCGATCACGCCCACCAGTGTAAGGTTCGGAAAATTGTGCCCCTTTGCAACCAGTTGCGTGCCGATCACGATGTCAGCCCCGCCTTGCGCGATGCTTTCGATCTCGGCCTTCAGCGCGCGGGCACTGCCGTACATATCAGAACTCAGCGTCGCGATCCGC
>JAGXHE010000174.1 GCA_024636445.1 Sulfitobacter sp.
CCAAGAATGCCACCTGCAATAATTCCGCCGATCGGACCACCCACGGCAACAGCAGCCAGCGCACCGATAGTTGCACCCACTGCGACACCAGTGTTCTGGTCGGATTGGGTCTCTGCGGTATTTTCATAGGTAATGGTCTTTATATCGACGGTTGCGGGCCGCGTTGTCAGAACGACGGCTTGCTCTTCAACGCCGACCGCCAAATAGTCGGAATATGACCAGCCTTCGACGCCGTCGTACATAACCTTGCACCAGCTCAGTTCTGCCAGACAGCCGTCGACGCCGGTTTGTTCACCGCCGGGGATGACGCCGACAACATTAAATTGAGGCCCGGGGCCGCTCCGGATGTTGAGGTCGGTTGCGGCGATGGCTTCGGCCGAAGACGCCAGAGTTGGCGCGACAGCGGCCAGAGCGATTGCGGATATAAGTCCAAACTTTGCGGTACGCATGGTTTTTTCCTTTCGGTGCAGCGGCCGGGCTCCCTGATGGGTGCCCTGTAGCACGCTGTCGGAACATTGAATCAACGGCGGGGTGGTGACTAATGTTCCGTGTCACCGGATAGAAACCGGCACTTTACGTTGGTTGACACAGTCTGATCAGCGGGCGTTCGCTCAGTTTCCTGAAAACTGGCAAAAGCTCACCAATTCAATAATTTACGGGAACTGAAGCTGTGGCGTCACCCGAGCGTCAGATGAAGGCGATGGTCTCCAGTCGTGATCGGCAGCTTCAGCGGACCACCATCACAGACAATTTCAACACCGTCGAGTTGGGCACTGGTGATTCCACGCCCACTTCCCCTCGGACTCTCAACCGTGACATCGACCTGAAACGCACCGAGCGTCACGCTGAGGCTCACACCGGGCCAGGATTTCGGCAGGCACGGATCAATCAGCAAAGTGTCGCCGCTGCGGGACAGGCCAAGGATACCCTCGACCCCTGCGCGGTACATCCAGCCCGCAGATCCTGTGTACCAGGTCCAGCCTCCACGCCCCTCGTGTGGTGCCGTCGAATAGACATCGGCGGCGACGACATAGGGCTCGACCTTGTAACGGATAGCGGCCTCGGCAGTCAGGGCATGGTTGATCGGGTTGAGCAGGGCGAACAGCGCCTGCGCCCGGTCGCCGTCGCCCCGTTTTGCATGGGCGAGAATGGCCCACATAGCCGCATGGCTGTACTGGCCACCGTTTTCGCGCAATCCGGGCGGATAGCCCTTGATGTAGCCGGGATCGAGAGGCGTCTGGTCGAAGGGTGGCGTGAACAACAAGACAAGGCCGGAGGTGTCGCGCACAAGGTGGTTATCGAGCGATTCCATCGCCTTTGCAGCTCTGGCGGGATCAGCGGCCCCGGAGATAACCGCCCAGCTTTGCGCTATGGAATCGATCCGGCATTCCTCAGAGCTTGCCGCGCCCAACAGTGTTCCGTCATCAAAGGTGCCCCGGCGATACCACGAACCGTCCCAGCCTCTGGCCTCGATCGCCTTGAGCAGGCCAGCCGAATGCGCCCGCCATCGAGCGGCGCGGGCGGGATCCCGTTCATCGGCCAGCGGGGCCATCATGTCGAGCGTGGCGATCAGCAGCCAACCCAGCCAGACGCTGGTGCCACGGCCCTGTTCGCCGACCCGGTTCATCCCGTCGTTCCAGTCACCGGTGCCGATCAGTGGCATACCGTTCTCGCCGGTCAGCGCAATCGCCTGATCCAGCCCCCGGGCACAATGCTCGAAGACGCTCGCCGTCTCTTCGGAAACCTCGGGCAGGAAAAACGCATCATGGGCGCCGGGCTCCAGCGACGGCCCCATGAGGAAGGCGACTTCTTCGTCCAACACGCTGCTATCGCCCGAAACGGCGACATAGCGCGCGACGCCGTAGCCCAGCCAGACCCGGTCATCCGAGATGCGCGTGCGCACGCCCTGGCCGGAATGCGGCAGCCACCAATGCTGCACGTCTCCGTCAGGGAACTGCCGGGCGGCAGCGCGCAATAGGTGGGCGCGTGTCATTTCGGGGCGCGCGAAAGTCAGCGCCATCCCGTCCTGCAACTGGTCGCGGAACCCGAAGGCGCCGCTCGCCTGATAAAACCCCGCGCGGGCCCAGATCCGGCAGGCCAGCGTCTGATAGAGGAGCCAGCCGTTCAGCAGGATGTCCATCGCGCGGTCGGGTGTCTTGACCTGCACTGTGGTCAGAAGCGCGGTCCAGTGCGCGGTCACCGCCATCAAAAGCGCGTCAGGACTAGCCTTGCGGGTGCGTTTGATCAGCGCCCTGGCTGCATCGGCGTCTTTTGCCTGACCTAACAGGATCACGACCTCGGCGGTTTCGCCAGGGGCGAGGTGCAGGATGCGTTGCAGCGCCGCGCAGGGGTCAAGGCCTGCCCCCGTTTCGCCTGAAAGCGGTTGACTCAATCCCGAGGGTGCCGCCATGCTGCCGCCGGGGCCGAGGAACGCGGCGCGGTCGCCAGTCCAGCCGTCCAAGTCCGAGCCGATGTCGCAAAAGGCGACGCGATCGGGAAAGGCTGTGCCCCAAGGATTGCGGGCGAACAGGGATCCACCGTCCATGTCGGTCACCAGATGCGGCGCGGTGACGGTGCGGGATGTGCCCAACACCCATTCGGCATAGGCGGTGACCGACAACCGCCGCATGCGCGATGTCCGGTTGGTCAGGGTCAGGCGGGTGATTTTCACAGGATCTTCCATCGGCACGAACTGTACCAGCTCTGCCGCGATCCCTTGGGCCTCATGGATGAACCGGCTGTAGCCAAAGCCGTGGCGTGCCGTGTAGCGACCCGAACCGCGTATCGGCAGAGCAGTGGGTGTCCAGACATCGCCGCTGTCGAGATCACGCAGGTAGACCGCTTCACCGGGCGGATCGCTCACGGGATCGTTGCTCCAGGGTGTCAGCTGATTCTCGCGGCTGTTTTCGGCCCAGGTGTGACCGCTGCCTTCGGCGGAGATCTGAAAGCCAAAGCCGGCATTGGAGATCACGTTGAGCCAAGGTGCAGGGGTGGACGCGCCGTCTTGCAGGACGCTCACGTATTCCCGGCCATCCGCAGCAAATCCTCCGGTTCCGTTGAAGAACTCCAGCGGCTCTACGGGACCGGGCGTGGGCGGTGTCCGCAAAACCGACGGTCGCGTTACAGCCGAGATCACAGGCACGTCGGACACGCTATCAAGCTGAAAGCCAATCGTGTCTCGACGCGCCGTCATCACCACCGACGCCGCCGAAAGTAGCAGCGCGCGCACGTCCGGTGTCATCATGTCGGCGCGCACGGTATAAACTGCGCCCTTACCCGGTCTCATGACATCATCGGTGCGGGCGCGCGATTGCGACGAACGCACGGCCGTCTCGATAACGGCCTGCAAATCCTGCACATAGGTTGAATCGCGTTCGTTGAGGATCACCAGATCCACCGCGAACTGACGCGCCCGCCAGTATTCATGCGCCGCCAGCAGCTGCCGCACCTGCGCCGCATCCTCGGCATCCTCGATCTGAAGCACGATCAGGGGCAGATCGCCGGAAATGCCCAGAGCCCAAAGCCCGGACTGCGGTCCGGCCCCGGCGGCGATACGCGCCTCCGACACGCGCAGCCGGGCATCGCCGCGCAGGATGAACCCGGCCAGCCGCTGGAAATCTGCTGCATCGGCGCTGGTCACGTCGAGGTGGCGCAACTGCACCTGTGCCTTGGTCCAAGCCAGTGTTGTTGCCCGCTCGAAAGCAGACGCATCGCGATGGCGGTCCACAAGCTCCAGCAGCCGGTTAGAGCTTTCGGCAACAAGCGTCCAGAAGGTGACTCGCGCGATGCCACCCGCCGGCACCAGAACCCGACGCCGGATCGCGAATACCGGGTCCAGAACGGTGCCCGTAGTGCCTGACAGAGGCGCCTCTGCCATCGCCGCTTGGCTGATGTCGCGCCCACGCCCGATGAACCGCGCGCGGTCTGTCTCGATCTGCGGCGGGGCAGTCTCGGTTCCTTCGATCACGGCCAAATGGGCCGCCCAGATCTCTGGCTCTTCGGGCGAGCGGCGGCGGCGGGTGGCGATGATGACATCCAATTCAGGCAGGTGATCGGTGACAACGAACATCTTCGAGAACGCTGGATGCGCCAGATCCGAAGCTGGAGGGGCCAGCACAAGTTCGGCGTAAGAGGTCACGTCGATCTCGCGCGCGTGTCGGCCCGTGTTGGTCAACGTGACCTGCCTCGCCTCTGCGTCATCCTCGGCCGACACGACAATCTCGGTCGTGGTGGTCAGCGGCCCCTGTCGGTGGGTCAGGCAGGCCTGGTGTTCGCTGAAAACGGCAGAATGGGTGCCAGACGCCCCCGCGACCGGTTGGGTGCCCGCAGACCACAGTGCGCCGGTCGTGGCATCTCGGGCGAAAATGAAGCTTCCCATCGCGTCGCGGGTCGCATCCGCCCGCCAGCGGGTGATCGCAATCTCACCCCATTGACTGTAACCGGCGCCGGTCGGCGTCAGCATCACGCCGTAGCGCCCGTTCGACAACAGATGCGCCGTTGGCGGTTCCGTCGCGGGGGTATCGAACCGTCGGACAATCGGCGCAGGTGCCGTGTCGCTCGCCGCTGTCTCGACTTCTTCGGCACGTGGCGACGCCACGTTCACATCGCGCGGGACACGTTCCTGCAATAGCAGTTCTACCGCCTGCACCAGCGGTTCTGCGTGGAAACGCCGACGCAACAGCCCATCCTGCAACGTGTTGGCAATCGCGGTGATTGTCATGCCCTGATGATGCGCCATAAAGCTGCGTACGATGGCGACGTTCTGCGTCTGGGGCAGGCGGCTGGCGGTGAAATCCATCGCTTCGTAAAAGCCATAGCGCCCGCGCGCACCCATCGCGGCCAGCATCGCATAATTGGCCACGGCGGCGACCGGATCGACCATCGCAGCCAGCCCTGTGGCATAGGGCGCGATCACCCGGTTTTCGCCAAGGCCACGTTTCAACCCCAGACCGGGAACGCCGAAGTTGGAGTACTGATACGTCATTTCGAGATCACGCACGTTATAAGACGATTCCGAGATGCCCCACGGAATGCCCAAATGACGCCCATGCGCCTGCTGACGGTCGACGACCAGCCGGTTCGTCTGCTCCAGCAACGACCCGGCGGGGGCCCGCATCACCAGCGACGGCATCAGATATTCGAACATGCTGCCCGACCACGAGATCAGTGCAGACCCCGCCCCCAGCGGTGTCGCCGCCCGTCCGAGGCGGAACCAGTGCCGGGTTTCCACATCCCCCTTCGCAATGGCGAACAGGCTTGCCAACCGCGCTTCGGAGGCCAGCAGGTCATAACAGTTCGGATCAAGGCTGTTTGTCTCGGCAGAAAAGCCGATGGACAGCAGCTTTTTCTCGGAGTCTAGCAGGAATCCGAACTCCATCGCCATCGCCATGTCCCGGGACTGCGTCGCCACCGCCGCCAGTCTGGCTGCCAAATCGTCGGCACCGTTCGGCCGCGGCTCGGTCACTTGATCGCACAGGGCCGCTGTCCAGATGGACAATTCCAAGGCCGAACCGCCCAGTTCGGTCGCAATTTCAGACGCCTTGTCGGCCAGCGCGGTCAGATCCTCGGTCGGGGCCGATTTCATCAGGGCGAAGGTGTCGGCAAGTGCGTCACGCGCGGCATCGTCGCCGTCCGCCGCCTCCAATGCCTCTTGCGCCAGCGCCAGCGTATCGCCAAGGCCCGCGCGGCGCTGACCCGGTGTCACATCGCAAGTCTGCCAATCCACACAGGCGCGCGCAACGGCGATCAGGTGACCCGCAAGGTTCCCGCTGTCCACCGAGGATACATAGGCCGGATGCAGCACCTGCAGGTCCGTCGTGTTGTACCAGTTGTAGAAATGCCCGCGATGTTTTTGCATTTTCTGCATCGTTTGCAGGGTCTGTTCCAACCGACGCAGCGCCGTTCCTGTGGCGATCCAACCAAGGTCGCGGGCCGCGACGGTAGACAGTAGATAGAGGCCGATGTTGGTGGGCGAGGTGCGGTGGGCCACCACAGGTCGCGGCGTTTCCTGAAAGTTATCAGGAGGCAGAAAGGTGTCGGCGGCGGTCACGAAGGTTTCGAAATACCGCCAGGTTTGCCGCGCGATCAGCCGAAGCTCCTGGGCTTGATCCTTGGTCAAAGCCGCCGTGGCGACTGCCGTTCCGGGCCGGCTGATCCGCTCGGCCAAGGCTGGCGCGGCAAGCCACAACAGCGCAAAGGTCAGCGTAAGCGGCCATACTTGCGGGTTAAGCGCCGTTACTGTCAGGCAGAGCACCAGACCGAACCCCACACCGCCCCACATGACCCGATAACTGCGCACCAAGCCGGGCCGCGTTTTTCCTGCGGCCTGTGCGGCCGTTACCCATTCCAGCATATTGCGGTGGCTGACCGTCATCCGCCAAATGGTGCGGCCGATGGCGTCGATCATCCGCCAACTGGCATCAGCAAGAAATGCCACGTCCAGTCCGATCTGATACACGGCAGCCTTGGCATCGCTTGCCAGAGCAAAAAAATGACTGCGCGATGTGATCCCCGCACGCCCGGGCAGCACGTCAAACGGAAGCGACATGACTCGTCCCAGGGTCAGCATCGCCAGCACTAAAATGGTTGAGAGCACCGCCAAGGGCAGCGCCATGAGCCATCCCGCTGCAAGCGTCACGATGGCCAGTGGCGCGACCAGTGACCGGCGCAGGTTGTCGGCCATCTTCCATCGCCCAAGCATCGGCACCCCATGGGCGCGCGACCCGAATACCCACGGGAAGAGCTGCCAGTCACCCCGCACCCAGCGGTGCTGCCGCCGCGCGGCCACGTCGTGGCGTGCCGGAAAATCCTCGATCACCTCGACATCCGAGGCCAGCGCCGCACGAGCAAAGATCCCCTCGAAGAGATCATGGCTGAGCATCGCATTTTCCGGCACGCGGCCCTTAAGCGCCGCCTCGAAGGCGTCGAGGTCATAGATGCCCTTGCCGGTGAACGATCCCTCGTCGAACAGATCCTGATAGACATCCGAAATTGCAGCCGCATAGGGCTCGATCCCGCCGGGGGATGAACTGATACGCTGAAAGATCGAGCCTTCGTGTCCGACCGGCAGTGCGGCGGTGACTCGCGGCTGGAGAATGCCGTAGCCCTCGACTACCCGTCCAAGCACAGGGTCAAACCGCGGGCGATTGAGCGGATGGGCCAGCTTGCCGATCAGCCTTTGAACTGCGTCTCGCGGCACGCGGGTATCGGCATCCAGAGTGATGACGAAATGCACATCCTGGGGCACTGGCACTGCGGACGTAAGAAAGCTGGTATTCCCGCCCCCCCGCAGCAAGCGGTTCAGTTCGACTAACTTGCCCCGCTTGCGCTCCCATCCCATCCAGATGCCCTCGGACGGATTCCAGCGCCGCTGCCGGTGCAACAGCAAAAAACGGTTGCCCGTAGGAGAGGGATAGGCGGCGTTCAACCGGTCGATCCCCTTTACGGCCAGCGCGATCAGCGCGGCGTCAGTCGCGGTGTTTTCAGTATCCGAATCCGGTCCGTCCGACAAAAGTGCATAGTGAACAGCACCGCCAACGCTGGAGAGGTGATGCACCTCAAGCCGTTCCAGATGCGCCGCTAGATCGTCCGGCCCAGTCAGAAGAACCGGCACAGCCACTAGCGTCCGCAACTCTGGCGGCACACCCGTAGCAAGATCGAGCGCGGGCAGCGGTATGGGAGAGATGCTGCGGGTTACACAGAGGTTCACCAATGCCGTTGCAGCCTCGGTCGCTGGAAGCAGGGCAAGCAGGGCCAGCGGCAACAGCTCTGCGGACGTCGCACCGGCACTTTGCAGGGCCCAGCCCGCCGTACCCAGGGCAGCCGCCGACGTCAGACTGATTGCCGCAGCATAACCACCAAGACCCAGCCGCCCGACCTGCCGTAGAAACCGTCGGCGCGGCGAAGGCACGAACCCAATGCTGGCCTCAAGCGCGCCACGCGCCTTGCCGATCAGCGCATGGCCCGGATCGCGAGCACGGTCATCTTCTGCGGCGTTGGCAAGATCCAGCGCCGCCTGCGCCACCGCAATCTCGCCGTAGCCCGATCCCCTTGCCAGCTGTTCGATGGCCATGCGGTATTGATTGCGCGAGGCAAAATCCATCGCGGCAAAATTTGACTGCGCCGCCAGGCAGGCATCCACAAGGCTCACGTCCTCGAAAAAATCAGCCCAGTCAAGTTCTGACAATGTGCGCATGCTGGTCACGATATTGCGCATCGTCACGTTCGACGCACCCTGCCGGGCATGGGCCCGCGCCACCACGTCATCCAGCGTTGTGCCCTGACGCTGGAGCCGGTCCTCGAGCCACCCGAGCATCGGTGTCTGCGACGGATCACAGCCGCGCAGACGCTTGGCAATCTGCGCGGCAAAGATTTCCGGCAGGTCGCCATCGGCCTCCGGCAGAGACGGCATCCCGGCATCCATTAGCGCGTCGGCCGCGATGCGTTGCGTGTGGGCATCGGTGATCTGCACCGCCAGACGGCGCATGTTCTCGACCAGAACGATGCGAAGCGTGATCGCAACAGCCCAGAGTTCGGCAATCGTTAGTGGCTGTACGCTTTGATAGGCATCCACAAAGCGCCGGAGCACCTGGCCGGAAATCAGGCTGTCGGTATGGGCGACATAGGCCCAGGCCAGCTCCAGCACCCGCGGATATCCCGCGAAGGGGCCCGACGCGACCTTGGGCAGTTTGCGGTAATACCCAGGCGGCAGATCTGACGCGATCTGCGTAAGCTGCTCTTCGACGAGATGGTAGTTGTCCAACAGCCACTGCGCCGCAAGCGGCACCGGCTGCCCCGTGAGAAGAGCTGCGCCGTTGTAGCGATAAGCTGCCAGCAAGACCGCCGCGTTCTGCTTCAGCCGGACGGTCAGGTTCAGCACCCGTCGCGGACGTGCCGCGATACTTTGGGACCGCGCAAGGCTTTCCGCGTGATGGGCCAGCCGCTCCGGTCCGAACATCTCTTCGCGGATCGGTGAGACATCCAGCCAAGGCGAGGTCGGCTGATTAAACATCTGGTGAAGCCCAAGGCGTCCTGCGGGCAGCCAACTGCGCGGATTGAAGCCCAAACCGGTCTCGCGATGGCTCACTCGTAGGGCTTACCTGAACTCAGGCTTTCAGCCAGCCCAAGCGCGGCGGTCGGATCAATCGCCAGCAAATCATCTGGCTCATTCTGTGGCGACGTTGTCCGCATTGCCGATTGCAGTGAGGATAGCGGCTGAACACGGCGGGTCATCTCGCCCCACTTCCGCTCGATCTGATCCCAGTTCATCTTCGAATCCTCCAAAGGCCGGGTGTTGACGAAACCCGATGAAAAGCAAAATTTAGGCGTCAGTCTCGCTCGTTCGGCGCGGGCAAGGCTCGTCTGCGTTGGCGCCGCATAGGCCAAGCACACAGCATCCGGCGAGCGGGCTGATGTCTGCTTGGCTTACGTGACGGAACCTTCCGGCCGAGTGCAGTCCCCCAGAATTTTCACGGGGGGTGA
>JAGXHE010000175.1 GCA_024636445.1 Sulfitobacter sp.
ATGCAGGATCAAGTCTAAACGCTCTGGGCGATCAGCGGGCGCAATCCGTTCAGGTGACCCGGCATGTCGCGCGCAGTGACCGATGCCTGTCGGATCAGCGTGTCGAAATCTGCGGTCAGCGTCTCGATGCGGGGGCGGTCGCGAAAAGCCATGTAATGCCCGCCGGTGTAAAGCACGGCGAGCAGGGGGCCGAATATTGTGATCGGCGTTGCATAAAGCCTGCGCGCATCGAAGAGCGTGACGCGCAGGCGTGGATACAGCTGCTCAGTCAGCTCGATGAACTGGTTCAGCTGGGCTACGCGCACCTGTGCGGGCAGGCCGTTGTAATAGCCGGTGCCTGCGGCAAAGCTGTGCAATTCATAAAGCGGCATGGCGATTTCATAGTCGGATTGCGCGGAGCGCATCCACGCCAGCCGGTCGCGCGAGGCATTGATCGCCTGCGTGATGGTGCGGCCCAGATGCGGGCTGTATTCCCATTCCAGCATCTCCTGGGTCTTCAGCATGTCGGGCAGGGTGGCGGGCACGTACCGGATCTTGTAGCCCGCAGCCTCGCGGTGCCAGCCAAAGATCGTCTCATCGACCAGAGCGCGCGGCGCGTGGGTCAGGCTGAGGGCCGCCGACAGCAGATCAGCGGCGGATTCCGGGCGGTCCGACAGGCCCAGCAACCAGTCGCACGACACCCCAAGTGCCGAAGCACAAGCACCGACCACATGGGCGCCTGGCAGTCGCGCGCCGTCGTCCTTCAACGTTTGCGACAGGGTGGACCGGTCGGTGCCGATGGCGCGGGCAAGCCCGCTTTGCGTGGTGCCGGTTTCCTTCATTGCCTGCGCAAGCCGAAGGCGGAACAGGGATGCACGGGCGCGTTTGTCGTCAATTCTATCCATGCGGTGATATTTATCACATCAAGTGGATTTTGGTAACAAGGTTCGGAATGGCCGGTGACGTTGCGTTGCGTTACCCATGAGGCAATATGAATACTGAATACAGAACGCCCTCAACGACCGCCGGACATATTACAGCCCGCCCCCGCAAAAGCGCAGGTTGGGAATGGCCAACAATCACACTTTTCATCGGTTGTTACGCCGTTTTGACCTTGGCTCTGGTCTGGCTGGCGTCTGTGTCGGTGCTGCTGGCCGCAGTGTCGATTGCTGTGGCGCTGGTGCTGCATTCATCGCTGAGCCACGAGATTTTGCACGGCCATCCGTTCCCCTCGCAGCGGGTAAATACCGCGCTGGGCGTGGTGCAGCCGGGCCTGTTCATTCCGTTCATCCGGTTTCGCGACACCCATTTGGCGCATCACCGCGATGCGCGGCTGACCGACCCCTATGACGATCCCGAAAGCAACTATCTCGACCCCGACGTCTGGGCGCGACTTCCGCGCTGGCAACAGCGGATCTTGGGTTTCAACAACACCTTGCTTGGACGTATGACTATCGGGCCGCTGGTGGCGCAATGGGCCTTCATGCGCGGTGATCTTGTGGCGATCCGGAACGGTGACCGCGCGGCGCTGGCGGGGTGGCTGTGGCATTTGCCTGGGGTCGCGGTCGTGCTGGCGCTGGTGGCGTGGTCGCCGATGCCGGTCTGGGGGTATGTTATGGCGGCCTATGCGGGGCTGGCGATCCTGAAGATCCGCACGTTTCTCGAGCATCAGGCGCATGTGCGCAGTCGAGGCCGCACAGTGATCATCGAAGACCGCGGGCCGCTGGCATTTCTGTTTTTGAACAACAACCTGCACGTGGTCCATCACATGCACCCGCGCCTGCCGTGGTATCGGCTTCCGGCGCTTTATGCCGCGCACAGGGCACGGTTTCTGGCCTGCAACGACGGCTATATGTACCACTCTTACGCGCAGGTTTTCGCGCGGCATTTCCTGAAAGCCAAAGACCCCGTGGCGCATCCACTCTGGCGCAGGGACTGAATTCGCGGCATCAGGTGGCATGAGCCTGTGGATTCCCATCACCCTTGCCGCTGCTTTTTTCCAGACGCTGCGCTTTGTCCTGCAAAAGAAACTTGCCACGACCGAGCTGTCTGCAGCGGGGGCTACATTTGCGCGGTTCTTATATTCCGCACCTCTGGTCGCTGTGCTGGCGTCGCTTTATTTCCAAGGCACCGGACAGACCTTGCCGCCGCTGACCACTGCATTCTGGCTCTACGGAGCCTTCGGCGGACTGGCGCAGGTGCTGGCGACGGTTTGCGTCGTGATGCTGTTCAAGGCGCGCAATTTCGCCGTGGGCATCACGTTCAAGAAAACCGAAGTGATCCAGACCGTTCTGGTCGGCTGGGTTCTGCTGGGTGAAGGCGTCAGCCTGCCGGGTTTTGGTGCGATTGCGCTGGGGTTGTTCGGCGTGCTGTTGCTGTCTGCGCCCCCCGATCTGGCGCGCCGGGGCCTGCGCGATCTTGCGAACAGGGCCGCGGGTCTGGGTTTGCTTTCAGGCATCCTCTTTGCCATCTCGGGCGTGTGCTACCGTGGCGCGTCGCTGCAATTGCCGCTGGAAGACCCGCTGGCGCGCGCTGGTCTGACGCTGGCCTGTGTGACCGCGATGCAGCTTGTCGGCATGGCGGTATGGTTGCGGCTGCGCGAAAAAGGCGAGATCACCGCAGTATGGCGCGCGCGCCGCGTGGCGGTGTGGATCGGGCTGACGTCGCTGGTGGGGTCGTTCTGCTGGTTCACCGCCTTCACTTTACAGAACGTGGCCTATGTAAACGCATTGGGGCAGGTCGAGCTGATCTTCAGCCTGATGGCCACGGTGTTGTTCTTTCACGAACGGGTCACGCTGCGCGAATGGGCGGGCATGGCGGTGCTGGGCGCGTCGATCCTGACCTTGGTGCTGGTGATCTAGTCGGTCGGCAGATGCCCACGCAGACGCAGGAACAGATTTTCTTCTTCGTTGTTCTTGAAAAACGGCACGCTTTCGGGCGGCTCTAAAGATTGCGCGCGCTTTTGCACCTCGCTCAGCACCACTTCGGTGATGAAGGGCATATCAAAGCTGCGCACATCGTCGAGGCCCACCCATTGCAGATGTGACAGCTCATCGGAAGCGGCCGAAAAATCATCGGGGTCGGTCACCAGCGTGTCGGCGTCCAACAGAAAAAACCGCGCGTCGAACCGGCGCGGGCGACCCGGTGGTGTGATCGCGCGAAACACGAATTGCAGCGCCGAGGCGTGGGGCACGTGGCCGGTGGCGGCAAAGTCGGTCCAATCGTGAGGCACGGGCACATCCCATCCTCCGGGCTGGCCAAGCACCTGACCGGTTTCCTCGAACAACTCGCGCACCGCAGCCACCGACAGGGCGTGCGCCATTTCGGGCGCGCTGTCTTCGGCGATCCGCGCGGCGCAGCCATCGGGCAGGGACCCCGCCAGCGGTACGTGATAGTCGCCCGCATCCACGGCACCGCCGGGAAAGACGAATTTGTTCGGCATGAATACGGCCTTGGCGCCGCGCTGCCCCATCAGGATGCGCGGCTTGGTCCAACGGTCACGCAACGCGATCACGGTGGCGGCGTGGCGGATCTGGCTTTTGTCAATCTTGGGTTCGGCAGTCATCTGTGGCCCTTATGAGATAGGCCACGCAAGCGCGAGGTTCACGCCGATGCGGCATCCTCAGTCATCTTGCGGGCCCATTTGAAGCCGACAATGGCCCCCTTGAATCTTGGCAGAAGGTAAAGGGACAATGCCACGCAGCCAACCGCAAAGATCGTAAAAAGCACCAAAGGCTCAGGACGCCACGTCACAAAGGCGAAATGCAGCGAGGGCGCCATCAGGTGGCCCACGATCAGGATGGTCAGATAGGCTGGGCCATCCTCTGCCTTGAACTGCGCCAGATCCTGACGGCAGACCGTGCAGGTGGGGGCGACCTTGAGGTATCCCTTCAGCAGGCGACCGCGCCCGCAATTGGGACAGCGGTTGCGCCAGCCGCGCACCATCGCGGGAAACGACTTTTGCTCGGTCGGTTCTTGCGGTTCGATAAGGGGGGCGTCAGCCATCTCTAGTTCGGCTATTTGAAAATCGTCGCGCATGGGCGTAATCCTCTTTGCTGCAACACAGATGCGCTATCTGCGGCTGAAATGAAATGACACCTTTTGTCCTTGCGTCGGGATGTCGCGCTTGTCGGCACTAAATTGTGCTTTTTGGGCTAAACGGGGGCGCAAAACTTTCTGCGACGGAATGGGCAGGCGCATGCGTTTTACCATGCATAGGGGCGGCGAGGAACGTCGCACCCGAATAAAAAACGGAGTAAGAGCTCATGAAATATACAACGTTCATTGCCGCGATTGTCGGTGCTGCCGTGACGGTCACAGGGACCATGGTTCTGGCACAGCACGCCGGAGCAGGCGGGCACATGCGCCCCAGCTTTTCGGACATGGATGCCAATGCCGATGGCCAGATCACACTTGAAGAAATTCCGGCACGCGGTGAAGCCCGGATGGCAGAACTCGACACCGATAGTGACGGGTTCCTTTCCGAAGCCGAAATGGTTGCCGCCGCCACCGAACGTGCAAAGCAACGCCATGCCCGCATGGTCGAGCGGATGGACGCGGACGAAGACGGCAAGCTGAGCCTCGACGAGATGAAGCCCAAGCGCGACCGCGGCGCGATGATGTTCGAGCGTGCGGATGCCGACAAAAGCGGTGGCATCTCCGAAGCGGAATTCGCCGCCGTCACCGAGAAAATGGAACAGCGTATGGGCAAGGGTCACGGCCAAAAAGCTGGCCATGGTCACGTCGGCGGCAAGCCCGAAACCGACTGAACCTCGCGTTGAAGGCCCGCTGCTTGTGCGGCGGGCCGCAACATATTACCGCTGAGCGGAATGGACATGCCCCTGGATCAGGACACGGAAACCGACGATGCCGCACTTTTGGCGCGCTATGCGCTGGGCGATGCGGCGGCGACGCGGACACTGACCTTGCGACTGACGCCGCGGGTGTTCGGCCATGCCTTTCGCGTTCTTGGCGACAGCGCCGAGGCCGAGGACGTGGCCCAGGAGGCGATGCTGCGGCTGTGGAAGATCGCCCCGAAATGGGAGGCCGACCGCGCGCGGGTGTCCACATGGCTGTACCGGGTGACGGCCAATCTGTGCACCGACCGGTTGCGCAAACGGCGCGGCGGTCCTGTCTTGGACAACATAGCTGAGCCCGCTGACCCCGCACCCGGCGTCGAAGGGCAGATGCAGACCCGCGCCCGTATGGACGCATTGACGGCAGCGCTGCAAAGCTTGCCCGAACGGCAACGTCAGGCGGTGGTGCTGCGCCACATCGAAGGCTTGGCGAACCCCGAGATTGCCGACATTCTGGACGTGGGTGTCGAAGCGGTGGAAAGCCTGACCGCACGGGGAAAACGGGCACTCAAGGCGGCATTGGCGCCGCAAAAACAAGCGTTGGGGTATTCCGATGACAGCTGATAGGCACGAGATGACCGATGCAGCACTGGAGGCATTGCTGCAAGATGCGCGCAGGCCACAGCTGCCCGACGGTCTGATGTCGCGGGTGCTTGATGCAGGGCTGGCCGCGCAGCCTGCGCCGGGCGGGACCTCTGCACCTGTGTCACGCTGGCAGCGGCTGACGGGCGCAATGACAGGCGCAATCGGCGGCTGGCAGGGCTTGGGCGGTCTGGTGGCCGCGACATGCGCGGGCTTCTGGATCGGGATCAACCCGCCGCAGTATCTGCCCGACGTGGCCCTTTCGCTTCTGGGCGCGGATGCGGTTTTTGAAACCACAGATACGGCAGAAGTAACGGCCTATGGATGGGTTGTGGACGAAGGGAACGATATCGATGGATAAGCCCGCAAAAACATCGCGCGCCCCGCGCTGGATGCGTATCGCTTTTGGCGTATCGTTGGCGCTGAACCTTGCGATCGTGGGGATATTGGTGGGCACATTCGCGCGCTTTGGCGGCCCGCCATCGGGCGGGCACGGGATGGTCAGCTATGCAATGCCCTATGTGCGTGCCCTGCCGCGCGACGTGCAACGCGAGATGTTTCGTGCGGTGCGCAACCAGTTGCCCGACAACAGCGGGGGTCGTCAGGCCCGCCGCGTTCTCTATGCCGAGATGATCGAGGCCCTAAAGGCCGATCCATTCGACGCCGCGCGTGTGCAAACCATTCTCGAGCAGCAGAACGACACTGCGATCGCCTTGCAAACTGCCGCCCACAGGGCATGGCTGGAACGCGTCGGTGCCATGTCGCTTGAGGACCGCAGTGCCTATGCCGACGCCGTCAGCGAAGTCATGCGGCATGGCAAAGCCAAGAGAGAAAAGCCTGCAAGGGAGTAGAGCGTTTCGGGATTAACCTTGATCGGGTGCTCGCGGCCTCTGTGAGAGACGCGAAAACCGGTGCTTGGATCTATCAGGGTCTTTCCGAAACCGGTTGACCTGCGCCTGATTTCAAAGCGCGCGATGGACGCAGACCGGTCAGCGCCCCAACCGCAATGTGCAGCGTGGTGAACAGGGTATGAAGCGTAGCGACTTTAAATATGTGACATCCCGCACCGCCTGACACTTTGAAATCCATAATTTCAGGCAGCCTTTGGTTATGCAGAAATAGGTCGCAGCGACCTAGGCAGCCGGACGGCTGAGCTTGACGCAGTTGCGGCCCCTTACCTTGGCCGCATAGAGCGCCTTGTCCGCGCGGGCCATCAACTGCTGCGATGCCTTTTGCGGGTCTTGTGCCGCCAGAGCCGCATCGCCGGGCAGCCCGCCGATGGCCAGCCCGATGCTGATGGTGACGTTGATCGGTGTCATCGTCTCGGCGGTTTCAAACGGAGTGTCGCCAATCTTGCGGCACAATCGCCGCGCGGCGCTGCGCGCGTCGCTCAGGCTGACGCCGGGCAAGACGATCAGGAATTCCTCGCCTCCGACGCGGGCCAGCAGATCGACCGAGCGCAGATTTTCGCGCAGACGATGGGCGGTTTCCACCAGCACCGCATCGCCGGTGGCATGGCCGTAGAGATCGTTGACCCGCTTGAAATGATCCAGATCCGCCAGCATCAGCGCAAAGGGACGGCCAGCGATCCCTGCACGTTCGGCCAGACGCGCCAGATGCGGCAATGCATAACGGCGGTTGTGCAAGCCCGTCAGCGGATCACTGACCGCAGCCTCAAGCCCGGTGCGCACCGTGGCGCGCAACTGGTCCGCCAAATGTTTGCGCCGCATCAGGTCGCGCACCCGTATGGCCAGTTCTCTGGGGTTGGGGTTGGCTCGGGTCAGGGCGTTCACCCCCAGATCCAGCGCCCGCGCGGCCAACATCGGCGCATCGTCGGGATATGTCAGCAGGATCGCGCTGTGCCGCGTGGCCGCGTGGGTGCGGATTGAAGAGACCAGTGCCAGCATCTGTTCCGCTTCATCGGTATCCGCAATAAGTATGAAGATATCGGTGGCAGGTTCCGCGCGGCTGGTGGCCTGGTTCAGAGCATGTTTCGGCACGGTCGCCGACAGTTGCGCAGCCAGCTGCGGACGCAAGGTCACCAGTGTTTTGGTGCTTTGCAACTGTGTCGGGCACACGATGGCAATGTTCGGCACGCGAATGAAAGCGGCGCGATCCTCGGCCAACCCCAGTGCGCGTGTCGTGTCGTCGCGAATCTGCCATTCGGTTTCCGCATTGTGGGCGCGCAACATGCTGCGGACCCGCGCGAGCAGCAGCGCATCGTGATAAATATCGGTGATGACGTCGTTGACCCCAGCCTCCAGCAGGTCCAGCCGTTTGGCCGTTGTTATATCCGGCGCCACCGCCAGCACCGGCATGGACCCGGATTGCGTTTTGGATTTCATCAGCCGCACCAGATCGGCGGCAGACCCGTCGGGCAGATCTGCGGCACAAATCACCATGTCGGGCGGCGTGGCGGTGGCCAGCCGTGCGGCGGCGGTCAGGTTGCTGGCCTGCATCACATCGTAATGTGCGGCTGCAAGTTTTACCTTGAGCACGATCCGGTTGGTCGCAATTGCGTCCACAATAAGGATCTTGGCATGCATCTTGACGCCTCTGTAATGAAAATCATGCAAAAGTTGCGGTGATCATTTCTTTCTGGCCGCAAATGGTTAAAAAAGTATTTCATATGGCCTTAATCTTGGGTGAGCGACGATGACCGAGCAGAATTCCGCTGAAACAGTGGCTCTACAGGCGCTGGCGTGGCTGGCGGGCAACGAGGATTTGCTGCCGGTGTTCCAAGGTGCCAGCGGAGCAGGGGCAGACGATCTGCGCACCGGTGCCGCCGATCCGGCGTTTTTGGGCTCGGTTCTGGATTTCATCATGATGGATGACGTCTGGGTCGTGGCCTTCTGCGATGCCTCTGGCCTGTCCTACGACGCCCCAATGCGCGCCCGTGTCGCGCTTCCGGGTGGCGAACAGGTCAACTGGACATGAGCGCGATCAAAGGCGTCATCTTCGACAAGGACGGCACGCTGTTCGATTTCGCAGCCACATGGGAGGTTTGGGCCGAAGCGTTCTTGCTGCGCGTCTGCAAGGGCGACGGCGTACGTGCGGCCAACGTTGGCGAGAGCATCGGCTTTGACCTGACCACCCGCAGCTTTGCCCGTGACAGCATCGTCATCGCAGGCACACCGGGCGAGGTTGTCGCCGTTCTGGCACCGCAATTCCCCGAGATCGGCAAGACCGCCTTGCTGGAGATACTGAACGAAGAGGCCGAACTGGCCCCCCAGGCGCAGGCCGTGCCGCTGGCCCCGCTGCTGACAGACCTGCGCGCCCGCGGGCTGCACTTGGGCGTGGCGACCAACGATGCGCACGCCCCGGCGCTGGCCCATCTGAACGGGGCCGGTGTGGCCGAGTATTTCGACTTCATCGCAGGGTTCGACAGCGGATACGGAGGCAAGCCTGCTCCGGGGCAATTGCTGGCCTTTTGCGATGCGACAGGCGTGGAACCGCAGGCCGTGGTGATGGTGGGTGACAGCACCCATGACCTGCGGGCAGGCCGTGCGGCGAACATGCGCACCGTTGCAGTGTTGACCGGACTGGCCGACGCCGCAACGCTGACGCCGTTTGCAGATGCGGTTTTGCCCGATATCGGCCATCTGCCTGCGTGGTTGGACGCCCAAGCATAGGCGTGCAGCTTTAAAACGACGCGTCCTGTCGCAAACGGAAAGGTAGCCTGCGCGGCTTCGGGGCTTGCTTGTGTCATGAGCCGAAAGGACGACCCATGACAGATGCACCCACACGCAGAACGCGCAACGGCGGCCGGGCAGGGGCTGCCAGCAGGCGCGGCGGCGCAGTGATCGAACAGATGCAGTGGAACCCGCCCTTGTTGGTGGACCGCCCGGTCGAGCCGCTGACCGACGAAGGCGTCTATGCGATCCACGACGGCGCGATGCGCATTCTCGAAGAGATCGGGATCGAATTCCTGAACCACGAGGCGCTTGAGATCATGCGCGGTGCAGGCTGTACCATCGACGGCGAAAACGTCCGCATGGGCCGCGACATGGTGATGGAATACCTGGCCCTTGCGCCTGACAGCTTTACCCTGACCCCTCGTAATCCAGCCCGCGCGATCACCATCGGCGGCAACCACATGAACTTTGGCAACGTGTCCAGCCCGCCCAACTATTGGGATATGGAGCTAGGCCGCAAGGTGCCCGGCACCCGCGAGATGTGCCAGAACCTGCTGAAACTCAGCCAGTATTTCAACTGCATCCACTTTGTCGGTGGCTATCCGGTCGAACCTGTGGACATCCATGCCTCGGTGCGGCACCTCGACGTACTCTATGACAAGCTGACGATTACCGACAAGGTCGCCCATGCCTATAGTCTGGGGCCCGAACGGGTCGAGGATGTCATGGAAATGGTGCGCATTTCCGGTGGCTGGACCCACGCCGAGTTCGAAGCCAGCCCCAAGATGTACACCAACATCAACTCGACCTCGCCGCTGAAACACGACATTCCGATGCTGGATGGATGGATGCGGCTGGCACGGCGCAATCAGGGGCTGGTGGTTACACCTTTCACGCTGGCGGGTGCTATGGCCCCTGTCACCATGTCGGGGGCGGTGGCGCAATCGCTGGCCGAGGCGCTGTGCGCGGTGGTGCTGGCGCAAATCATCCGCCCCGGTGCGGCCTGTGCCATCGGCACCTTCACCTCGAATGTCGACATGAAATCGGGCGCGCCTGCCTTTGGCACGCCGGAGTATATGCGGGCCACCCAGATGACCGGCCAGCTGGCGCGCTTCTACAAGCTGCCGATGCGCTCAAGCGGTGTCTGTGCCGCCAACGTGCCGGACGGGCAGGCGATGTGGGAAACCTCGAACAGTCTGTGGGCGGCCGTGCAATCGGGCTCGCACATGGTCTATCACGCCGCAGGCTGGCTCGAAGGCGGGCTGATCGCGTCGCCCGAGAAATTCATCATGGACTGCGAAGTGCTGCAACAGATCCAGCGGTATCTGGACCCCGCCCTTTGGGCGACCGGACCGGACGAGATTGCGCTGGACGCGATCAAATCAGTCGGCAAGGAGGGCCACTTCTTCGGCATCCAGCACACCCAAGATCGGTATGCCACGGCGTTTTACCAACCTTTCCTGAGCGACTGGAAGAACTATGAAGGCTGGGAGGCCGCAGGCGCAATCTGGACGCCTGAGCGCGCGCACCACATCTACAAGGACATCATCGCCCAGTTCGAAGAGCCGCCGATGGACGACGCGATCCGTGCTGAACTGGCCGATTTCGTGGCCCGGCGCAAATCCGAAGGCGGTGCTCCGACGGATTTCTGAAACGCGGGCGATCCTGTACAAAAGCTGTCATCTTACGCGTTTGCGGCATCTTAACATTTTTCGCGGCATAACAGTCTTGGGAATGGGAAAGAGACCGTTATGCATGGGCTAATCTACCGCGCGCTTCAGTGCTTTGTGACCGACAGCTATGGACCCGAGAAATGGGCCGAGGTCGCGTTGACCGCCGATCTGGGCTTTGTCGAGTTCGAGGCCATGTTGATCTATGATGATGCATTGGCACCACGGCTGATCGCGGCGGTGGGCGCTGTGCTGGGCCGATCTGAGCCCGATCTGATGGAGGATGTGGGCACCTATCTGGTCAGCCATCCCAACACCGAAGGGCTGCGGCGACTGATGCGCTTTGGCGGTGTGACATTTGTGGAATTGCTGCATTCTCTGGACGACCTGCCCGACCGCGCGCGGCTGGCGGTCAGCGATCTGAACCTGCCCCAAATTGAACTTCACGAGTATTCCTGCAGTCATTTCAGTGTGTTCTGTGGAACATCCATCCCCCGCTTTGGTCATGTGATGATGGGGTTGCTGCGCACGATGGCTGATGATTACGGCGTCTTGGCGCTGCTTGAATTCCAGGGTGGCGCGAAGGGCGGGGAAACCGTGTCGATCACGCTGGTCGAAACCGAATTTGCCAAAGGACGCAGCTTTGCGCTGGGAGCGCGTGCGTCATGAGTGGCATTCAAAACATGTCTGCCGTGCTGGATATGCTGTGTCCGATGCATGTGATGATCAGTCGCACGGGGCACATCACCCACGTGGGTGCCACCTTGCGCAAATTGCGACCCGAACTCGACTGGGTCGGCGCGCGCTTTCTAGAGGTTTTCGCGCTGAAACGCCCGCGCGCTGTCACCAGCATTGCGCACCTGCGTGAGAGCGTCGGCATCAAGCTGCACCTGCAACTGCGCGATGCGCCTGCGACGGAACTCAAGGGCGTGGCCGTCGAAAGCGGTTCAGAGGATGCGTTGATCGTAAACCTGTCCTTCGGCATTTCGGTGGTGGATGGCGTGCGGACCTATGATCTGACCCATGCCGATTTCGCGCCCACCGATCTGGCCACGGAAATGCTCTATCTGGTCGAGGCGAAATCGACCGCGATGGAGGCATGGCGCAAGCTGAACCTGCGTTTGCAGGGGGCTATGATCGCCGCCGAGGAACAGGCCTTTACCGACACGCTGACGGGGTTGAAAAACCGCCGCGCGATAGATCATGTGATAGCTCGCGCGCTTGAGCGCGACAGCCAGTTTGCCCTGATGCAGCTGGATCTGGATTTCTTCAAACGGGTCAATGATACGCTGGGTCATGCAGCGGGTGACCACGTGCTGCAAACTGTTGCGCGGATAATGGTCGATGAAACCCGCAGCGAAGACACCGTCGCGCGGCTCGGCGGCGACGAGTTCGTGATCGTGCTGCCCGACGTCCGCGACGTCGCGGCGCTGCGTCGGATCGGCGCGCGCATGATCAAACGGCTTGAGGTGCCGATTCCGTTCGAGGGGAGCGATTGCTGCATTTCTGCGAGCATTGGCACGGTCTTTTTCGAACCGGGGTCAGGGGCAGACATGCGCCGCTTGCTCGACGATGTGGACGTGGCGCTTTATGCGTCAAAACGTGCGGGGCGCGGACGGCAGACGTTTTACAATAAAGAATTGCGCCACAAATTGCATTTGCCCGTTCACGCAGGTCCTGATGACGACCAAGCTAGCGTGATCGAGCGCCCATCATCTGGGTGACGGCTGTTTATTAAACAAGTGGGAAACAAAGTGGCAGCCCTTATGGGCTCCCACAAGCGGTCTAAAACTCAATAAATATGGGGCGATGTGGACCACGAATAGCGCAGGTAGGCACCTTCCAAACGGCAGGGCTTCGGGCAGCTTCCTTGAGCCGACCGTAAGCAACGTCCACATGTCAGTGCATGCGAGCGATCTTAAGAACAACGTTGTCGCCAAGTTGGTGGAGGAGCGGCCCGCTGCTTCTGGCGACGCGCTGCTTTTCCACCTGCTGAGCAAGCTATATGAGTGTACCAGCGTCGTCATCACCACGAACCTGAGCTTCAGCGGATGGGCCACGGTCTTCGGCGATGCCAAGATGACCACCGCGCTCCTCGACCGGTTGACCCACCGCTGCCACATCTTGGAGACTGGGAACGACAGCAAAGCCGAATTACACTGGGATCAAATCCGAACCTGGCTTGGGCGAGAGCAAGAACAGTGGTCCGAATAGTTCATGAAGCGGCTCCGTCATCCACCCGCCCAGCATCGTGGACAATTAGGCCAGTACAACGGCTGACAGGGCGAAATTCACGGCCGAGATCATAAGGATTGAGTGCCACCGTTGCGCTTCGAAAAGGCGATGAATCCAGCGATCACCGGTGCCGGTAGGACCAATGTGATGCAGGCAATCCAGGGCGTCACTTCGCGCGCCGAGCGATCGGCGAACCGGCCAAACACGCGATCGAGCGAATTCATACTTCCGGGAGCAAGCTGACCAAAAAATGTGCTTGGTCTGCATGGCTGTCTCGGGACTTCAACTGCATGTGCCATTGTGCACCAAGGTCATACCTGGAGCGAAATCGTGGTGGCCTACAGCACAGTAAGTCTCAATCTGCGAGCGAACCCCAAGTTTGCGTTTCTCAGCAGCTGTTTTGAATCGGGGTTTTGGAAATTTGAATCCGACGCTGTTTAGAGATCTCCACTTCGCGGCGGATAGAGAACCACCGGGGTTCCGACCGGGACGCGATCGTAAAGGTCAACCATCTGATCATTTATCAGGCGTGCGCAACCATTAGAGACTTGGCGTGCGAGCGTAGAGGGGTCGTTGGTGCCATGAATCCGAAGAAACGTATCGCCACGCTCAGCAGTAAACAGATAGAGTGCCCGTGCGCCCAGAGGATTGTTCAGGCCGCCCTCCAAGCCGTCTTCGAACCGGGCATACGCGTCCGGATCACGTCGGATCATGTCAGGCGTAGGAGTCCAACTGGGCCATTCTTTTTTTGCACCAATGTAGAATTGACCAGCCTCATAGAGACCCGGCCGACCGATACCAACGACATAGCGCATGGCGGTGTTTCCTGGCAGGGTCCAGTAAAGGGCAAACTCATCAGGGTCTATATGGATTTGATAAGGTGCTAACCCTGCTGCAATCGGCACAATCTGAGGAAGTATTTCTTCCGGAAGGTTATAATTTGGAAGGGTTTTGGGGGGATGCGCGAGTGCGCCACCCGCACCAATGATCGTTCCAGCCGCTGCGACCCCCGTGAAAAAATATCGTCGATTCATATGCTGCTCCTGTTTCTGATGTTTTTGCAACCTTCCTCCAGTGAAAGGTTAATTTGTGTGTGCCAAATCTCTTGGCATTCCCGTTGGGCGAAATCAGCGACTAATAATACCATGGATTCCGGATACTTCGCTCCCGTTTAAACTAATCAACTTTTCAATCCTAACTTGGTTCCGGGAAAGTGCTGGATCCGGCTTGCCACGCTGACCACACAGGCGAGATCTGAAAATCTTGCGACGTAACTGATATACGCCCCCAGCGGGGATCAGCGCTTAACAAT
>JAGXHE010000176.1 GCA_024636445.1 Sulfitobacter sp.
CGGCGAGGCAGTCCGCCCGATCCCCTTCGCGCTGGTGCTGATGCTGGCGGGCGCACTGCTGGCCGCTGCACGGTCGCACAGCCTCGCAGGTCCGGTGCTGGGCTGGCGCTACTACGGCGCGGTCGAAGGGCGCGTGGTGGCCCTCGACCGCAGCGGCTCGGACGCGGTGCGCGTCACCCTCGACCGCGTGGTGCTGGAACGCGTCTCGCCCGCCCGCACGCCGCTGCGCGTCCGCGTGTCGCTGCATGGCGACAGCAACGGGCAGGGCATCGACCCGCAACCCGGCATGCGGGTGATGACCACCGCCCACCTGTCGCCCCCCGGCGGCCCGACAGAGCCCGGCGGCTTTGATTTCCAGCGTCACGCATGGTTCGCGCAACTGGGGGCCGTGGGCTATACCCGCGTGCCGATGGTCGGGCTGGAGCCGCCCGAAAACGATTGGTCGCTCGCCACCTTCCGGCTGCGCATGGCGATCTCGGCGCACGTGCGCGCCGCCTTGCCCGGCGACGTGGGCGGTTTCGCCGCCGCCGTCACCACCGGCGATCGCAGCGGCATCAGCCTGGCCGCCCTCGAAGACCTGCGCGCCAGCAACACCGCGCACCTGCTCGCCATCTCCGGCCTGCACATGGGCCTGCTCAGCGGCTTCGTGCTGGGCCTGCTGCGCCTGCTGCTGGCCGCCGTTCCGGGCGCCGTGCTCAACTTGCCGGTGCGCAAGATCGCGGCCATCGGCGCACTGATCGCAGCCACCGGCTACCTCGCACTCTCAGGCGGCAACGTCGCGACCGAACGCGCCTATGTCATGGCCGCCGTGGCGCTTGTCGCGGTGATGCTCAACCGTCGCGCGATCAGCCTGCGCGCCGTCGCCATCGCCGCGATCATCGTGCTGGTCCTGCGCCCCGAGGCGCTGCTCGGCCCCGGTTTCCAGATGTCCTTTGCCGCAACCGTGGCGCTGGTCGCGGTCTTCGGCTTCATCCGCGACGGCAAGATCAGGACCGGCCCGCGCTGGCTGCAACCCGTCGTCGGGGTGCTGCTGTCCTCGGGCATCGCGGGGCTTGCGACCGCCCCCATAGGGGCCGCGCATTTCAACACGCTCTCGCATTTCAGCCTGCTCGCCAATCTCGCCTCGGTGCCGCTGATGGGCATGCTGGTCGTCCCCGCGGCGGTGCTGGCGGCCCTGCTGGCCCCCTTCGGCCTCGACTGGATCGGCCTGTGGCTGATGGGTCTGGGCCTGCGCTGGATTCTCGCCGTGGCGGAATTTGTGGCCAACCTCGACGGTGCGCGCAGCTTTGTGCACGGACCTGGCCCTTGGGTGCTGCCGCTGCTGGCATTGGGCGCGCTGGTGGTGATCCTGTGGCAAGGACGCGGACGGCTTGGCGGCGTGGCCGCAATGGCGCTGGCGTTCGTGCTCTGGGCAGGTGCCGACCGTCCCGCCGCCCTGATCGCCGAAGACGGCGGCATCGTCGGCGTGATGACCGCCCAAGGCCGCGCACTGAGCAAGGAAAAAGGTGCCGGCTTCATCGCACAAAACTGGCTGGAGAACGACGGCGACGGGGGTGACCAGCAAGCCGCCGCAGGTCGTTGGGCGGGAGACCTCGCATCGCGCACCAAGCTGGCGAAGGTCGGCTCAGGCGACGACACCGTCGCGCTGGTCCACCTGATCGGCAAAACCGGCTTGGCAGGTTTCACCGCCTGCGCGCCGGGGCAGATCGTGGTGGTCAGCGTCACACCCGAAGCGCCGCTCGCAGACTGCGATGTCTACGACCCCAAGCGTCTGCGATCAACTGGCGCAATTGCGCTGGTGCAGGGCAGGGACGGCGTCCGCCTGCGCACCGCCCGCGACGTCACCGGCGACCGGATGTGGTCCGGCTGGGCCCGCTGACCCGCGCATGAAAAAGGGCGGTTTTGAGCGGAAAAATCCCCGCGTCAGAACCGCCCCGAAAGAATATGTACGTAACGCGGCCTGATATGTACCGAACCCCGATCTGCACGCGAAAACCGGGCAACTCGGGGGGCGTAAATATGTACGCAATCCGGCCCGTTATGTACCGATCTGCTCAATACGTGCGGATCAACCCGACCAGCTTGCCCTGAACCTTGACGCGGTCATCGGTGAAAACCCGCGTCTCATAAGCAGGGTTCGCAGCCTCCAGAGCAATCGTATTGCCCCGCTTCATATAGCGTTTCAGCGTCGCCTCCTGATCCTCGATCAGCGCCACGACGATATCGCCATTTTCCGCCACGGACGTCTCGCGGATCACCACGACATCGCCGTCGTTGATCCCCGCCTCGATCATGGAATCCCCTTTGACTTCAAGGGCATAGTGCTCTCCCTTGCCGGTCAGCATCTGGCCCGGTACCGCCACCGAATGCAACGCCTGCTGGATCGCCTCGATCGGCACACCGGCCGCAATCCGGCCCATCACGGGCAGTTCGGTGGCATACATCGCCTCGACCGGCAGCGCCGACGCAGGGGGCCGACTGTCGGGCCGGTCGCCATCAATCACCCGCGGCGCAAACCCCGAAGTCGGCGCACCGCCCATACTCTCGGGCAGCTTAACAATTTCCAAAGCCCGCGCACGGTGCGCCAATCTTCGGATAAATCCACGCTCTTCCAGGGCGGTAATCAACCTGTGGATGCCGGATTTGGACCGCAGGTCCAGCGCCTCTTTCATCTCGTCGAAACTGGGCGGCACACCGTCGCGCTGAACCCTTTTGTGAATGAATTCCAATAGATCCAGTTGCTTCTTCGTCAGCATGCACAAGCCCCTCGGCAGAGTTGGTTTGGCTTTGTTCTATGCATGTTCCCGTTTTGTGTCAACAGCTTCCGACACTTACAGATCGATGACGTCCACCAGATCACCGACGCTGCGCGCAGGATCATCGGGCGGGCGCACGATCAGCGCATTGGCCGTGGCCAGCACGCTCAGCAACGAACTGTCCTGGCGCCCGGCGTCCCGAACGCCCTGTGATTCGGCAACCGCCCGCATATAGTGCGCGCGCGGCCCGTTGCCCTCCAGCGGTGCCGTCAGCGGCATCCGCCGGCGCGGCGCAGGCGCACATCCCAAGCCCTGCATGGCGCGGATGACGGGGGCCAGAAACACCGTGCCGCAGACCATCGCAGAGACCGGATTTCCCGGCAGCCCGATCATCGGCGTGCCGTTTAAAGTGCCTGCCATCAATGGCTTACCGGGTCGCATCGCCACCTTGTAGAACGATTGCTGCATGCCCATCTCAGCCGCGACAGCCCCCACCAGATCATGATCCCCGACCGACGCACCGCCGATGGTCACCACCAGATCGGCCCCCGCCGCCAGCTCCAGAACCTGCCGCAAACCGGGCTTCGTATCGCGCGCAATCGGCAGAATCCGCGGCACAGCCCCCAACGTTTCCAGCATCGCCGCCAGCCCGAATGTATTCGACACGATGATCTGGTCATCACCCGGCATCTCTCCGGGCATCACCAATTCATCCCCAGTCGAGATCAGCGCAACCACCGGCGCGCGCGTCACCGGCACCCGCGCCACGTTCATCGCAGCCAGCAGCGCGACGTCGCCCGCCGACAAACGACGCGGCGCAGGCATCGGCGCACCTTCGGTAAAATCGGTGCCAGCGGGGCGGATATTACTGCCGGAACTCAGGTTGTGGTTCAGCGTAATCAGCGTGCCACGCCGCGTCACGTCCTCTTGAATCACAACGAAATCAGCGCCTTGCGGGACGGGTGCTCCGGTGAAGATGCGCACCGCTTGCCCCGCGCCGACGGTGCCGTCAAACCCGTGACCGGCAGCGGATTCGCCGATGACCTTGAACAGCGCGTCGGTCTCGACCTCGGCAGATTTCACCGCGTATCCGTCCATCGCAGAGGCTGCAAAGGGCGGTTGGGTGCGCTGCGCGGTCACAGTTTCGGCCAGCACGCGACCATGCGCACGGCGCAGCGGAACGGTTTCGACCGCCAGCGGATGCACCAGCGCAAAAAGATGGTCCAGCGCCTGCGAAACTGGGATCATGTCGCCTCGTACCGCCCTGATTTTCCACCATCTTTCAGAACCACATGCAGCCCGCCGATCTCCATCGCCTTGTCCACGGCCTTGGCCATGTCATAGACCGTCAGCGCCGCGGTCGAGGCGGCGGTCAGCGCCTCCATTTCCACACCGGTCTGGCCTGTGGTCTTGACCGTCGCGGTGATGCGAATACCCGGCAGGGTTGCGTCGGGAACAAGATCCAGCGAGACCTTGGTGATCGGCAGCGGGTGACACAGCGGGATCAGGTCGGACGTGCGTTTCGCGCCCATGATGCCGGCCAGCCGTGCAACACCCAGAACATCGCCCTTTTTGGCGCGACCTTCTGTAATGATATCAAAGGTTTCTTGCGTCATCTTGATGTAACAGGCAGCCACCGCGACACGGGTCGTCACGGCCTTGTCGGTGACGTCGACCATATGCGCCTGACCCTCGGCATCGAAATGCGACAGCTTGCGCGCATCGGTGTCGCTCACCCTACATGCCCCCCGCAGGTTGCAGCGGGTTCGCCAGCAGCGCACGGGTTGCCGCCGCCACATCATCTTGCCGCATCAGGCACTCGCCAATCAGGAAATTGCGCACGCCGTACCGCGCCATTTCGGCCAGCTCCTTGGGCGTGTTCAGACCGCTTTCGCAGACAATCGTGCGGTCTTCGGGCACCAGTTTCGACAGGGTGCGCGTGGTATCAAGAGAGGTCTCGAAGGTCTTGAGATTGCGGTTGTTTATGCCGATCAGCGGGCTTTTGAGAACACTGGCGCGGGCCAGCTCGGCCTCGTCATGCACTTCGATCAGCACATCCATGCCCCATTCGATCGCGGTCTCTTCCAGCTCGACCGCCTGGGGATCGGATACAGAGGCCATGATGATCAAGATGCAATCGGCCCCCAGCGCGCGGGCCTCGACCACCTGATAGGGGTCGTACATGAAATCCTTGCGCAAAACGGGCAGCGAACAGGCGGCACGGGCGTCGACGAGAAACTGTTTCGCCCCCTGAAAGCTCGGCGTGTCGGTCAGCACCGACAGACAGGCGGCACCGCCCTCTTCATAGGCCTGCGCGTGGGCTGCGGGTTCAAAATCGGGACGGATCATGCCTTTGGAGGGGCTGGCTTTTTTGATCTCGGCGATCAGCCCGTAGCCTTCGCGCGCCTGTGCGTGCAGGGCTTCGGAAAAGTGGCGCAGGGGCGGCGCATTGCGGGCTTCGGCCTCGACGTCGCCAAGGGTCTTGATCTGCTTGTCGGCAGCGATTTCTTCCAGCTTGTAGGCTTTGATGCGGTCTAGGATTGTCTCGGTCATCGGTTGGCTTTCTGTGGCAGAATTTGGGGCAGAGTTTGGGGCAGACTTCAGGGGCCGGAGGCAGTCAGCCCTCTTGCGTGATTTTGGCGACAGCCGCGATCTTGGCGCGTGCGGCCCCGCTGTCGATGGACGTGCGGGCCATCTCGGCCCCTGTTTTCAGGTCGGGTGCGGCGTCCGCAACAACCAGGGCGGCGGCGGAGTTCAGCAACACCGCGTCGCGGTAGGCAGAGGGCGCTCCGTCCAGCAGCGCATTGAATGCAAACGCGTTTTGCTCGGGCGTGCCGCCAACGATGTCCTCGAACGGATGCACCGGAAGGCCCGCCTCTTCGGGGTGGACTTCAAAATCGGTGACCACGCCGTTCTCCAGCGCGGACACCCAGGAGACGCCGGTAATCGTCAGCTCGTCGGTGCCGTCCGAGCCGTGGACCAGCCACGCCTTGTCGCTGCCCAACTGGCCCAGCGTTTCGGCCATCGGGCGGATCAGATCGCGTCGGTACGCCCCCGTCAGCTGGCGTTTGACGCCTGCGGGGTTGGTCAGGGGCCCCAGGATGTTAAAGATCGTGCGGGTGCCCAGCTCGGTGCGCGCGGGCATGACGTGGGCAATCGCAGGGTGGTGCATCGGCGCCATCATGAAGCCGATCCCGGCCTCGCGCAGGGCACGTTCCACCACCGGTGCTCCGACCATCACCTTCAGCCCCATCTGGGTCAGCGCGTCCGCAGCACCCGATTTCGAGCTGAGGTTGCGGTTGCCGTGCTTGGCCACCACCACGCCCGCGCCCGCCACCACAAAAGCCGTCGCGGTCGAAATGTTCAGCGTGCCCTTGCCGTC
The DNA here is from genome assembly GCA_024636445.1 of Sulfitobacter sp. Classification (GTDB taxonomy): domain Bacteria; phylum Pseudomonadota; class Alphaproteobacteria; order Rhodobacterales; family Rhodobacteraceae; genus Pseudosulfitobacter. The sequence continues at coordinate 6,139 of JAGXHE010000176.1, forward strand.
GCCGCCGGTGCCGACGATGTCCATCGCCCCCGCAGGTGCCTGCACGGGATTGCATTTGGCGCGCATCACGGCTGCGGCGGCGGCGTATTCGTCCACGGTTTCGCCACGGGTGCGCAGCGCCATCAGCAGCCCGCCGATCTGGGCGGGCGTCGCTTCGCCGTCGAACAGGATGCCAAAGGCCGTCTCGGCCTGCGCACGGGTCAGCGGGCCATTGGCGGCAGCGTCGATCAGCGGTTTGAGAGTATCACTCATGCAGGCACCTTTAGCACGTCCAGAAAATTCTTCAGCAGGGCATGGCCATGTTGCGACCGGATGCTTTCGGGGTGGAACTGCACGCCGTGGATTGGCAGTTCGCGGTGTTGCAGGCCCATGATGACGCCGTCGTCCAGCGCGGCGGTCACGTCCAGACAATCGGGCAGGGTGGCGCGGTCGACGATCAGCGAATGATAGCGCGTCGCCTCGAAAGGGGTCGGCAGGCCCGCAAACAGACCCGTGCCGCTGTGGTGCATCTTGCCCATCTTGCCGTGCACGATGTCAGGCGCGCGCACCACCTTGCCGCCAAAGGCCTGACCGATGGTCTGGTGGCCCAGACAGACGCCCAGCAGCGGCGTGCGGGTCTCGGCGGCGGCCTGCGTCAGCGCCAGACAGATGCCCGCCTGATTTGGATCGCAAGGCCCCGGCGACAGCAGAATGCCCGCAGGCTTCATCGCCATCGCCGCCTGCACATCCAACGCGTCATTGCGGTGAACGGCGACTTCGGCGCCCAATTCACCCAGGTAATGCACCAGATTGTAGGTGAAACTGTCGTAGTTGTCGATCAGCAGCAGCATGGGTCAAACTTTGCATTTAGGGGGCTGGAGGCCAAGGCCACCTGCACTGTATAAGCGAGGCATACTTGTTCAGGCTTGCCCGCCAGCGTCAAGGGGGCGGGGGCCGAAGACAGGGCACAGTGGGCAATGACAAGAGCACAAAAAACCCGTTAGGGTGAGCACGCAACAGGCAGGGACGAACAGATATGGCGCGAGGGTTTTTGAGCGGAGCAGTGGTGGGAGCCGTCGTTGGCGTCAGCGCCTTGGGGATCGTCTCGTTTCGGGCCGACCCACAGGCGGCGCCGGATATGGATGTCTCGGCCCCGGCTTCGGGTGCAGCGCCCGAAGAGGGCCGTGCCGAAAGCCCGCAAGCGGCAGGCGACGCCGATCTTGCCACCGGTGCAGGTGCGCCCATGGTGCCCGAGCCCGACGCCGACGATGTGGACGCCGCCAGCGATGCGGGCACCGACACGCCGATGCGCCCTGAAACCGGCGGGACCAGTGGCCTTGATGCGCCCGATACCCCCGTGGCAGACGGCGGTGTCGTGGTGCAAAGCGACCAGCCGGTGATGCCCAGCCCTCAGGCGGCCCTGCCGTCACAGCCCGACGCTGACGATTTGAGCATTTCGACCGAGCCGACCCAACCGCCCGCGCCCGAAGTGGCCGAGGACAGCGGGTTTGAGGCGGCTGACACCGACGACGGGACCGTGACGGTGTTTGTAGCACCTCAGGCGGACGCGCCCGGTGCTCAGGAAGATACCGGTGCCGAAGAAAATAACGTAGCCGGTGAAGACACGACCGAAGCAATGGCCGCTGAAGACGCGTCTGAGCCAGAGGCGACAACCGAGGAAACAACCTATACCACGCCACTGTTGGATCAACGCGTGGGCTCTCTGGTGGATCGAGACGAGACGCCCGTGGTCATCCCCGATGCGGAACCTGCCGAGACCGAAGCCGAAGCCGAAGCGGAAGTCGAGCAAGACCCCATCGATGCCTATGCCTTTGTTTCTGATACAGAAATCCTGGACCCCGAAAAGCCGATGATGTCCATCGTGCTGATTGACAGTGGCGCCGATCTCAGCGGCGATACCGTCGGTCTGGCAGCGTTGCGCAGCTTTCCCTATCCGCTGAGCTTTGCCATCGACGCCAACCTGCCCGACGCCGCAGACCGCGCCGCCGCTTACCGCGCTGAAGGGCTCGAAGTGCTGGCGATGATCGACCTGCCCGCAGGGGCCACGCCTTCGGACGCCGAAGTCAGCATCGCGGCAGCGCTTGACGCCGTGCCGCAGGCCATCGGCGTGCTCGAAGGTATCGGCAACGGCTTTCAGGCCGACCGTGCGCTGTCGGATCAGGTGGTCAGCATTCTGGGCAGCAGCGGGCACGGCGTCGTGATGCAATCAAAGGGGCTGAACACCGCGCAAAAGCTGGCGGTGCGCGAAGGCGTCCCCGCCGCGACCGTGTTCCGCGATTTCGACAGTGCCGATCAGACGCCCACGGTGATCCGCCGCTTTCTGGATCAGGCGGCGTTTCGCGCGGGCCAGGAGGGCGGTGTGATCATGCTGGGCCGCGTACGCCCCGACACGATTTCGGCGCTGCTGCTGTGGGCATTGCAGGACCGCGCCGAACGCGTGGCACTGACCCCTGTGTCGGCCCTGCTCAAGGCGCAGGTGGCGGAGTAGGGGCCTTGTGAAAGCGCGGCGTCATTCTTCGCGCGGAACGAACAAGCACGAGTAACAAAAAGGCAACGTTACGCATCTGGCCCTCGGGCTTGGCTGACTGCATTTCAGCCAAGCGGCGCTAGATAATCTCGTCCTCGTCAAAGATCGGATCGGACCCAAGCTGGGCGGTCATGTCTTCGACGGTGTCTTCGTCGGCGCGCGGGCCCAGTTCGGCCAGATGAAATATCGCGTCGCCTTCGTTGACCACCGGCAGAATCGCGCGCCCGATCAGGATGCCCGCTTCGGGGGCCTTCAATTCGACCTCGACGTGGCCGAAGGGGTCTGAAATTGCGGCCAGAACATCGCCCTCTTCCACCACCTCTCCGGTGTCCCGGAATGTGCGCAGCAACCCGCCCGCAGGGGCGCGCAGCCAGTGCGACCCTTTGCAGATCAGCGAGGCGGACTTGCCCTTCGCGATGCCCTTGGCGGGCAGCATGTCCTGGGCGCGCAGCACCCGCATGATGCCCGCGAAACCGGCACGCACCGCAAATTCGTCGAAGCGCAGGCCTTCGCCCGCCTCATACAGCAGCACAGGCGTGCCACGCGCCGCCGCCTCGCCGCGCAACGATCCGTCGCGCAGCGGCGAGTTCAGGATCACCGGCGCACCGAAATCGCGGGCCATCTTCGCCGTGATCGCGTCACCCGGCGTGATGCGGCATTGGGGCAGATTGGTGCGGTGGATTGACGCCGAATGCAGATCAATCCCGAAATCACAGCGCAGCACGACCTCGTTGAGGAAAATATGCGCGAGCCGCGACCCCAATGACCCCGAGGGCGTGCCGGGAAAACAGCGGTTCAGGTCGCGCCGGTCGGGCAGATAGCGCGAGCGGTTGAGAAAGCCGAAGGAGTTGACCACAGGCACCACCAGAAGCGTGCCGCGCAGGCTGGACAGCTGCGGCGCGCGCAGCAGGCGGCGCACGATCTCGACGCCGATCACCTCGTCGCCGTGTACCGCTGCCGAGACGAACATCGTCGGCCCCTCGCGCTTGCCGTGATGTACCTTGACCGACATATGCACCGGCGTGTGGTCGGGCAGGATCGACACCGGCAGATCGACGGTGTCACTGGTGCCCGCGGCGATGCGTTTGCCTGCGATCTCGAAAGGGGGGCGGCTCATGGTACGGGCAGGCCTTTTCTGAGGGTCCAAAACATTCCGTGCGTCGTCACGGGGCGTGTGAAACGGTTATCCGTTGCCCCCGCCAAAACGTGCCGCATCTTCTGCCGCACGGCGGATCGCGCCGGATTTGTGAACGGTTTCCATGTATTCCGATTGCGGGTCGCTGTCATAGACCACGCCACCGCCTGCCTGAATGTACAGCGTCTGGTCCTTGACCACGGCAGTGCGCAGGGCGATGCACATGTCCATGTCGCCGCCCGCGCTGAAATAGCCGACGCCGCCGCCATAGACGCCGCGCTTTTCCGGCTCAAGCTCGTCGATGATCTGCATCGCGCGGACCTTGGGCGCACCGGACACGGTGCCTGCGGGCATCCCTGCGAAAAACGCGTCCAGCGCGTCCTTGCCGGGGGCCAACTCGCCCACCACGTTCGACACGATGTGCATGACGTGGCTGTAGCGTTCGACGATGAATTCCTCTGTGGGGCGCACCGTCCCGATCTTTGCCACGCGTCCCACGTCGTTGCGGCCCAGATCCAGCAGCATCAGATGCTCGGCCAGTTCCTTCTGGTCGGCCAGCAGATCGGCCTCGAGCGCGCGGTCTTCTTCGGGCGTCGCACCACGGGGCCGTGTGCCTGCGATGGGACGGATGGTGATTTCGTTGCCGAAGACACGCACCAGAATTTCAGGGCTGGCCCCGATGACCTGAAAGCCACCGAAGTTGAAATAGAACATGAACGGCGACGGGTTGGTGCGGCGCAGCGACCGATAGAGCGAGAAGGGCGGCTGCACAAAGGCTTGCGACCAGCGCTGGCTGGGCACCACCTGAAAGATGTCACCGGCGCGGATGTAATCCTTGGCCTTTTCGACAGCGTCCAGATAGCCCTGATGGGTAAAGTTGCTGACCGGCTCGACGCTGACCGATGCCTCGCCCAGATTTCGGGTTTCGCGCGGCATGGCGCGTTCCAGATCGCGCACGGCGTCCATCACCCGCTCTGCGGCCTGCGCATAGGCGGCGCGCGCCGACTGGCCATCTTTGACCCATGCGGGCGACACCACGGTGACCTCGCCCTTGACCCCGTCGAGCACAGCAATGACCGAAGGGCGCAGCATCAGCGCATCGGGCAGGCCCAGCGGATCGGGGTTCACATCCGGCAGGTGTTCGATCAGCCGCACGGTGTCATAGCCCAGATAGCCGAACAGACCGGCAGCGGCCTGCGGCAGATCATCGGGCAGGTCGATCCTGGATTCAGCGATCAGGGCGCGCAAGGCGTCCAGAGGGTTGCCGTCCATCGGCTGAAACGCATCGGCGTCATAGCGCGCGCTGCGGTTCACAGACGAGGTTTCGCCCTCGCACCGCCAGATCAGGTCGGGCTTCATCCCGATGATGGAATAGCGCCCGCGCACTTCGCCACCCGTCACCGATTCCAGCACAAAGGCGTTTTCCGCAGCCCCCGTCAGCTTGAGCATCAGCGACACCGGCGTATCGAGATCGGCGGCCAGACGCGTATAGACGATCTGGTTGCTGCCGGCATCGAAACCGGCTGCAAAGCTGTCGTATGCGGGTGTCAGGGACATTTCAAAATCACGGATCAGGGAAAGTTCACGTGAACGGCCTGCACCGCGCGCTGGTCGATCTGCGGACGGGCCCGCACGGTGGTATCACCCGTGTAGATGTCCAGAATGTTTTGCGACAGCGACTGGTTCATCTGCTCGGCCAGTTGCTCTTGCAGGGCGGCGGCTTCGGCGTTGTCTGCAGCGGGCAGGATGTCGTCCAGACGCACGATCACGACCATGCCCTGACCGGTGACCAGATTGATGTCACCCTCGTTCATTTCAAAGACCCGCGCCATGAAACCGCGCGGCGTGTTCTGGATGAAAGCGTTGCGGGTCTGATCGGCCTCTTCGATCGAATCCAGTTCCAGATCGGCAAACCCTGTGCCGTCTTTCAGTTGCGGCAGCAGCTCTTCTGCCTTGGCGGTCAGCGCGGCCTCGGTGCGGGCGGCGACCATGTCTTCGGCCACGTCCTCGCGTGATTCTTCAAAGGTCGCATCGCGGGCGGGGATGACCTCGTCCAGACGCAGGGCAAAGATACCACCGTCGCTCAGCCGTTCGATCTCGGGAAAATCGTCCTGGGTCAAGGCCAGCGCGGCTTCGCGAAATTCGGTGTAGCCCGACATCGCATCATCCAGACCTTCGAACCAATCTACGGTGTTGACGGTCATTTCGCTCTCGGCGGCCAGCTCTTCCAGCGTCGCACCGCCGGCCAGCAGATCGTCGTAATCGTTCATCTGCACTTCGACCAGACGGCGGGCACGATCAGCGGCCAGCGTGGCGCGCAGTTCTGGCTCGGCCTGCTCGAAGGTGGTGTTCTGCGCGGGCAATACGCCGTTGATGCGAAACAGGGCAGGCCCCAGCGACGATGGCAGCGGGCCTGCGACATCGCCCACTTCAGCGGCGAATATCGCCTCCCCGGCGGCATCCAGATCGTCCTCGCTCACGTCTCCCATGTCGACGTCGGCCAGATCCAGTCCACGGTCCTGTACCAGCTGCTCAAAGGTGGTGCCTTGTATTTCCAGCGCTGCGGCTGCGCGGTCTGCGGCCTCATCATCGAGGAAGGGCAGACGTTCGACCAGACGACGCTCGGGCTGCTGGTATTCGTCTGTGCGCGCGTCATAGGCGGCTTGCAGATCGGCCTCGGCTACCTCGACCGTGTCCAGCAACATGTCGGGGGTCAGCAGCGCATAGGTGATCTTCTTGGTCTCGGGGCGCTGATAGTCGGATTGGTTTTCGCTGTGATAGGCGCGCATCTCGTCTTCGGTAGGCGCGGCAACCGGTGTTTCCAGATCGTCGGCATTCAGACGCGACCATGTGAAATCACGCGCTTCGCCAACGTAGTTGACCAGCGTTTTGGCATAGGTGTCGGGCATGACCACGCCAGAGGCGATGGCACCCTGCAGCAGGCTGCGGGAAGCCTCTTCGCGCAGGCTTGTCTCGAACTCGGTTTCGCTGAGCCCCGATTGTTCGAGTGCCATGCGATAGCCCTCGCGGTTGAATTCACCGTCAACGCCGCGAAAGGCACGGATTTGCAGGATTTCGTCGCGCAGCGCGGCGTCACCGATCGACAGGCCCAGCCTGTCGGTCTCGTTGTCCAGCGCGCGCTGGCGGACCAGACGTTGTAGCACGGATTGGTCCAGACCCATCGCCTGTGCGCGGGCAAAGGGCAGCTGTTCGCCGGTCTGCGCCTCGACGGCACGGATTTCCTGGCTAAGCTGGCGGGCATATTGGTCGATATCGATGTGTTTGTCACCGACGGTGCCCACGGTGCGAAGTGTGCCCGACAGATTGGTCGCGCCGAACCCGCCCAAGCCCAGTATCAACAGGCCCATCAGGATCCAGACAAAGGTTTTTGACATGTTCTTCGTGCGTATGGCCATGATGCGCGTCCTCGATAAAGTTTGCCTTGTCTAGCGAGCGTGCTGGGCAGGGGCAAGGGGCGTCAGCGCGGCAGGTCCAGTGCGGCAAGGCGGCTGTAGAACTCGGCGATTCCCGCCACATCGAGATTGGCAAAGGCAATCCGAAGCTGGCGCGCGCCGCTGGTGTCGTCCGCAGGGCAGAACATGGTGCCGGGCAGGCACAAGATGCCCGCATCGCGCACCAGTTGTGGCGCAAGGTCGGCCGAGGACATCGCAAAGGGATGCTCCAGATAGGCAAAATACGCGCCCAAGCCCAGCAACCGCCAGCCCTGTGCCGCGAGCACGTCAAAGCCGCTGGCGATGGCTGCGCGACGGGCAAGGATTTCGTCACGCTCGCCCGCGACCCATTGTGACAGGTTCTCCAGCCCCCAAAGAGCGGCATACTGGCCGATCTGACCGGGGCAAATGGCAACGGTATCTAGGAACTTTTCGACCTCGGCCAGACGCGCAGGGGATGCGGCAAGTGCGCCTACACGGTGGCCGGTCAGGCGGTAAGCCTTTGAAAAGGAATAGAGATGGATGAACGTATCCTGCCAGCCGTCTTGCTGAAACAGCGGGTGCGGCGCGCCCGAACGGCTGTCAAAATCGCGGTAGGTCTCGTCGACCAGCAGGGCGATGCCTGCCTCTTTCGCCTGATCATAAAAGGCGCGGACCAGATCGGCGGGATATTCTACGCCGCCGGGATTATTCGGCGTGACCAGCGCAATCGCACGGGTGCGCGGCGTGATCAGGGCGCGGGCGGCATCGACGTCCGGCAGCAGATCATCACCGGTGCGCAGCGCGACCGACGTGACACCGGACATATCCAGCCACATCTTGTGATTAAAGTACCACGGCGTCGGCAGGATCACCTCGTCACCATCTGAACACAGCGTCGCGATCGCGGCGGCAAAGGCCTGATTGCACCCGGACGTGATGGCAACGTGATCGCCTGAGACCTGTGCTGCGTAATGGCTGCTGATCTGTGCGGCCAGTGCGTCGCGCAGCGCGGGCATACCCAAAACGGGACCGTAGAGATGCGCATCATCACGGGTCAGGGCGGCATCGGCCATCGCCTGACGCAACGCCTGCGGCGGCGGCTCGACCGGGGCGGCCTGGCTTACGTTGATCAGCGGGCGACCTTCGGGATGGGTCACACCGTCCAGCCAGCGGCGGGCCTCCATGACCGGAGGGGCGAAGGTGGTGGCGGTGCGTGGCAGGTTCATCGGGCGGCTCCGGGAGGGATTGAGAAGGCGGCGTGCCGAGAGTGTCAGTCCTTGCCGCGGTAGGGATCGACGTATTGCAGCGCCATGTCCCACGGAAAGAAAATCCACGTGTCCTGGCTGACTTCGGTGACAAAGGTGTCGACCTGCGGGCGGCCTTTGGGCTTGGCGTAGACGGTGGCGAAATGCGCCTTGGGGTACATTGCGCGCACCACTTCAAGGGTTTTGCCGCTGTCCACCAGATCGTCGATGATCAGGATACCGGTGCCGTCGCCCATCAGCTTGGCGTCGGGCGATTTCAGCACGCGCGCCTCGGACTGGTCCTGATGGTCGTAGGATTTGATGCTGATCGTGTCGACCGTGCGAATGTCCAGCTCGCGCGCCGCGATCATTGCCGGGGCCATTCCGCCACGGGTGATTGCAACAACGGCGCGCCAGCCACCGTCTGCAGGGCCATGTTCGGCCAGACGCCACGCCAGCGCGCGGCTGTCGCGGTGGATCTGGTCCCAGCTGATGTGAAAGCCTTTTTCGTGGGGCAAACGGTCGGTCATGGGATCACTTTCCTGTCAGAAGTTTCAAGCCAAAGCCACCCAGCGCCAGCGCCGCGATACGGTCCAGCACAGGTTTGGCCGCAAGATAGCGCGCACGGGCCGGGCCGCTGGACAGCAGCAGGGCGCAGGCGGAGTAAAACAGCACTTCAAGAACGAAGTGGTTGGCTGCGATCAGCGCGATATGCGCAGCCTCCAGCCCTGAGGGGAAGACGACGACGATGATCGCACCGGCAAAGAGCATGGATTTGGGATTGCCAAGGTTAACCAGAAACCCCGCCAGAAACGCCCGCCCGCGCGGCACTGCTACATCGCCCAGCGTGTCGCGCGCATGGCGCCAGGTCTGGATGGCGATCCAGATCAGATAGAGCGCGCCGCCGATCTTCAGCGTCGTGTAGGCCCACGGGAACAGCGCAAACAGCCCGCCAAGACCCAAAAGCGCCGCAGTGGTCCACAGTGCTGCCATGGTCGCCAGACCCAAGCCCGCAGCGATACCCGCCGCGCGCCCGGCACTGACCGACATGCGCACCGACACCAGAAAGGCGGCACCGGGGCTGAGCAGGGCGGCGATCAGGATCGCGTTAAAGGCAAGCAGGCTTTCCAGCGTCATCGATCAGGTCACTTTGTGATATCGGGGGCGTCGACCGCTTTCATGCCGACGACGTGATAGCCTGCATCGACGTGCAGGTTTTCGCCGGTGGTGCCGCTGCCCAGATCTGAGAGCAGGTACAACGCGGCTTTGCCGACGTCTTCGATGGTGACATTGCGGCGCAGCGGCGAGTTGTACTCATTCCACTTCATTATGTACCGGAAATCACCGATGCCCGATGCTGCGAGCGTTTTGATCGGACCGGCCGAGATGGCGTTGACGCGGATGCCGTCTTTGCCCAAATCTTCGGCAAGATATTGCACAGATGCCTCAAGCGCAGCCTTGGCCACGCCCATGACATTATAATGTGGCATGACTTTTTCGGCACCGTAATAGGTGAGGGTCACGGCACTGCTGCCGGGGTTCATCATCTTTTCCGCGCGCTGCATCACGGCGGTGAAAGAGTAGACCGAGATGTCCATCGACATGGCAAAGTTGCGACGACTGGTATCGACATACCGCCCGCGCAATTCAGATTTGTCCGAGAAACCAATGGCATGGACCACGAAGTCCAGGTTGCCCCAGGTCTCTTTCAACGACGCGAACAATGCGTCGATCGACGCCTCGTCGCCCACGTCGCAGGGCAGAACGATATTGCTGCCCACGGAAGCCGCCAACGGGTCCACGCGTTTCTTCAGAGCGTCGCCCTGGTAGGAAAATGCCAGTTCCGCACCGGCATCGGCCAGTGTCTTGGCAATGCCCCATGCGATTGACTTGTCATTGGCAAGGCCCATGATCAGCCCACGTTTGCCCTTCATTAGCTCATGCGCCATCAAAAACCCCTTTGCCTTCAAGCCACTTCACCTAAGGGACCTTTAGGCGATTGACCCGGCCCCATCAAGAGAGTTGGTATGCATGAGATGCGGTCGATGTGCGCTATGTTACGAAGGCGCAGGTGGACGTGCGAACATCGCGACGTGATTGAAGGGGACGAATATGGCGGAACGCAGTGGAAAATTCGCGGGGGACGATCCCTTTGCATTGGTCCGCACATGGCTGGCCGAGGCCGAAGCGGTCGAGGTGAACGATCCCAATGCCATTGCCCTGGCAACGGTCGATGCGTCGGGCATGCCCAATGCGCGGATGGTTTTGTTGAAGGACATCACCGACGATGCGTTCATATTCTATACCAATTATGAAAGTGCCAAGGCGCAGGAGCTGGAACAGGCCAAGGCCGCGGCGTTCGTTATGCATTGGAAATCGCTGCGTCGGCAGGTGCGGGTGCGCGGCACGATCACGCGCGAAGACGGACCGCTTGCCGATGAATACTATGCGTCACGCTCGCTCAAAAGCCGGTTGGGTGCCTGGGCCTCGCGGCAAAGCCGCTCGCTGAAGAACCGCGCCACGTTGATGGCCGAAGTGGCCAAGGTCACGGCGCAGCACGGGACCAACCCCAAACGCCCGCCGTTCTGGGGCGGCTACAGGATTGCCCCCGTCGAGATCGAATTTTGGGCCGACGGCGATTTCAGGCTGCACGACAGATACAAATGGCAACGCAAAACCGAAGCTGATCCTTGGGAGGTTGGCCGGTTGAACCCATGAATCTCGCGTAGCGTGAATTGCAGATTGTTGATTTTTATAAGCTTTTCACGCTTGAAAAGCGATAACGAAATCGTGCAAGTCTTGCACCAACGAATGCCTGCACGGACAGACGGATGAAAGACAACCTTGTGGAAGATGAAGAACAAAACCGCGAATCTGTCACAGGGCTGGTCAAATGGTTTGACCCGGTCAAAGGGTTCGGTTTCATCATCGCCGATATCGGCGGGCCGGATATTCTTCTGCACGTCAACGTGTTGCGCAACTTTGGGCAAAGCTCGATTTCGGATCAGGCGCGCATAAACGTATTGGTCCAGAGAACCGAACGCGGTGTTCAGGCGGTCGAAATTCTGACGATTGCGCCACCTGAAAGCAGTTATCACAGCCTGCCGCTGACCGACCTTGCCGAGATCGGCATCGCGGATGTGCGCGACGTGCCACTGGAGGCGGGGCGGGTAAAGTGGTTCGACAAGGGCAAGGGATTCGGCTTTGCCAACGTCTTTGGCAAGGCGGACGATGTTTTCTTGCATGTCGAGGTGTTGCGCCGGTCGGGTCTGGCGGACCTGCAACCGGGCGAAGCCTTGGCAATGCGGGTGATTGATGGCAAACGTGGTCGCATGGCCGCCGAAGTTCACGCTTGGGAGGCGGCGCTGTCAAAGGACGACTGACGATGCGCGGCATTCTGTTTACCGGTCTTTTTGTGATATTCGGCGCGAGCGCGGCAATCGCGGCCTGTTCCGACGGGGCGGTGGATCTGCGCGGCGATTGGGGTCGGGCGCGGTTCAATATCGAGGTCGCAGACGACAATGAAGAACGTGCACGCGGGCTGATGCATCGCAGCACGATGCCGCAATCGGCGGGGATGCTGTTTGTTTATGACAGTCCGCGCAGACTGTCGTTCTGGATGCGTAACACGCTGATTCCCCTCGATATGATCTTTATCGACGCGCAAGGCGTTGTGCAGAACATCCACCACCGGGCGATTCCCCTGGATGAAACGCCGATCATCGGCGGTGAAAATCTGTTGGTCGCATTGGAAATCAACGGCGGTCTGGCCGAACGTCTGGGCATCACCGTGGGCACCGAAGTGCGCCATCCTGCCTTTGCCGAGGCCGATGCTGCGTGGCCTTGCACAGAGTAGCGCACAGAATAGGCAGGCTTGCGCGCTTTTGCTCTTTTCAATCGGCGGAGTGGTCGTTATGCACCGCGCATGGTTCGGGGTGTGGCGCAGCCTGGTAGCGCACCTGTTTTGGGTACAGGGGGTCGGAGGTTCGAATCCTCTCGCCCCGACCATATATTTCCCACGATGTTTGATCTGTAGCGGTGCGCCTTGCGCGCGCCGGATCAGGCCGTTCAGGCCGATGTCTTGTCTGGGTGCCGTTCAGTCGACGGTTTCGCCACCGGCGGCGCGCATCATCTGGTCCAGAAGCTGATCCAGCTGGCGGTCTTTGTAATAAATACGACGCGACGTGCCTGATTTTTGCGGCACTTCGGCGAAATAGCTGAATTCGATCACCGCACTGTCAGGCCCCGTATCGGCGGCCCGCTGCTGTTTTTGCATGACCACGGTGGGGGTTTTCAGCGCACCGTCATATTCCAGCAACAAAAACGCTGCAAAATTCGGGGTGGGCAGGGTGCGACACTGGACGATTCCCCGCGAAGGCGTCGCCAACTTGTCACCCGGCGAGTCGCAGGCAGCGCGAAACGCCTCGTGCAGCCCTTCCGGGTTTTGCGCAAAGAGGGCGCGGCGCACGGGCAAATCTTGTGGGTCGCTGACCACTGTCTCTACATATTGTGGAGAACAGGCCACCATCAGGATGGGCAGAAGTGCCAAAATCGGTTTCATGAGCGTGCCCTTTTTGCCAGTTGTGCCCAGACGACCATAAATACCGACCGAGAACAAACCGTTTCGCGCCGCAGTGCAGAAGGGTGGCGCAACGGTGGATGAAGCTGGGTACAACTTAATGAACAACCTGATGTGCGGTGGCTAAGGTTGCCGGTACGTTCATAAATTTCCGACCCTGCCTGTGGGTAACATTTCTGGTGTTTTCCACCGCGATATCCGACTGAATCACTTGAGGCCCTGAACAGCCCAAACAGGGGCATCGGTCAAGTCGGAAGTGTCCAAATAAAACGTAAAATTTCCGTTGACGTGAGGCCCGCACATACGTCAGGTTGTGCAGACGGCGTCAATCACCACAACATTTAGTGGACAACACTAAGAAGCTGATGGCGCCACCGGGATAGACAATTTGAGCCAAAACTCGACGAGGCCGCGGCTGAAACCTACGGGTTCAGCCCTTGAAAGGCGCGTTGTGTTGTCATTCCGGCCAAGATCCGAGCGAACCGCTGCAACGTCAGCGTTTCTGAATGAAAAGCTGAATATGAGGCAGCGCGATGAAAATTGACCGAAAGTTTACCAAAGCCGGAACAGATGCTTACGCATCTCTGGATTTCATTACGACCGTGTCCGAAATCCGTAATCCCGACGGGACGATCGTCTTTCATCTCGACAATGTCGAAGTGCCGTCGTCGTGGAGCCAGGTGGCCAGCGACGTCATCGCGCAGAAGTATTTCCGCAAGGCCGGCGTGCCCGGCAAGGTCGAGAAGGTCGCCGAAGAGGGCGTGCCGGAATTTCTTTGGCGCTCGGTTCCTGCCGAAGGGGCGGAGATGGGCGGCGAAACCTCGTCCAAGCAAGTGTTCGACCGGCTGGCAGGCGCATGGGCGTACTGGGGTTGGAAGGGCGGCTATTTCTCGACCGAGGCCGACGCGCAGACCTATTACGACGAAATGCGTCACATGCTGGCGACCCAGCGCGCCGCACCCAACAGCCCGCAGTGGTTCAACACCGGACTGCACTGGGCTTACGGCATCGACGGTCCGGCGCAGGGTCACTATTATGTCGACTACCAGACCGGCAAACTGACCCGCTCGACATCGTCCTACGAACACCCGCAGCCTCATGCCTGCTTTATCCAGTCGGTTGCCGACGATCTGGTGGGCGATGGCGGCATCATGGACCTTTGGGTGCGTGAAGCGCGTCTGTTCAAATATGGCTCGGGCACTGGCACCAACTTTTCGTCGCTGCGCGGCGAAGGCGAAAAACTGTCGGGCGGTGGCAAGTCCAGCGGCCTGATGGGCTTTTTGAAAATCGGTGACCGTGCGGCCGGCGCGATCAAATCGGGCGGCACCACGCGCCGCGCGGCCAAGATGGTGATCGTCGATGCGGACCACCCCGACATCGAGGATTTCATCAACTGGAAAGTCATCGAAGAGCAGAAGGTGGCAAGCATCGTCGCGGGCTCGAAAATGCACGAGCAGAAGCTCAATGCATTGTTTGCCGCGATCAAGGCATGGGACGGTGCCGAGGCTGACGCCTATGATCCCAAGGTGAACGAAAGCCTGAAAGCCTGCATCCGCGATGCCAAAAAGGTCGCGATCCCAGAAACTTATATCAAGCGCGTGCTGGATTACGCCAAACAGGGCCATACCAGCATCGAATTCCCGACATACGACACCGACTGGGATTCCGAAGCCTATAGCTCGGTCTCGGGCCAGAACTCGAACAACTCGATCCGGGTGACGAATGCGTTTCTGACAGCCGTCGAGAAAGACGCCGACTGGGAGCTGATCAGCCGCACGGACCAGCGCGTGACCAAGACGATCCGCGCCCGTGATCTGTGGGAGCAGGTGGGCCATGCCGCATGGGCCTGTGCCGATCCCGGCATTCAGTACCACGACACCGTGAACGAATGGCACACATGCCCGGCAGATGGTCCGATCCGTGGGTCGAACCCCTGCTCAGAGTACATGTTCCTGGACGACACCGCGTGCAACCTTGCGTCGATGAACCTGCTGACCTTTCTCAAGGACGGCGTGTTTCAGGTCGAGGACTACATGCACGCCTCGCGTCTGTGGACCGTGACGCTGGAGATCAGCGTGATGATGGCGCAGTTCCCGTCGAAAGAGATCGCGCAGCGGTCCTATGATTTCCGCACGCTGGGTCTGGGCTACGCCAACATCGGCGGGTTGCTGATGAACATGGGGTATTCCTACGACAGCACCGAGGGCCGCGCGCTGTGCGGTGCGCTGACTGCGATCATGACCGGCGTGGCCTATGCCACGTCCGCCGAAATGGCCGCAGAGCTGGGGTCGTTCCCCGGCTACAAGAAAAACGCCAAGCACATGCTGCGCGTCATCCGCAACCACCGCAACGCGGCCTATGGCAACGACGAAGGCTATGAAAAGCTGGCGGTCAAGCCGGTGCCGCTGGACATCGCCGGTTGCCCCGACATGCGTCTGGTCGAAATGGCCCAGACCACATGGGACGAGGCGCTGAGCCTTGGCGAAAAGCACGGCTATCGCAATGCGCAGACTTCGGTGATTGCGCCCACGGGCACCATCGGTCTGGTGATGGATTGCGACACCACCGGAATCGAGCCGGACTTTGCGCTGGTGAAGTTCAAGAAGCTGGCCGGTGGCGGGTATTTCAAGATCATCAACCACTCGGTGCCTGCGGCGCTGGAAAAGCTGGGTTACGGATCGGCCCAGATCGAGGAAATCGTCAGCTACGCAGTGGGCCACGGCACCATCGGCAATGCGCCGGGTATCAACCACACCTCGCTGATGGGGCACGGGTTTGGCCCCAGCGAGCTGGCCAAGATCGATGCCTCGCTCGAAAGCGCCTTTGACATCCGTTTCGTGTTCAACCAGTGGACGCTGGGCGCGGATTTCTGCACCAAGGTGCTGGGCATTCCCGAGGCCAAGCTGAACGATCCCACCTTCGACCTGCTGCGCCACCTGGGGTTCACCAAGCGCGACATCGAACTGGCGAATGATCACGTCTGCGGCACGATGACACTGGAGGGTGCGCCGTTCCTCAAGCAAGAGCATTACGCGACCTTCGATTGTGCCAATGCCTGCGGCAAGACGGGCAAGCGGTATCTGAGCGTCGACAGCCACATCTACATGATGGCCGCCGCCCAGTCGTTCATCTCGGGGGCGATCAGCAAGACGATCAACATGCCCAACGACGCCACGATCGAGGACTGCCAGAAGGCCTATGAACTGTCGTGGTCGTTGGGGGTGAAAGCCAACGCGCTCTACCGCGACGGATCGAAACTGTCGCAACCGCTGGCGTCGGCGCTGGTCGAGGACGACGAAGAGGCCGAAGAGATCCTTGCATCTGGTTCCGCACAGGAAAAAGCCACCGTGCTGGCCGAAAAAATCGTCGAGAAGATCATCATCAAGGAGATCGTCAAATCTCACCGCGAAAAGATGCCGGAGCGGCGCAAGGGCTATACGCAAAAGGCCATCGTCGGTGGGCACAAGGTTTACCTGCGCACCGGTGAGTATCAGGACGGCAACCTGGGCGAGATTTTCATCGACATGCACAAGGAAGGTGCGGGTTTCCGCGCCATGATGAACAACTTTGCCATCGCGGTTTCGGTTGGTCTGCAATACGGCGTGCCGCTGGAAGAGTTCGTGGACGCCTTCACCTTCACCAAGTTCGAACCGGCGGGCATGGTTCAGGGCAACGACAGCATCAAGAATGCGACGTCGATCCTGGATTACATCTTCCGCGAACTGGCGGTGTCCTATCTGGACCGCACCGATCTGGCCCACGTGCAGCCCGAGGGTGCGACCTTCGACAGCATCGGTCGCGGTGTCGAAGAGGGTGTCAGCAACCTGAGCGAAATCAGTGAAACCGCCGCAAGCCGGTCGCTGGAAGTGCTCAAGCAGATCTCGTCCACCGGCTATCTGCGCAAGCGTCTGCCGCAGGATCTGACACTGTTGCAGGGCGGCATGTCGACTACGGCCGTGTCCATGCAGGCTCTGGTGCCCGAAGTGGCCACCGGAACCGGCGGGGCCAGCATGGCGACGACGGCGGTGGTGTCTGCAGGTCTGGATTTGCGGACCAAGGCAAAGATGCAAGGCTACGAGGGCGAAGCCTGCGGCGAATGCGGCAACTACACGCTGGTGCGCAACGGCACCTGCATGAAGTGCAACACCTGTGGCGGCACGTCCGGGTGTAGCTGAGGGAATTGGAGCGCCTTATGGCGCTTCATCACAGACGGGGTGAGTTCTCGCGCATCGCTATGCGATACGCTGCCACCCACTCCGGGCAAGGCCTTCGGGCCTTGCTTGGGACACGGGGCGGGTGCGCTCGCCCCTTGACGACGTTCAGGCCGCAGGCAAAAAAAATTCCGAGCGGTTAACATATTGAGCTTGAACGGCGAAACTAGAGGAGTGCTTCGGCGCTCCTTTTTTTTGTTGAGGAGGATGCGGGATGACTCCACCTTTGCTCGAGGGCAAAGGTTCTGTCAGGGGCGTGTGCGTTTTCTTTGAAAACACCCACGGAACGGCGAAACTTTGGGGAGGGCTGAGGCTCTCCCTTTTTTCTTTTGGGGGATCGCAACCTGTTACCGAGTTTCGTGCCGTCGGGCAGGTTCTACGTGGTCCAACCTGCTTGCCATAGCGCCCTCGTCGCCTTACGTGGGCGCTTTGAGACACGGCAACGAGGGAAAGCCTGCCCATGCAAACGCCCTATTACCTGATCGACAAATCCCAACTGTTGAAGAACATGGAAAAGATCGCCTGGCTGCGCGAGGCGTCGGGGGCGAAATCGCTGTTGGCGCTGAAGTGTTTCGCCACATGGTCGGTGTTCGATTTCATGGCGCAGTATATGGACGGCTCGACGTCGTCGTCGCTTTATGAAGTGCGTCTGGGGGCCGAGAAGTTCGGCGGCGAAACCCATGCCTATTCCGTGGCTTACGGCGATCACGAGATCGACGAAGTTCTGACCCACAGCGACAAGATCATTTTCAATTCTATCGGCCAGTTGCACCGGTTCGATGCGCAGTCCCAAGGGCACACGCGCGGTTTGCGGGTCAATCCGGGGGTGTCGACTTCGAGCTTTGATCTTGCCGACCCTGCGCGCCGGTTCAGCCGGTTGGGCGAACACGATCCCGACCAGATCGCCGCCGTGGCTGACAAGATCAGCGGGCTGATGTTCCACAACAACTGCGAAAACGACGATTTCGAGCGTTTTGACGAGATGCTGACGCTGATCGAAGACCGCTTTGGTGCGATCATCGGGCGGATGGAGTGGATCAGCCTTGGCGGCGGTATTCATTTTACCGGCGAAGGCTACCCGCTGGAGCGTCTGGCCGCGCGGCTGAAAAGCTTTGCCGAAAGCCACGGCATACAGGTCTATCTGGAACCGGGAGAGGCGGCGATCACCGGGGCCGCGACGCTGGAAGTGACCGTGCTGGACACTCTGCACAACGGCAAGGATCTGGCGATTGTCGATGCGTCGATCGAGGCGCATATGCTGGACCTGCTGATCTACCGCGAGCCTGCCAAGATCAGCCCGGACACCGGCGATCACCAGTGGATGATCTGCGGCAAATCGTGCCTTGCAGGCGATATCTTTGGCGAATTCCGCTTTGACGCGCCGATCAAACCCGGCGACCGCATTTCATTTCAGGACGCCGCCGGTTACACAATGGTCAAGAAAAACTGGTTTAACGGGGTCAAGATGCCCGGCATCGCCATCCGCGAATTGGACGGAACCCTGCGCAAGGTGCGCGAATTCGATTACGCCGACTTTTCGGCGGCACTTTCCTGAAATTCAAACTTAAGAGGTCTCTTGGTTACATGAAACGCAATGTTCTTATCATCGGCGCAGGTGGCGTCGCTCAGGTCGTGGCGCATAAATGCGCGCAAAACAACGATGTGCTGGGGGATTTGCATATCGCCAGCCGGACGGTTTCGAAATGCGAGGCCATCATCCAGAGCGTACACGACAAGGGCGCGATGAAACAGGACGGCATTTTCAGGGCCCATAAGGTCGATGCGATGGACACGAACGCCGTCGTCGATCTGCTGAAAGGCACCCGCGCGCAGATCGTGATCAACGTAGGCTCGCCTTTCGTGAACATGACGGTGCTTGAGGCGTGCATTCAGACCGGCGCGGCCTATATCGACACCGCGATCCACGAAGACCCCGCCAAGATCTGCGAAACGCCACCGTGGTACGGCAATTACGAATGGAAACGCCGCGACGATTGTGCGGCGGCAGGGGTGACGGCGATTCTGGGCGCGGGGTTCGATCCCGGCATGGTCAACGCCTTTGCGCGCTTTGCGGTCGATGAATACATGGACGAGGTCAAATCCATCGACATCGTCGACATCAACGCAGGCAACCACGGCAAGTATTTCTCGACCAACTTCGATCCCGAGATCAACTTTCGCGAGTTCACCGGCACCGTCTACAGCTGGCAGCAGGGCGCGTGGCAGGAAAACAAGATGTTCGAGGTGGGCCGTGAATGGGATCTGCCCGTCGTCGGCAAACAAAAGGCCTATATGTCGGGCCACGACGAGGTACATTCGCTGGCGGCAAACTATCCGCAGGCAGATGTGCGGTTCTGGATGGGGTTTGGCGATCACTACATCAACGTCTTTACCGTGCTGCAAAACCTTGGCCTGCTGTCCGAACAGCCCGTGGTCACCGCCGAGGGGCTTGAGGTCGTGCCGCTGAAAGTGGTCAAGGCAGTGCTGCCCGATCCGTCCAGCCTTGCGCCGAATTATACGGGCAAGACCTGCATCGGCGATCTGGTCAAAGGCATCAAGGACGGCGTGGAGGCGGAGGTGTTCGTCTACAACGTGGCCGATCACAAGGACGCCTACGAAGAGGTGGGCAGTCAGGGCATTTCCTATACCGCAGGAGTGCCGCCCGTGGCCTTTGCGATGCTGATCGCGGATGGCACCTATGACGTGGCAAAGATGGTCAACGTCGAGGAACTGGACCCCAAGCCGCTGTTTACGCTTCTGGATGATATCGGCCTGCCGACGCGGGTGAAGGATGCGAAGGGTGATCGGGCCTGGAACGATTGAGGCGATGGGGGGCCTTGCGGCCCCCCGTTTTTTCGACTGATCAGACTTGATCCGACCTTGCGGCGTTTCCCTAAGCAGGCAGGTGAATGTTGAACTTTGCCCGAAGTGCCGCATCCAGCAGCGGATCGAACCGCGCGGCGGAACGTTCGGACAGGATTTCATTCTTTCGTGCGGTGGCCCGTTCGATCAGGTCGGGTTTGCCGCGCTCGGCCCATTCCTTGGGCGAGGTGCGGTCGCCAAGCGCGGGATAGACGTTGTCCATTTCCATCCGGCCCAGCGTTTCGGCGGTGCCAAGGTAATGCCCCGGACCGCCCATGCAGACCGCCGCCATCTGGTCCAGCGCCATCGTCTCGTCGGTCACTTCGATACCGCGCACGCAGCGCATCGCCTGACCGATCAGATCGTCGCCGATGATCAGGCTTTCGTGACAGAACCCCAGCAGCGAGGCGTGCATGCCAGCCGCCTCGTAGACCATGTTCAGCCCGGACAGCCCCGCCATTACGTTGGAACACATCTGCTCCCATCCGGCCTGCATGTCGGGCAGCTTGCTGTCGGCAATGCCTGCGGCGGCCCCACCGGGCAGGTCGTAGAACCGGTGCATCTGTGCGCAGCCCGCCGTCAGCAGCGCCTGTTCGCCCGAGCCGCCGGTCATCGATCCGGTGCGCAGGTCCAGATCGAAGGGCCATGTGCCAAAGATCGCAGGCGCGCCCGGTTTGACCGCGTGGACATAGACCAGACCCGCCAGACATTCCGCAACCGCCTGAACGATGGCCCCCGCGATACTGCCCGGAGCCGTGGCCCCAGACATGCCCGCGGACAACAGCAGCACGGGCATGCCGTGTTTGATGCATTCTTCCATCACCAGACATGATTCGGTGGCGAATTTCATCGGCGGCACGACGAAGCAGTTGGAATTGCTGACGAAAGGTCGCTCGCGCAACGCCGCTTCGCCGCCTGCGATCATCTGCAGCATCTCGATGGCAGGGCCGACATAGGCGGGGTCGGTGAACGACACGCCCACGTGTTTGGTGGTGCCAGAGGTGCAGGCATAGACCGAGTTCATGTCCATCTCGAAGTTGTCATAGATGTCGCGGCACACCATCGGACGCTGAACAAAGTGGATGTTGTCCAGCCGGTCGCAGATGCGCGCGGCGTCGTGCAGGTCCTGAACGGTGCTTTCGCGGTAGCTGCGACCGTCGGGCTCGACCATATGCACCGCAGCGCCTGCGGTGCCGTAGTGCACGCGGGTGCCTGACAAGTCGAGATCATGCAGCCCGTCGCGGCTGTGCAAGGTCAGGGTGCGGTTGGCTTTGGCAATCGTGTCCTCGACCAGCGCGCGGGGGAACCGGATACGCCCGTCGTCGCCCAGAATGGCACCCGCAGCGGTCAGGTAGGCCACGCCGGAGGGCGGCGCATCTGCCAGACCGATACGCTCCAGCGCATCAAGCGCGGCTGCGTGGATGCGCGCGACATCCGCGTCGCTCATCGGTTTGTACTGACCGCCGGTCATGCCGGGACGGATGGGTCGAAGGTGATCTGCCAGCGGCGCGGCGCGGGCCGCACGGCGCGCAGCGCGTCCGCCGGTGCGCAGGGGTGGGCGCAGGAGAGTATGGTCGTTCATATCGCGAAATCCGTGTACATGGGAAAGGGCAGGGCAAGGCGGGCACGCAACCTGCAAGGCCTGCCACGCGCGGCGCGCCCACGCCCGGCACCGATTGTGCGCACGACAAGGGCGATTTTACACCGATCAGCCTGCATCCCTGGCTCCTTGGCAGATCGCACGCAGCGGCGATCCTGTACTGGGGTAAGCGCATCCTGCGCGTCACCATGCCGGTCTGTCCTTCCCGTTCGCGACATTCGGTCGCAATTGGCTTTTGGCTGATCGCCGCCGACCTTTTGCACGCGTTGCGCGAGTTCCCGCCGTGCTGTGGCAGAACACGAAAACGTGGGTGGAACTATACCTCGCTTTTGGCGTTTTGGTATTAGTCCGTGGGAACACATGACTGCGCGCAGAGATCTGCGCCGCAGTGCCCGCGGTCATGAATACGCAAGAAAAGAAAACCAGGAGCAATACTATGAAACGTATCATTTACGCAGGCGCACTGACGCTGGCAGCCGCAGCACCGCTGTATGCCGGCGCCCCCGCTGATCCAGTCATCGAAGCACCCGTTATCGTACCGGCGGCTCCGGCCTTTGTCGGCGGCGATTGGACCGGCTTCTATGCTGGTGGCCAGCTGGGCTATGCCGATATCGATGGCACAGGCGCTGCAGATGGCGACGGTGGCACTTACGGTATCCACGCCGGCTACAACTACGACTTTGGCAACTTTGTCCTGGGTGGCGAACTCGACTATGACAAACTCGACGTCGATCTGGGCGGCATTGCCGAAGCAGACAGCGTTGCACGTCTGAAACTGAAAGCCGGTTACGACCTGGGCCGCACTTTGGTCTATGCAACAGCGGGCGCTGCAAGCATTGACACCTCGGTGGGCAGCGACACTGGTGGATTCTACGGTCTTGGCCTTGCCTACAAAGTCAGCGATCGCTTCACCATGGGCGGCGAAGTGCTGGACCACAGCTTTAGCGACATCGACGGCTCCGGCGTTGACGCAGATGCGACCACGTTCACACTGCGCGGCTCGTACAACTTCTAAGCTTTGAGATTTGTCATGGCGTCCTGCGGGGCGTCATGACGCCAAGACATGCGGCGGCGCGTTGGTTTGGGTGGTTTTCCACTTGTCCGACGCGCCGCCGTTATTGTTTGAAGCCAGGCGTTATTTCCGGTCTGTCACTCGGCCAGTTCCAGCGTCCCGGCCAATTCTGCCGCAAAATCGCACAGCGTTTTCAGCGCCGCGATGAAACGGGCATCGTCAATCGTCATCGCCACGCGGATATGGCCCGCTGCCGCCTGACCGAAGCTTTCGCCCGGCATCACGGCGATGTGGTGCGCGTCCAGCAGGGCGTTGGCGAAATCATCGCCGCTTTGCCCGGTCGCGCGAATGTCCAGCATCAGGTACATGGCCCCCTGCGCGGGCACCAGCGTCACGGTGTTCTGACCGCTCAGAACCTCGATCGCCTTTTCACGGCGGCGGCGGAAAGGCTCGGCCACTTCGGCCTCGACTTCGGCACCTTGCTTGAGCCCAAAATTTGCCGCGTCCTGAATATAGCCCGGCACGCCGTAGGTGGTGTTGGTGGCCAGATTGACCAGATTGGCGATGACCTGCTCGGGGCCGACGATCCAGCCACAGCGCGATCCGGTCATGGCGTGGGATTTGGACATCGAGCCTACCACAAGCGTACGGTCTGCCATGCCGGGCAGGGCGCGCGGGCTGATGTGTTCGCCCTCCCAGACTTGAGTGTCGTAGACCTCGTCCGAGATCAGCCACAAATCGTGCGCTTTGCACACGTCCGCGATGCCTTGCAGGGTTTCGCGGCTGTAGACCACGCCGGTGGGATTGTTGGGCGAGTTGACCAACAGCGACACTGCACCTTTTTCCGCCGCCGCCGCGATATCCTCGGCGCGGGGCTGAAAAGCGTTTTCGGCATGCGCTGGCACCGAGCGGGGCACGGCGCTGACCGAACGGATCGTGCCGGGGTAGGTGGCATAGTAGGGATCGATATAAAGCGCCGTCTCGCCGGGATCGCAGGCGGCCGCATGGGCTGCAAACAGCGCTGCCTGACCGCCGGGGGTGATGATGACGTTGTCGCGGGTGGTGGGCACGCCGGTGCGCGCCTGCACCCGTGCGGCCACGGTGTCGCGCAGATCGTCGATGCCCGGTACCATCGCATAGCCGGTGTGTCCGCCCATCGCACTGCGGTGCATCTCTTGCAGGATCGGCGCTGCGGTGCCGATATCATGCTCGCCGATGGTCAGTTCGGTCACGGCGATCCCTTCGGCGATCATGCCGCGCGCCTTGAGGAACACGTCCCAGCCGTCCGATCCACCGCCATTGATGTTTGCAATCCGATGCGAAATCTTCATCTGCCGCTCCTATACTTGCGATTTTTCGCCAAGGGGTCAGAGCGGCTCCGATTTGTCAACTCCGGGGCACACCCATCACGGGTCTTGACCGCAAGCGCGCCCGTGGGTTAGCTGGCGACATGAAAAGAACCTGCACCATTATCACCTGCTGCATTATCTGCTGATCCACTCAGCGGGCCGGTTCTTTGTTTCCATGACACATCAGAATTGCCAGGCCCGCGCCAACCCCCTGCGCGAGGACGCCTGATGGACATCCACCTGTATAACACCGCCACCCGCAGCAAGGAGCTGTTTGCGCCGCTCGACCCTGAAAATGTGCGGATGTATGTCTGCGGGCCGACGGTTTACGACCGCGCGCATCTGGGCAACGCGCGGCCCGTGCTGGTGTTCGATATCCTGTACCGGCTGCTGAAAACGCAGTACCCGCGTGTTACGTATGTGCGGAATTTTACCGACGTCGATGACAAGATCAACGCCCGCGCCGCCGAGAGCGGGCGCAGCATCGGCGATATCACCGCCGAGACGTCGCAGTGGTTTCTGGACGACATGGGCGCGATCGGCGCGTTGGAGCCCGACCACATGCCTAGGGCGACGGCCTATATCGCCGAGATGGTCGAGATGATCGAGGGGTTGATCGAGGGTGGCTTTGCTTATGCCAAAGAGGGCCATGTGCTGTTTCGCGTGCGCGAGTACGACCGTTATGGCAAGCTGTCGGGGCGTTCAGTCGATGACATGATCGCGGGCGCACGGGTCGAGGTGGCCCCCTATAAAGAAGACCCGATGGACTTCGTTCTGTGGAAGCCGTCGGACGCGCAGACGCCGGGATGGGACAGCCCCTGGGGGCGCGGACGTCCCGGCTGGCATATCGAGTGTTCCGCGATGGCCAAGGCGCTGCTTGGCGACAAGTTCGACATTCACGGCGGCGGCAACGATCTGATGTTTCCGCACCACGAGAACGAGATCGCGCAAAGCTGCTGCGCCAACGGCACCGACCGGATGGCAAGCGTGTGGATGCACAACGAGATGCTGCAGGTCGAAGGCAAGAAGATGTCCAAGAGTCTGGGCAATTTCTTTACCGTGCGCGATCTGCTGGAGCAAGGCGTGCCGGGCGAGGTGATCCGGTTCGTGATGCTGTCCACGCATTACCGCAAGCCGATGGACTGGACGGAGAAGAAGCGCGAGGAGGCGATGGGGCACCTGAGCAAATACCAGACTTTGCAGCGTCAGTTACTTAATGAATACCCAGAACTAAAATCAAAAGATAATGTAGTTGACAGTGAAGTGATTGAGGCGCTTGCAAGCGATCTAAACACACCTCTGGCTTTGACGAGATTACATAAGCTTGCCGCAGAAGCGATGTCTCCGAAACAATTTGGCTTGCAAGCTGCCTCTGGCTTCTTGGCGTCGCTCGAATTCCTAGGTTTCGGAAAACTCAACGTGCAATCAATGCGAACAGATAGGGCGATCAGATCTGCCATAGATACCGTTTCGATTGTTAATGGACTTGTTGAGAAATTATCGGAAGCGCGAAAAGCCAAAGATTTTGGCACGGCGGATACCATCCGCGACGAACTTGTAGCTGCAGGGTTGATCATAAGAACGACCAAAGAGGGTGTTGATTGGCAGCAAGGCCCAAACTTTGACGCCACGAAGCTGGAGGGCCTGTGATGCACTATGATCCAACGCAGAACAGTGCTCGTCCGAGGGTGGGTGCGGAGCGCCCGCCGTCAAACCGAAGGTTTGCCTTTGGCAAAACGGGGGCGGACGGGCGCTGTTCGTGCAAAGTGCACGAACGGGTGTGTAACGCGGAGGTTTCGGTATGACAAAATCACGACTCTACCTCTTCGACACCACCTTGCGTGACGGACAACAAACCCAAGGCGTGCAGTTCTCGACCGATGAGAAAATCACCATCGCGCGCGCTCTCGACAGCCTTGGCATCGACCATATCGAAGGCGGCTGGCCGGGGGCGAACCCCACTGACAGCGCGTTTTTTGACGCCGCACCGCAGACCCGCGCCACCATGACCGCCTTTGGCATGACCAAGCGCAACGGGATGTCCGCCGAAAACGATGACGTTCTGGCCGCCGTGCTGAACGCGGGCACGTCTGCCGTCTGCCTTGTGGGCAAGACGCATGACTTTCAC
>JAGXHE010000177.1 GCA_024636445.1 Sulfitobacter sp.
GCGCGGGTTTCCTTGGATGTGCTTCATGCAAAAAGATACCATTTTTACAGGATCGAAGGAATCCTCAATCAGGCGAAAATGGCGATCATCCCCTCCATTTCTAAGCGCGGTGGGTTTTCACACAGTCTGGCTCATTTTCGGCACGCCCGAAAAATAAGTAGTTTGCTGCTCCCACAAACCCCGTTCAAAACTTAAGTGGTTGTTGAACGTTTTTGCCCCCACCACGATAACAGACACTAACCGCGATGCAAAATCCCGGTAAAGAGGGCTCACTGCCCCCATTCCCCGCAACAACACCACACCCAACCCCACCCACCAAAGCCCGGAATCAAGGTGCGTAGCACCGCCGGGCAGCGCCCGACCGCCCCATGGGCGGGCGCTTTCTCACCGTATTGCGTTTTTGCATCCGCACGCCAAGGCTGCGGGATAAAGTGGTATGAGCGGAGGTATGAGCGCCCACCCGCGGTCGGGCGCTGCCCTTGTGTTGTGCTGCCGCATCGGGCTTTCGGCACGACGGTCGGGCGCTGCCCTTTGTTGCGGGGGCACGCGGGCGTGGGGGGGCAATGCTTTGCAGCCTTGCGGTCTGGCCATGAAAAAGCCCCCGTCGCTTTCGCGCGGGGGCTTTTGTGTTTCACCATCTTGCGGGGGGATTACTCCGCCGCGATTGGTTCGTCCTTGGCCAGGTTGCGCAGCACGTAGTGCAGGACGCCGCCGTGTTCGATGTATTCGATCTCGATTGCCGTATCGATGCGGCACTTGATCTTGATCTCTTTCACCGCGCCGTCCGCCATCGTGATGCTGCAGGGCACTTCGTGCAGCGGTTTGATGGTGTCCAGACCGCTGATCGACACGGTTTCCTCGCCGGTGAGGCCCAGCGATTTGCGGGTGTCGCTGCCGGTGAACTCGAACGGGATGACGCCCATGCCGACGAGGTTCGAGCGGTGGATACGCTCGAAGTTCTCGGCGATCACCGCCTTGACGCCCAGCAGGGCCGTGCCCTTGGCCGCCCAGTCGCGTGACGATCCGGCACCGTATTGTTCGCCGCCGAAGATCACCAGCGGGGTGTCGTTCTTCTGGTGCGCCATCGCCGCGTCGAAGATCGAGGTCTGCGCGCCATCGGGGCCCTTGGTATAGCCGCCCTCGACGCCGCCGTTCTCATTGGCGAGCATCTCGTTCTTGATGCGGATGTTGGCGAAGGTGCCGCGCATCATCACCTCGTGGTTGCCGCGACGCGAGCCGTACGAGTTGAATTCGCGCACCGGCACCTGACGGTCAACCAGGTACTGACCGGCGGGCGTGCTTTCCTTGAACGAGCCTGCGGGCGAGATGTGGTCGGTGGTGATCATGTCACCGAGGACGGCCAGAACCTTGGCATCTTTGATGTTGGTGATCGTGCCCGGTTCCTTGCTCATGTTCTGGAAGTAGGGCGGGTTTTGCACATAGGTCGATTGCGGCGGCCAGTCGTAGGTCATGCTGTCGGTCACTTCGACGCCCTGCCATTTGTCGTCGCCTTTGAAGACGTCGGCATATTTGCTTTGGAAGGCGTCGCGGGTGACGGTCTTTTCGACCAGTTCGGCGACCTCTTTCGTGGTGGGCCAGATGTCTTTGAGGTAGACGTCGTTGCCGTTCTGATCCTGACCCAGAACGCCGTTGGCGACGTCCACGTTCATGTCACCGACCAGCGCGTAGGCCACGACCAAGGGGGGCGAGGCCAGATAGTTGGCGCGCACGTCGGGGGAAATCCGGCCCTCGAAGTTGCGGTTGCCCGACAGGACCGAGGTGCCGATCAGGTCGTAGTCGTTGATCGCCTTGCTTATCGCGGGGGCCAGCGGGCCCGAGTTGCCGATGCAGGTGGTGCAGCCATAGCCCACGAGGTTGAAGCCGATGGCGTCGAGATCCTCTTGCAGGCCGGCGGCTTCGAGGTAGTGCGAGACGACCTGCGAGCCGGGGGCGAGGGATGTCTTGACCCAAGGCTTGCGGGTCAGGCCAAGGGCACGCGCCTTGCGGGCGACCAGACCCGCACCGATCATCACGTAGGGGTTGGACGTGTTGGTGCACGACGTGATCGAGGCGATCACGATGGAGCCGTCGTGCAGCTGGTAGTTGCCGTCTTCGGTCGCCACGTAGCCGCGCTTGTGGCTGCCCTCGTCGCCGGGGATGTCCTGGGGTTCGGGCTGGCCACCTTCACCTTCCCAGCGGACTTCGGCGTTGGTGCTGGCGTCCTTGCCGGTGCGCACGCCCTTGACGTAGTCTGCGAAGGCCGTGTGGGCCTGCGTCAGCGCGATATAGTCCTGCGGGCGTTTGGGGCCCGAGATCGCGGGGACGATTTCGCCCATGTCGAGATGCAGCGTGTCAGTGTAGATCGGCGCATAATCCGCGTCGCGCCAAAAGCCGTTTTCCTTGGCGTAGGCTTCGACCAATGCGATACGGTCCTGGTCGCGGCCCGTGTTGGTCAGGTAGCGCAGGGTTTCGTCGTCGATCGGGAAGAAGCCGCAGGTCGCGCCGTATTCGGGGGCCATGTTGGCGATGGTCGCACGGTCGGCCAGTGGCAGGTGGTCAAGACCTTCGCCGTAGAATTCGACGAATTTGCCGACCACGCCTTTGGCGCGCAGCATCTCCACGACTTTGAGCACCAGATCGGTGCCGGTGGTGCCTTCCATCATGCGGCCTGTCAGCTCGAAGCCGACGACCTCGGGGATCAGCATCGAGATCGGCTGACCAAGCATCGCGGCCTCGGCTTCGATGCCGCCCACGCCCCAGCCCAGAACGGCAGCGCCGTTGACCATGGTGGTGTGGCTGTCGGTGCCGACCAGCGTGTCGGGGTAGGCGACCATGTCGCCGTTCTGGTCGGTGTCGGACCAGACGGTCTGCGACAGATACTCAAGGTTGACCTGGTGGCAGATGCCGGTGCCGGGGGGGACGACGCGGAAGTTGTTGAAGGCCTTTTGGCCCCATTTCAGGAAGACGTAGCGTTCCATGTTCCGCTCGTATTCGCGATCAACATTCATCTGGAAGGCGCGCGGGTTGCCGAATTCGTCGATCATCACCGAGTGGTCGATGACCAGATCGACCGGGTTCAGCGGGTTGATCTTTTGCGGATCGCCGCCGAGCGCCTTGAGACCATCGCGCATTGCGGCCAAATCAACCACGGCGGGGACGCCGGTGAAATCCTGCATCAGCACGCGGGCCGGGCGATAGGCGATCTCGCGCGGGTTGTTGCCGCCCTTGGTCGCCCATTCGGCAAATGCCTTGATGTCGTCCGTGGTCACGGTCTTGCCGTCCTCGAAGCGCAGCATGTTTTCCAGCACCACCTTGAGTGCGGCGGGCAGCTTGGAGAAATCGCCCAGGCCTGCCTCGGTCGCGGCGGGGATCGAGTAATAGGCGACCGACTGGTCACCGACGGTCAGGGTCTTGCGGGTTTTGGACGTGTCATGGCCAACTGTGATGGGCATGGGTGGCTCCTTTGGCTGAATGTGCCCCGATCTTGGCTGGGGCAGGTGGCAGGGGGCAGTCTTCGCGCCTGATTTGCATCTAAATGTGGTTCGGATCAACAGGATTCCAACCCGTAGCCGCACTTTAGTATACCATTGTGTACCGAATGTTAAGC
Source organism: Sulfitobacter sp. (assembly GCA_024636445.1). Classification (GTDB taxonomy): domain Bacteria; phylum Pseudomonadota; class Alphaproteobacteria; order Rhodobacterales; family Rhodobacteraceae; genus Pseudosulfitobacter. Next base: position 3,608 of record JAGXHE010000177.1, read on the forward strand.
AGCGGTTGCAGATATGGCGCTTTGATGGGCATCCTGCACCCTTGCTTGCCATGTTTCAACAAAGCTTGATTGGTCATTACAGAAACGAGCGGTTAGGTGTGAAGAACACTGAAAGACCCAAAGGCCCCAAATTGATGAAATCTGTCCTGTCTGCACTGTCCGCAGCGCTGTTGTCCCTGGCCTCTGTCGGCGCGGCGGATTCGCCCGTGGTGGTCGAGTTGTTTACCTCTCAAGGGTGTTCGTCCTGCCCCCCCGCAGACAAGATTTTCGCAGAGCTGGCGCACCGCGAGGACGTGATCGCGTTGGCTTTGCACGTGGATTATTGGGACTATATCGGCTGGAAAGATGAATTTGCGGTTCCCGCCTATGCCGACCGTCAGCGTGGCTATGCGGTCGCTGCGCACCGCAAGTCGATCTATACGCCGCAGATGGTGGTGAACGGGCAGACCGATATCGTGGGCGCGCGCCCGATGCAGTTGTCCGAAGCGATTGCCGAGCACGCCGCCGTGGCGCCGACGGTCGCACTGGATGTGGCGCGTGAGGGCGATACGCTGAAAATTTCAGCGCAGAACCACAGCGCCGAGGGGCAGATGGTGGTGCAACTGGTGCGCTATCTGCCGATGCGCGCGACCGAGATCACCCGTGGCGAGAACGCAGGCAAGACGCTGGAATACGCGAATGTCGCCCATGACTGGCAGGTGCTGGGCACCTGGGACGGGCAGGGCGATCTGGCGATGACCGCGCAAGTGTCGGGGGATGCGCCCGTGGTGGTGCTGATCCAGAAGGACGGGCACGGGGCCATTCTGGCCGCCGAGGCGCTGCGCTGAAGGTCTGTGCAGGCTGGGTGCGATTCAGGTTTCACGCATCGTAGGCGCGCCAGCGCCGGTGCACCCAGAACCACTGTTCTGGGTGGGCGCGTATGCGGGTGGCGAGGCTGTCGTTGAGTGCCTGCGTCATGGTTTCGGGGTCTGAGTGGGCGATGGGTGCTTCGAGGACCGTCTCGAAGCTGAGCCCGTCGGGCTGTCTGATGCCGTAGAACGGGATCAGCAGCGCGTCGAAGCGCAGCGCCAGTTCTGCCGCAGACAGGGCGGTTTTGGCAGGCTGGCCCATGAAATCCAGCACCGTGCCCTCGAACACGTGCTGGTCGAACAACAAGACCAGTTGACCGCCGCCGCGCAGGTGGCGCACGAAGCCGGAGGTGCCACGGCGCCCTTGGGGGAAGACCGGGCCGCCGAAGGCCTGCATCGTCTTGACGTAATGGGCGTTGAAATAGGGATTGGCCATGTCGCGGTAGAGACCGCCAACGGCAAAGCCTTGGCCGACGAGGGCGGCGCGTGTGGCTTCGTAGTTGCCGAAATGGCCGGTCACAAGGATGACCGGGCGGTCGGCGGCGTCGGCTGCGCGCAGGGCGTTGAGCCCCGCGCCGGAAAGCGGCTGGTCTTCCATGCGGGTCAGGAATTCTTCCGAGGAGTAATTCTCGATGATGCTGCGGCCTGCGTTGTTCAGGCAGGCCCGCGCGATGCGGCGGCGCTCAGAGCGGGGCATGTCGGGATAGATCAGCGCAAGGTTGGCCTCGGCGCGGCGGCGATAGCCCGCGAGTGGCCCCACGACACGTTCCACCAGACCGCCCAGCAGCGCCACACGGGTGGCATAGGGCAGGGCCAGCGCCAGCCGGATCAGCGTGTAGATGATCGCGTTGGACACGTAATGCCCGGCACGTTCACGCAGGGGCATGGTCGAAGGGTCGGCGTTGGGCATGGCGGATCACACCTGAGGCAGGGTCGGCGCAGGCGCCAGACGGGTTTCGCGGTGCCAGACATACAGACCCGCCCCCACGATCACAAGCGCACCGACCAGTGTCCAGAAATCGGGGATTTCGTCGAAAAACACCACGCCCCAGAGCACGGCGAGCACCAGTCCGGTGTAGTTGAACGGCGCGAGAAGCCCTGCTTCGGCCTGCGACAGGGCGCGGATCAGCATGAGCTGGCCTGCGGTGCCGAAACATCCGATCATCACCATCAATGTGGCCGATTTGGGCGTCAGCGGCGTCCAGTGAAAGGGCACGATGAGGCTGAGCACGACCGAGCCCACGAGGCCGGTGTAGAACAGCGAGGTCCACACGTCTTCGTCCGACCCGAGGCGGCGGGTCATCAACGTGTAGGAGGCGAAACAGACCGCCGAGCCCAGCGGCAGCAGGGCTGCGGGCGAGAATACATCCGATCCGGGGCGGATCACGATCAGCGCGCCGACGAGGGCTGCGGCGATGGCGAAGATGCGGCGGGGGCCGAGGGCTTCGCCCAGAAACAGTGCGCCGCCGAGGGTGATCAGCACCGGATTGAGGCTCATCACGGCGGTGGCTTCGGCAAGGCCAATCTGGCCAAGGGCGGTGAAGAAAAAGCCGGTGGCGATCATCAACAAAAGCGAGCGTGCGATCTGCAGCTTGGGGTACTGGCTGCGCGCGACCGTGCGCAGGCGCGGCGCGACGAGGATCAGAACCACCAGCATTTGCCCGCCGTAGCGCGCCCAGAGTGCGGGAATGGTGCCGGTCAGCGGGCTGATCGCCTTGACAGTGGCGTCCATGCCGCCAAAGCAGGCGATGGCGAGAACGGCCAGCAATATTGCGCGGGCAGGGTTGGCGGCGGTGTGGGGCTGGTTCATTCCTTTCGCTTACGGTGCGGTGCGGGGGCTGTCCAGTGTGGACGCGGCGGCTATGTGGGCTCGTCGGTGAGCAGGACCACCTCGCCCTCGGCCTCGAGTTTGCGTATGGAGGCGATCATGTTCGCGGCGGCGATGTCGTGGTCGGCGGGTTTGGGCGGTGTGGTTTCCTGCATCTCTTCGCGCAGGGCGGTTGCCATGCGTCCCGACATATTCTCGAGGATGAAATCGGCTGTGGATTTCATGCCTGCTGCTTCCGCTCCGGCCATGGTGACCAGCAGATCGGCGGGATCGACCTCGCGCAGGACGCGCGGGATGTCGCGCGCGGCGATGCGTTTGGGGATGTTGGCGAAGGTGAATATCTCGTTGCGCACGGCGTTGGCAAAGCCCTGATCGGCGCTGTCCAACCCCTCGAGCATGTCGTTGCGGGTGATCGAGGTGGAGGAGTTCAGGATCGCGCCGACACGTTCGACCGGATCGCTGTCGAAGGCCCCCAGAGGTTTGGCGCTGAGCTGCATGGCGAGCGACAGGCCGATGCGTTCCACCGCATCGGGGGTGACCGAACCGGTCAGCGACACCGCATAGGTGATCTGGCGCGCCTGCGGTCCGGGCAGCATGCTCAGAAGCGCCGCGGCCTTTTTTACCTCGAGCTTCGACATCATCACGGCGGAGACCTCGACTCTTTCGCTTTTCAGGATCGGCAACAGCTTTTCGACGCCGGTCTCGCGGATGCGCGCCCAGGGGTTGCCTGCCTGGCGTATGCCTGCCTCTTTGCGCAGGCGCGCGGCGGTCTGTGGATTGATCTTGCCGTCGAGTGCGTCGAGCGCGCCCGCGATCCCGCCGGGAAAGCGCAGGCCGATGCGTTCCACCTCGTCGGCGAATTCGGAGACGACGGCGGACAGGGTGTCGCGGTCGACGGTGCGCATCTTGCCCATCGCCTTGGTCAGGTGGGATTGCAGGTCTTCGGGCAGATCCTCGAGCGGGATATCGGCCCCTTCGTTCAGCAACAGGCGCACGACCACAGCGGCCTTGGCGCGGCGGCTAAGCTGGCCGGGTGCCGGAAAGGACAGGGACATCCCGCGCGGGGAAGAAGGCGGGGAAGAAGAAAGAATCAGATCGTTCACCAGACACCCTTGGCACACAGGGGAAATCAGCTTCCCCCTGTGTGTTATGGCATCCAAGCGTGAACAAACCCTGAAATCAGTAGTTGTATGTCACGCCGGTTTCGATGGCTGTGCGCAGCGATTTTGCCGCCCATGTGTCGGCACCGCCGCGGGCGTTGATCTCGCGCAGTTGCGTCAAGGCCGCCACGCTGTCACCTTGGGTCACCAGACCCTGACCCATGTAGCTGCGCGCCAGCAGGTTGTCGGGGTTCGCGTCGAGCGCCTGTTGGTAGAATGTCATCGCCACGTCCATCTGACCCAGCTTGCGGGCGGTAAAGCCGCGATAGGTCAGCACGCGGTCGTCGGACTGGTCGGACATCACGTCGAGGACCCCCTGGGCGTCGTTGTAGCGTCCGGCGTAGGCCAGTTCGCGCACAGCCTGATAGAGCTGGTCATCGTCCAGCCGCGACTCCTTGGGGGCGACGCAGCTTTTGGTTTCTTCGTCCCAGACCTGCACGCCTGTGCAATCCGTGCTGGTCTGCGTGGGCTTGGGCGCGGTTTCGCCGCCGCCGCCCGCTGCATACAGCGGTGCGGCCACGGTCAAGGGAAGGGTAAGGGCAGCCGCCAAAAGGGTAATACGCATGTGAAATCTCCTGTTACTCATATGCGGCAACAGATAGCGCATTTTCCGGGAACGCGAGCGGTTTTAGCCATCAACAGGTCGTGAACGTCGGATCAGGTGCTGACGGGCATGCAGGTGCCGGTTGCGTGATCAAAGTTCGAGCCTTCGGCGCAGGTCATGGCCTGTTGTTCCTTGCCCATGCTGCAACCTTGGGCCGAGGCAAGAACCGGGGCCAGTGCGAAGGCCAGCGTAACGGCGACTAGTTTGATATTCATCTGTTCGTCTCCTTGAAAGCTTGGTGTGCAATGAAAGATTGGTGTGCCTTCAGGATACGACAGGCAGGTGCGACGGACCTAATAAAAAATCCGTCGCACTGGCCAAAACGTGGGTTTGCGGTGGTTATTCGCCGAAAACGCGGGCAAAAATCGTGTCTACGTGTTTGGTGTGGTAGTCCATGTCGAATTTTTCGTTGATCGCGTCCTTGCCCAATGCGGCGACCACATCGGCGTCGGCCAGCAGCTGTTCGCGGAAATCGACGCGCTCTTCCCAGACCTTGAGCGCGTTGCGCTGGACCATCGCATAGGCGTCCTCGCGGCTGACGCCTGCCTGCGTGAGCGACAGCAGCACCCGCTGGCTCATCACCAGACCGGGGAATTTGTTCATGTTGTCCAGCATGTTCTGCGGGAAGATCAGCATCTTGTCGATGACGCCGGTCAGCCGTGCCAGCGCAAAGTCCAGCGTGATGGTGGTGTCGGGGCCGATGGCACGCTCGACCGAGCTGTGCGAGATGTCACGCTCGTGCCAGAGGGCCACGTTTTCCATCGCCGGGATCACCGACATGCGCACCAGCCGCGCAAGCCCGGTCAGGTTTTCGGTCAGCACCGGGTTTTTCTTGTGCGGCATCGCGGAGGAGCCCTTTTGGCCCATCGAGAAAAATTCAGCACCTTCCAGCACTTCGGTGCGCTGCATGTGGCGGATTTCGATGGCGACGTTTTCGATGGACGAGGCGATGACGCCCAGAACGGCAAAGAACATCGCGTGGCGGTCGCGGGGGATCACTTGGGTGCTGATCGGCTCGGGGGTCAGGCCCAGTTTGGCGCAGACGTGTTCCTCGACCGCCGGATCGACGTTGGCGAAGGTGCCGACGGCGCCGGAAATCGCGCCGGTTGCGACTTCGGCGCGGGCCGCTTTCAGGCGGTCGCGGTTGCGGTTCATTTCGGCGTAGAAGCGGGCGAAGGTCAGGCCCATCGTGGTGGGTTCGGCGTGGATGCCGTGGCTGCGCCCGACGCGGACGGTGTGTTTGTGCTCAAGCGCGCGTTTTTTCAGCGCGGCGAGCAGATCATCCAGATCGGCCAGCAGGATGTCGGCGGCGCGGACAAGCTGGACGTTCAGGCAGGTGTCGAGCACGTCGGAGGAGGTCATGCCCTGATGCACGAAGCGGGCCTCGTCGCTGCCGACGTGTTCGGCCAGATGGGTCAGGAAGGCGATGACGTCATGTTTGGTCACGGCTTCGATCTCGTCGATGCGGGCCACGTCGAACGCGACATCCTTGGCCTTCCAGACTGCGTCGGCGTTTTCGCGCGGGATCACGCCGAGATCGGCCATCGCGTCGCAGGCGTGGGCTTCGATCTCGTACCAGATCTTGAACTTGGTGGCTGGCTCCCAGATCGCAACCATATCGGGACGGGAATAGCGGGGGATCATGGGCGCACCTTTTCATGACTGTTCAGCGGTTGCTGCGGCTCTTAAACTGCGCGGCGATACACCACAACCTTTGGAGTGAACGAAGCTGCCATGACTGCTGCCCAGACCCGCGTACTGACCGATTTTGAAGGCCGCTGGCGGCTGGAGCGCGAGATCGTGCACGCGGACGGCACGCAGGCGCAGTTTTCCGGCACAGCGGTCTGGCGGCCCGAGAGCGGGTTTCTGCGCTGTGTCGAGGAAGGCACGATGCGGATCGGTGACGGTGCCCCGTTGGTGGGGCAGCGGGTGTACCTGTGGGATGCGGGGTTGCAGGTGTTTTTCGAGGACGGGCGGTTGTTTCATCAGGTGCCTGCCAAGGGTGGGGAGACGGGACATTGGTGCGACCCGGATCAGTACGACGGGAGCTATGATTTCAGTGGGTGGCCCGCGTTTGTGGTGACGTGGTCGGTGCGTGGCCCGCGCAAAGCCTACCGGATGGTCAGCCGCTATTCCCGGCTTTAGCGGTAACAGGGCGGAGACGGGCATTTCGCGCTTGCGGAAAACGCCTCGGCTTGGCACCATTGGTGCTGAAATTTTTAGCAACGAACGGAGATGCTAAGTGGATAAGACAATGCAAAACAGAGTGTTGGGCGATCTTCTTAATTCAGAAGATAAACTGACTTTGCGCGCGCGTCAGGTGATCATGGTGGCCGCAGGTATTCTGTTGCTTGCAGTTGCCGCGAAAATCAGAGTGCCGATGTGGCCGGTTCCGATCACGATGGGCACATTTGCCGTGCTGGCCGTGGGTGCCGCCTATGGCGCGCGTCTGGGTCTGGTCACGATTGTAGGCTACATGCTGATCGGTGCCCTGGGCATGGACGTCTTTGCCGGATCGTCGGCCGAGGCGAACGGGTTGACCTACATGATGGGCGGCACCGGCGGTTATCTGGTGGGCTATGTTCTGGCGACCGTGATCCTGGGCCTGCTGGCACAGCGCGGCTGGGACCGGTCGATTGGCTGGATGGCGCTGGCGATGGTAATCGGCAACGTCGCGATCTATCTGCCGGGTCTGGCGTGGCTGGGTCAGCTTTACGGCTGGGATCAACCGATCCTCGCATGGGGTCTGACACCGTTTCTGGTGGGCGATGCGGTCAAGCTGGCGCTGGCGGCGTTGCTGCTGCCCGGCATCTGGAAGCTGGTCGACCGCATGCGCGGCTGATCTGCCAAGGATTACAATTGCAAAAGGCGCGGACCGTAGGGTGCGCGCCTTTTTTGTGTCTTGGGTGGGATGCTCTTGGGCCCGAAGCACGGATGCATCAGCCGCCTGTCAGCAGTCGGTCAGCCGCCGTTCATTGTTCAACCGTCGATGCGCGCGCCCATGATCGCGATGGCCTGTTGGTACACGGTCGCCGCGTTCCACTCCTTGATCACCGCAAAGTTGGGCTGGCCTTCCTGATAGCCTTGACCCGGCTGCCAGCCTTTGGCGCGCAGGTAATTCGCTGTCGAGGCCAGTGCGTCGGTCTGGTTGTAGAAATCCACACGCCCGTCGCCATTGGCATCCACGCCGTAGCGCAGGGCGTTGCCGGGCAGGAACTGGGTGTGCCCCAGTTCGCCGTGTTTGGCACCTTGGGTTGCACCGGTGATCGCCCCCTGATCGACCAGCACCAGCGCCCCGAGGGCATGTGGCTGGAAAAACGCCGAGCGGCGGCAATCATAGGTCAGCGTGGTGATCGCCGAGACGACCGAAGTGTCACCCATGAAGCCGCCAAAGGCGGTTTCCATGCCGTGAATGGCGATGATCACGCCCGCAGGCACGCCGTATTGACGTTCGAGGGCCTGATAGAACGAGGGGCTTGCAGCTTTGCGTTTGCGTCCTTGGGCGACGATGGTGTCAGCGCCCCGGACCTGCATGAACTTGGGCAAGGAGTATTTGAAAGACTTCTGATTGCGGTCCGCCGAGATGGTCGAGGAGGCATAGCGGGCCTGTGCCAGCGCGTCCAAACCGGGCTGTCTGACGCCTGCGCGCTGTGCCTCGGCTGCGAATTCGCGTTTCCACGCATCGAAGCCCGCGGCGGCATTGCCGCAATTGGCGGCATAGGCGGCAGGGGCCACCGCAACTGTGACGAGAGATAATGCGAGGGATTTGGCGAAGGATTGGGCGAAGGATTGGGCAACGCGGCGAACTGACATGACTAAAGCTTCCCGGTATCAACAACAGACGGTTGAGTATTGCTTTATTATGTATGCTCGTAAAGCGTTAGCTCGGAACAGGGATCAATCTTGCGCGATTCCTTGCGCGAGGATGGGGGCAGCCGCGATGCTGGTCTGATAGACCTGTTCGACTTCCGGCAGATATCTCGCAGTCTTCGTGGGCTGCGGAGCGGCGAAGAAGGTGTAGTACAGCACCAGCAACATCCCGGGCAGCACCACACCGCGCACCACCAGCGAAAAGGCAAGCCGCGACGCCCGGCTTTGGGGTGGCCTTGCGTCGGCTTCGACCTTGTCCTGAATGTCGATGGCCAGTTTCTGAACCCGCTGGGGGCTGCCCTTGAGGCGTGACACGCGGTCACTGAAACCGGCGGCATCTGTGGTTGGTGCCACGCGCTTTTGCGGCGGATTGGGGCCGACGCAAATGCGACCGGGCCTGTCTGCCGCCTGTGGCTTTTCGTGACGTACATATAGAACCGTGCCATCGGTCAGCTGCAGGCTGTCGCCATGCTCCAGCTGGATGCGGCCCTCGTGGTGTTCGTTCAGCATCGACGCCAGCTGGCGAAAACCCGTGGCCTGATCGCGCAGCATCGGGTCCAGTTGCAGCGTCTTGCCCAACAGGTGTTCCGAATGGGCGGCGATCATGCCCAGCAGGGGCGTGCCGTCGCGACCGCAGCGTGCAGGCAGGGGCAAAGGGTGCATGACCAGCGCAAAGGGCAGGTCGCTGTCGCGCCACAGCGCCAGCTCGGAGGGGGCAAAGACCATGTCCGATTGCAGCCAGTGCACCAGCGTCACCTGTGTCGTGTCGATCAGCGCATCGAGTGCGGCCTTGAGCACGCGCAGGCGCAGAACCAGCGGCAGCGGGTCGGTGATGGGGCTGTCGGGCGCGGGCCCGTGGCCCACGTCGAGCGTGGTATAAAAATGGTGGCTGTCAAACAGGCGGTCGTAATCTGGGGTGCGGGCCTTGGTGATCGGGCTTGCCAGCGCGCCGGCGATGGTGCTGCGCGGCAGCTTGCGGCGATGGGTGGTGACCGACAGGTGCACCCGGGGGTGACTGAACAGGGCATGTCCGCGCGGCTGGCCAGCGGTCTCGGTCAGGGTCATCCCGGTGTCGAGGATCGCGGCGTTCACACGCGCGCACAGGTCGGCAAAGTCGGGACGCAACGCACGCGCGCTGAGCGCCTGTGCTGATGCAGGTACATCGGTGTGCATGGGCAATGTCTCGGCCATGTGATCTCCGGGGGGGCTGTGATCGCTCCGCGTTATCGGTGGCACAGATAAACGGCAAAATTAGGGCAAAGGCGGATCTGATTTGGGGGAAAGGGGCCCTTCAAGGCCGCAAAGTTGCGAAATACCCGCGAAATTCCGCCGCTCCAATAAAAAAGGCGCCCGCGAAGGGGCGCCTTTTTCGTTTTGTACGGGGTGCAGGCGCAGGCCCGCATCCGGTCAGCAGGAGTAGTACATCGCGAACTCGACCGGGTGGGGCGTGTGTTCGTAACGGTGCACTTCTTCCATTTTCAGAGCGACATAGCCTGCGATCTGGTCGCGGGTGAACACGTCACCTGCCAGCAGGAAGTCCATGTCTTTTTCCAGCTCGTCCAGTGCTTCGCGCAGCGATCCGCAAACCGTCGGGATGCCGGCCAGCTCTTCTGCGGGCAGGTCGTAGAGGTTCTTGTCCATGGCTTCGCCGGGATCGATCTTGTTCTGGATACCGTCAAGGCCCGCCATCAGCAGTGCGGAGAAGCACAGGTAGGGGTTCGCCGAAGGATCGGGGAAACGGGCTTCGACGCGCTTTGCCTTGGGGCTTTCTGTCCACGGAATACGCACGCAGCCCGAACGGTTGCGGGCCGAATAGGCGCGCAGCACGGGGGCCTCAAAGCCGGGGATCAAACGCTTGTAGCTGTTGGTGCCGGGGTTGGTGAATGCGTTCAGCGCCTTGGCGTGGGACAGGATGCCGCCGATGAAATACAGCGCCTCCTGGCTGAGGTCGGCGTATTTGTCGCCTGCGAACAGGGGCTTGCCGTCTTTCCAGATCGACATGTTCACGTGCATGCCGGTGCCGTTGTCGCCCGCGATGGGCTTGGGCATGAAGGTGGCGGTCTTGCCATAAGCATGGGCCACGTTGTGGATCACGTATTTGTATTTTTGAAGCTCGTCGGCCTGTTTGGTCAGGGTGTCAAAGATCAGACCCAGTTCGTGCTGGCACGACGCGACCTCGTGGTGGTGCTTGTCGACCTTCATGCCCAGACGTTTCATTGTCGACAGCATTTCCGACCGCAGATCCTGCGCCTCGTCGATGGGGTTCACCGGGAAATAGCCGCCCTTGACGCCGGGACGGTGGCCCATGTTGCCCATTTCATATTCGGTGTCGGTGTTCCATGCGGCGTCGGATGCGTCGACCTGGTAGGAGACCTTGTTCATCGAGACCTGGTAGCGGACGTCGTCGAAGAGGAAGAATTCCGCCTCGGGGCCCATGTAGGCCACGTCGCCGATGCCGGTCGATTTCAGGTAGGCTTCGGCCTTCTGGGCCGTGCCGCGCGGGTCGCGCTCGTAGGCTTCGCCGGTGTCGGGTTCAACGACCGAGCAATGTACGCAGATGGTTTTCTCGGCGTAGAAGGGATCGACATAGGCGCTGTCCAGATCCACCATCAGTTTCATGTCCGAAGCTTCGATCGATTTCCAGCCTTCGATCGACGAGCCGTCGAACATGAAGCCTTCTTCGAGGAAATCCTCGTCAACCTGATCGGCGATCAGGGTCACGTGCTGCAATTTGCCACGCGGGTCGGTAAAACGGATGTCGACGTATTCGGCGCCTTCATCCTTCATCATGTCGAGAACTTTGTTTCCCATGAGTGTCTGTCCTTCTTGTGCAGTTTGTACGTTTACAGCGCGTCCGAACCGGATTCACCGGTACGGATGCGTATGGCTTGTTCGACGGAAGTGACAAAAATCTTGCCGTCGCCAATCTTTTCGGTCTTGGCCGCGTCGACGATGGCCGCGATGGCACCGTCGACCTGATCGTCGTCGAGGACCACTTCGACTTTCACTTTCGGCAGGAAATCGACCACATATTCGGCGCCACGATAAAGCTCCGTATGTCCCTTTTGACGCCCGAAGCCTTTGACTTCGATGACGCTCAGGCCTTGGACGCCGACTTCCTGGAGGGCCTCTTTGACTTCATCAAGCTTGAATGGCTTGATGATGGCTTCGATCTTCTTCATGAGGGCCTCCCTTTACATGCCGTTGTTGGGCGTCAGACCATTTTGCGTATGATGCGTCTACGAGGGGCGGGTGGAATGCAAGGGCATGCGGCGGTTTTGGAAATGAAGAGAGTGATTTTTGTGCAATGTGAGTAAATTTTAAGCATTACAAAAACACCTCGCCCGATGTACTGCGCAGTGTTGGCATGAAAGATGGCAATCACGCGTGCAATGCTCAGCCAGCTGCGCTTCTTTTGGCCTGAAATATCCCCGCCGGAGGCTCCGACATGACGATCCAGACGATCACCCGCGACAGCTTGCCCGACCTTGGCAAGAGGCTTGGCCATAAATACGATTCCGGTCATGCGCTGGTTCTGAGTGGCGGGCCGGGGCGCACCGGCGCTGCGCGGATGGCTGCGCGCGCAGCACTGCGGGTGGGGGCGGGGCTGGTCACGCTTGGGGTGTCGCCCGCAGCGCAGCTCGAAGTGGCGATGCAGGTCACGGCGATCATGCTCAGGCGTCTGGGCGACAGCGACGCCTTGGGCGCGCTGCTGGAGGACGGTCGCCTGAATGCGCTGTGTGCAGGGCCGGGGCTGGGACTGGGCGATCATGCGGCCGATCTGGTGCGCGTCGTGGTGCTCAGCGGGCGCGCTTGTGTGCTGGATGCTGACGCTTTGACGTTGATCTCGCAGGATAAAGCGCTGATGGGCGCGCTTCACGGTGGCTGTGTTCTGACCCCGCATGGCGGCGAGTTTGCACGGCTGTTTCCGGCAGTTTCCGATGATCTGGGCCCTGATCCCACAACCGAAGCCAAGGCAGAAGCCACCCGTGCCGCCGCAGCGGAGTCGGGCGCCGTGGTGTTGTTCAAGGGCCCTGAGACACTGATCGCCCAAGCGGACGGCACCTGTGCGCTGCATGCGGCGACGGGCGACCGCGCCGCCCCCTGGATGGCGACAGCGGGGGCAGGGGATGTTCTGGCGGGGATCATCACGGGGCTGCTGGCGCGCGGATTCAAACCGTTCGAGGCCGCCAAGGCCGCGAGCTGGTTGCATGTTTCATGTGCATTGCACTTTGGCCCCGGCCTGATCGCCGAGGATCTGCCGGACAGTCTTCCGGCGGTGATGCGGGATCTGGGGCTTTAGGCCGCCAGTTCCTGCAGGTTGGTCATGGCGGGCACTGCAAGTTCCAGTCCGTCTGCATAGATCACATGCGGCGCATCAAAGCCCAGCTGGACCAGCGTCATGGTGCGCACGCCCAGATCGGTGATGAATTCGCCGTCGATCAGGCAGCCTGCAGGCAACACGGCCTGCGCGGCACCGGCCAGTGCCTTGGCACGCCAATCGCGGACCAGCACCTGATGGGCGGCGGGCAGGATCACGTTCGTCTCGGGCCGTCTTTGCCCCAACGAACCTGCGGCGATGGCAACAGCGGCGGATGTGATCCGCGTGGTGCCGACAGCCTTTAGCGTGACCAGACCCGCGTTGCGGGTGATGATCCGGTCACCGGCGGACAGGTATTCCACCGGAATTTCGCCATCGGATGTCAAAAGGATTGTGCCGGCGACAAGGCCGACATGAAGGATTTCTGCGCGCAGCTGCGGTATATTCCCGCTTTCGACGCGCCCGACCGTTTTCGGTTTCATGGGCGTCTCTCTTTTTGTGCAACCTGCCTCAAGGTTGACGACAATATACCCCAATATTCGGTTAATGTCGCCAAAATTATACCTTTAGAATTTTACTGAGCTTTTCGGGACATTTTGGTCTCGCCTAATCTGCGATGCTTTGGTATCTGACGCGCCAGCGCGTTGCAAAGCGGGGCGCTGAACAAGTGCGGGTGTGGCGGAATTGGTAGACGCACCAGATTTAGGTTCTGGCGCCTATGGCGTGGGGGTTCGAGTCCCTTCACCCGCACCATGATAATCA
>JAGXHE010000178.1 GCA_024636445.1 Sulfitobacter sp.
ATGGGCCGATGTCGGTCACCACACCATCCTGAACGGCCCGCGCTACAAAGGGTTGCTCAAGGATATCTTCATCAAGGGCAAGCTGTCGGACGACATGAGCCTCTATGTGCACCGCCCCTCGGTCACCGATCCTACGGTGGCGCCTGCAGGGGACGATACGTTCTACGTTCTGTCGCCGGTGCCGCATCTGGGGTGGAAGAACGCGGTCGACTGGGCCACCGAAGAACCGATTTACCGCGCCAAGGTTGCCGCAGAGGTCGAAAAGCTGATCCCCGGGTTTCAACAGCACATCTCGACCGAGCTGGTGTTTACCCCTGAAACTTTCCGCGACAGATACCTCAGCCCGCATGGCTGCGGTTTCTCGATCGAGCCGCGCATCCTGCAAAGCGCGTGGTTTCGCCCGCACAATGTCAGCGAAGAGGCGCGCGGCCTCTATCTGGTGGGTGCAGGCACGCATCCCGGCGCAGGTCTGCCGGGTGTGGTTTCCAGCGCAGAGGTGCTGGGCAAGCTGGTGCCGGAAAGGCCGGGAAAAGCGGCGAATAAGAAACTGGCAGCAAAGTTGGCTGCGGAATGATCGCGCCTGCTGATCTTGAGCATTGCCGCGCCGTGATCCGCACGGGGTCGCTGTCGTTTCATGCGGCGTCCAAGCTGCTGCCCGCATCGGTGCGCGACCCTGCGCTGGCGCTCTATGCGTTTTGCCGTTTGGCCGATGATGAAGTCGACGAGGGCTCCAACAAGGGGCGGGCGGTGCTGGCGCTGCAAGAGCGGCTTGATCTGGCCTATGCCGGACGCCCGCGCAACGCTCCCGAAGACCGCGCCTTTGCTGCAATCGTCGAAGGGTTTGATCTGCCACTCGCCTTGCCCGAGGCGTTGTTGGAGGGGCTGGCATGGGATGCCGTCGACCGACGCTATGAAACCTTGTCGGATGTCAGGGCCTATTCGGCACGGGTCGCTTCGGCGGTCGGCGCGATGATGTGCGTGCTGATGCGGGTTCGCGATGCCGATGCCTTGGCGCGCGCCTGCGATCTGGGCGTGGCGATGCAATTGACGAATATCGCGCGCGACGTGGGCGAAGATGCCCGCGCCGGGCGCATCTATCTGCCGCTGGAATGGTTGGAGCAGGCGGGCATGACGCCTGAGAGTTTCCTGCAACAGCCAAGTGCCAGTGCGGAAGTGCGCCAGATGGTGCGGCGTCTGTTGGCAGAAGCGCGCAGGCTTTACGTGCGGTCCGAAGCGGGGATCGCGGTGCTGCCGCGCAGCGCGCGCACCGGCATTTTTGCGGCGCGCTATATCTATGCGGCGATCGGCGCAGGCGTGGTGCGCAATGGCTTTGACACGATCAATCACCGCGCGCGCACCAGCACATCGCAAAAACTGGGACTGATCGGCACCTCTGTGCTGCGGGCTGGCGGCAGTCTTATCGTGCCGAAATCCCCCGTTCTGTTCGCGCCACCTCTGGAGGAGGTGCGGTTTCTGGTCGATGCCGCCGCACACAATGCACCGCGTGCGGCCGTTTGGGGTCTGGGGCGCACCGGCGCTGTGCTGAGCGTTCTGGCCGAGTTGAAATCGCGCGAATCCGCGCAAGGGCGCACAAACGGGGTAGCGGCAGAGTAACCTGTGCCCTATGAAAAGGTATGGATTTTATTCTCTTCGCAGTTTTTCTGGCGGCGTGTTTCGGTGCTGGCGCAACCGGCGCTGTCTTCTCGCCGGGTGATTGGTACAAAAACCTGAACAAGCCAAGCTGGACACCGCCCGACTGGGCGTTTCCGGTGATGTGGACGACGATCTACCTGCTTATCGCTTTCGCCGCAGCGCGGTCAGCGGTTTTACCGGACAACGGATATGCGATGGCATTCTGGGCGGCGCAGATCGCATTCAACGCGCTGTGGACCCCGGTGTTTTTCGGCCTGCGCCGGTTGAAGGGCGCGCTGATCGTGATGGCGTGTTTGTGGCTGTCGGTGCTGGGCTGTGTCATCACGCATTGGCAACTGGATATGTGGGCAGGCATTGCGATGTTGCCTTATCTGGCTTGGGTCAGTGTCGCCGGCCTGTTGAACCTGACGGTGGCCCGGTTGAACCCGGACGTTCAGCCATTGGACCTGTCGAAGGTTTGATGCCAGCTAACCAAGCCCGGAATCAACGCGTGTAGAGCCGCCGGGCAGCGCCTGACCGACACAATCCAGAAACTCCGCACTTAAAACACCCAGTTGCGCCTGCGGGGTACGCGCACAGCAAGCATGGGTTTCAGCAACGGCTGGGCGTAGCGGTCCAGATTCAGGGCTTCGTGCACGCCTTGGACCACCTCGCCGTTGATCTGCGTTTCCACGACAGACCGCGAATAGAACGGCGCGTCCAGCATCGGCTTGACCTGTTTGGGCGTGGTGCCGGGGTCAGCCCTCGTGTCACGGCGCAGAGCCCAAAGCGTGCGTTTGAACGCAGTGACAGGCGGCGCGTCAAAGGTCCGCGCGGTGCCGTCCTCGGCAAAGGCGATGGCCGAGTTCAGTGTCGATCCGTCCCGCCGCGCCGCATCGTAAAAACAAGCTGCTCCCATCTCGGTGGGATAGCGCGCCCATGTCCACGTTTTGAAATCGTCCTCCAATGGGCGCGTGCCGAAGTTGGCATCGAAATAGCCGTGCCCGTCGAACTGCCATCCCTTCGCCTCAAGGGCGACGGATATGCGCGCGGTGGGGGCGAAGGGCCGCCACAGGTGGGCGCCGTCACGGCTGAGAGGAAGCTCGACCGAGGTGATCGCGGACGGGGTCAGCGTGATGTGCCCCCGCATCCGGGAAATCAGTGGCAGCGAAGACACTTCGTTGATGTCGATGACCAACTGCCCGTTCTGCCAGGACATGGACGACGGGCCGATCTGCAAGCAATCGCGGGACTGGCGCAAGGCAGGGCTGCCACGGTCGGTCATGGCAAAGCGCCCGCCGGGGCCATAGGTCGCCACATTGATGCAGCAGTGGTTGGTCGGATCACCGCGCCCTGACCACGCGTACCACGGCGAGAAAACAGACCCTATGAACCCTATGACCGAGACTGCGCGCGTGCCGTCGTCGCTGACACCGTCGACGTACCACCATGCGTATCCGCCGGGCGGGACTTTGAGATCGAAGGCAGGTCTTTCAAGATCGCCTCGGCCGCGTGCCGGGCGCAGAGCGTCGCCATCGGCACCCCCGGCCCCGGATGCACACCGCCCCCCGCGAGGTACAGACCGGGTATCTT
Organism: Sulfitobacter sp.; assembly: GCA_024636445.1. Lineage (GTDB taxonomy): Bacteria > Pseudomonadota > Alphaproteobacteria > Rhodobacterales > Rhodobacteraceae > Pseudosulfitobacter. The sequence goes on from JAGXHE010000178.1 coordinate 3,226, forward strand.
CGTGCGCACTGTGGGCCGTTTGAACGCCGCCGTCATTCCGTGCGGAGACCGCCCGTAGAGCGCCCCTGCCGATGCGGGAAACAAGCTGTCGAAGCCCCGAGGCGTCGTCACGGTCTGGGGTCCGGGGCGCGGAGAGAATGTCAGGCCGAGGTGACGCAGCCGGTCGAGGATCAGGGTATGACATGTGGTTCTCGCTTTCTCGTCTTGTTCGGGGTCTTGCGTATCAATGGGCGGGCAGTTGAGGATGATCTCGAACCGTTCCGGCCCGGCAGGCCTTCGGTCGGAAAGACGGTCCTGGGCGCAGACGTAGAGTGTCGGGTCGGTCTGCAACCTGCCTTGTGCAAGCGGGCCGTATTCAGATTTCGGGTCGTCGGCGAAAAAGACGTTGTGACCCGACAGTGCGACACCTTCTGCTTCGGCGGCAAAGCTCATCACGCAGGCCGACAGGCTGCGGGGCTGTGTTGCCTCGGGTGCGACGGCAGATTTCAGACCATCGCCCAACATGCCCGCGTGCAACGCCGCGGGGTCGCCGTTGAACAGCACCGCATCGACGGGAATGCGCGCGGTGGATGTATAGACGGCGCAGGCCTTTCCCGCTTGCAGCTCCACACGGGTGACGTGGGAATTGAACTGGAACGTGGCGCCAAAAGATGTGGCCAGCTTGGTGATGCTGCGGGCAAGTTCGATCATGCCGCCCCTGACGTGCCAGACCCCCATGCTTTCGGCATGCCAGATCAGGCTGAGCAAGGCGGGGGAAGACGCAGGAAGCCCGCCGACATAGGTGGCATAGCGTGCAAAAAGCTGGGCCAGTCGCGGATCGGTGAAATGACGATGAAGGCTCTGCATCAGGCTGAGATGCGGGGTGATGTGCCGAATCAGCTTGGGGTTCTTTGCAACCTCAAGGGTAAGCGCCGCGCTCGTCGGGGCGGCGGATTGCATCATCGGCGCGTCGAATGCGTTGAACAGAGTGCGGGCCTTTGCCGAAAAGCTGGCGAATTCTGCTGCGGCGAGAGGCCCAAAGGCATCCGCCACATTCTGCAGGCTGGCTTCGGTGTCGCGCATCAGGTCCAGTCGGGTGCCATCCGGCCAGAAATGCCGCGCAAGGACGCTTTGCGGTTCCAGCGTGACGTGATCGTCCAGCCGCGCGCCGACGTCTGCAAACAAGGCCTCGAAGACGGGTTTCATCGTCAGAAGGGTCGGCCCTGCGTCTACCGGCCCAGCATCCGTCGGCAGCGTGCGCATCTTGCCGCCCGGTGCGTTGTGACGTTCCAGAACCGTGACGCGCACCCCGCGATGCGCCAGTCGCAAAGCGGCTGCAAGCCCTGCGATGCCGGCACCGACAATGGCCACGTGAGGCGCGGGGTCGGACATAAGGCAGGGTTCCTTTGCGCAGGTATGGATTGACAGGCGGACTCGAAGTGTCCAGTTTAGTTTACAACAAGAATGTAATAATGGTAGTACATTTTGCTGACAAGAGGACCATTCCATGGCTTTTGCTGACCGGATCGAAACTGCAATTTCCCGCGCCATTCGCAATGGGCAGGCTGCCCCGTCACCGGGAAAGCTGGCGTCCGCCTTGCATTACACTGTGACGCCTGGCGGCGCTCGGATCAGGCCGAAAATCTTGCTCAGCGTTTCGGCGGCTTGCGGGGATGACAATCCCGGACTGGCCGATGCGGCGGCTGCTGCGCTTGAGCTGATCCATTGCGCATCTTTGGTACACGACGATCTGCCGTGCTTTGACGATGCGGACACGCGGCGCGGCAAACCTGCCGTGCACCGCGCCTTTGGAGAGCCGCTGGCAGTGCTGACCGGCGACAGTCTGATCATCATGGCGTTTTCGGTGCTGACCCATGCCGCCGCACTGGACCCCGCCCGCGCGATCGGGCTGCTCAAGGTGCTGGCGGAGCGCTCAGGCATGCCCAATGGCATCTGTGCGGGCCAAGGCTGGGAAAGCGAAGAGGTCGTCGATCTGTCCGCCTATCACCGCGCCAAGACGGGTGCCTTGTTCATCGCGGCCACCCAGATGGGTGCCATCGCGGCCGGACAGGACGGCGATCAATGGGAAGATCTTGGCGCGCGGATCGGCGAGGCCTTTCAGGTCGCCGACGATTTGCGAGATGCGCTTTACGACGAAGAGACATTGGGCAAGCCTGCGGGTCAGGATGATCTGCACGGGCGTCCGAATGCTGTGGCCGAGCTTGGCGTTGCCGGTGCGATCAGCCGGATGAAAGACATCCTGAGCGGTGCGATTTCCTCGATCCCGAAATGTCCGGGTGAGGCGATGCTGGCGAAAATGGTCAACGCGCAGGCCGAAATGCTGACGCCGATCAAGTGGCGCGCAGGTCAGGCCAGCCACATCCCCGGTGAATAGATGACTGACGTGCCAGCGGATATGCCTGTGGCGCGTGGCCGCGGATATGGTGGCTGGAGCGCGCGGCTGATCGCATCGCGAAAGTTTCAGAAATGGGCCGCAAGGTCGTTTTTCACGCGGCGGATCGTCCGGCGCGAAGGTGAGGCGCTGTTTGACCTGTTGTCGGGCTTTTGCCATTCGCAAGTGCTGTCGGCGCTGGTGCAATTCGAAATACCGGCCAAGCTGTTGAACACACCGATGACGGCAGGTGATTTGTCCAAGCGGTGCGATGTGCCGCTGGATCGCATGGTGATTCTGGTGCGCGCGGCCACGGCGCTGGGCCTGCTGAAGCCGAAACGGGGCGGAAAGATCGGCCTGACGCGCAAAGCCGCAGCGTTGGTCGGCGTGCCGGGATTGGAAGCGATGATCCGGCACCACGATATCCTGTACCGCGATCTTGCCGACCCCGCTGCGTTCTTTCGTGGCGAGACCGAGACCGAGCTGGCGTCGTTCTGGCCCTATGTGTTCGGCGGTGGCATGGAGCCGCAGGCGGCCGCGACCTATTCCGAACTGATGGCGCAAAGCCTTGAGCTGGTTGCAGATGACACGTTGCGCAGCGTCAATCTGAGCGGTGTGAAAACACTGCTGGATGTCGGGGGTGGTTCCGGCGCGTTTCTGACGGCGGCGGGCCGTGAATGTCCGCATCTGGGGTTGATGCTGTTCGATCTGCCCGAAGTCGCCCCGTCAGCGCAGCCGCGTTTCCTAAGCGCAGGGCTTGCAGGGCGCAGCCAGATTCTGTGCGGATCGTTTCTGAATGATCCGATTCCCCAAGGGGCCGACGCCATCAGCCTTGTGCGCGTTCTGTATGACCACAGCGATTCCACTGTGGCCGCTTTGCTGGCCAAGTGCTTTGCCGCCTTGCCTGCGGGCGGGCGCTTGATCATCTCCGAGCCGATGCTGGGGGGCGATGTGCCCGAGCGCGCGGGGGATGTTTACTTTGCACTTTACACTTTAGCGATGCAGACCGGAAAAACCCGCTCAATCCTTGAAATCAAAGCACTTTGTGAAGCAGCAGGCTTTGAAATCTCTGCCACTCCCAAGCCGTTCCGGCCTTTTATCACCCGTTGCCTAGAGGCCCGCAAAGGGTTCTAGTGCAAATTGTGTCAATAAAAGTTGACAGTTTAAAATGTACAATTTAACTTACATACAGGAGATGCCGAAACACCCGAGTCACTCATAAATGACCGGGACAGGCACAGAGAGGGGATCAAATTGCAAACCACAGCCGTACTCTTGAAAGGTCCCAAAGATCTTTGCTTGGACAGCTTGGATATCATCCCTCCTGCGGATGGCGATTTGGTGATCCGCGTCAATCACTCCGGAATTTCGACCGGCACGGAAAAGCTTTTCTGGTCGGGGGAAATGCCTCCGTTTCCAGGAATGGGCTACCCGCTGGTCCCCGGCTACGAAGCATCCGGCGAAGTTGTCGAAGCTGCGCCGAGCAGCGGGTTCAAGGTTGGCGACAATGTATTTGTACCAGGTGCGAATTGTTACGAAGGTGCCTTTGGCCTTTTTGGCGGCGCATCGCGGTTCTTGGTCAGCAAGGCGGAGCGGGTTGCCCGCATCGACGCCGGGCTGAAGGCCGAAGGTGCGCTCTTGGCGCTGGCGGCGACAGCACGTCATGCAATGGCGGGTGCGGGCAAATCGGTGCCCGACCTGATCGTCGGTCACGGTGTGCTGGGGCGTCTTCTGGCGCGTCTGACGATTGCTGCAGGCGCACCGGCTCCAACAGTTTGGGAGATCGACTCGACGCGCCGCACCGGTGCCACAGGGTACGAGGTGATCGACCCCGCAACGGACGCGCGCCGCGATTATAAGTCGGTTTACGATGCGTCCGGCTCTACGGCGGTGGTGGCTGATCTGATCGGCCGTATCGCCAAGGGAGGCGAGATCGTCCTTGCCGGATTTTACACCGACCCCATCAGTTTCGCCTTCCCGCCGGCCTTCATGAAAGAGGCCCGGTTCCGGATTGCAGCCGAATGGAATGCAGATGACCTGATCGCCACGCGCGCTCTGGTTGAAAGCGGGACGCTGAACCTTGGCGGTCTGATCACACACACAGCAAATTCGTCAGATGCACCGGAGGCCTACAAGACGGCCTTCAGCGATCCTGCCTGTCTGAAGATGATGCTGAACTGGAAGGACGCGTCATGAAAGATGAAGTGCCAAACCTCAGAGATTTCGACCAACGCCTGCGCGAGGAAGCATCCGAGCCGACGCTGGAGGTGCCCACGGGCCCACCAACGAGCAAGACGCAGATCATCGCGATCTACGGCAAGGGCGGCATTGGCAAATCCTTTACGCTGGCCAACCTTAGCCACATGATGGCCGAACAGGGCAAACGCGTGCTGCTGATCGGTTGCGACCCCAAATCCGACACCACCAGCCTGCTGTTCGGCGGCAAGGCGTGCCCGACCATCATCGAAACCTCGGGCAAGAAAAAGCTGGCCGGAGAAGAGGTGCAGATCGGTGACGTTTGTTTCAAACGCGGTGGCGTGTTTGCGATGGAACTGGGCGGACCCGAGGTTGGGCGCGGCTGTGGCGGGCGCGGTATTATCCATGGCTTCGAGCTGCTGGAGAAACTTGGCTTTCACGATTGGGACTTTGATTATGTCCTGCTTGATTTCCTTGGTGATGTGGTCTGTGGCGGCTTTGGTCTGCCGATTGCGCGGGACATGGCGCAAAAGGTCATTCTGGTCGCCTCGAACGATCTGCAATCGCTTTATGTCGCCAACAACGTCTGCTCGGCGGTCGAATATTTCCGCAAGCTGGGCGGCAACGTCGGTGTTGCCGGTCTGGTGATCAACAAGGACGACGGCTCGGGCGAGGCTGCGGCATTTGCCAAGGCGGTAGATATTCCGGTGCTGGCAGCGATCCCGCAGGACGACGATCTGCGGAAGAAATCGGCGAACTACCAGATTGTCGGCACGAGCAAATCCCAGTGGGGCAGCCTGTTTGCAGCCCTTGGTGATGCTGTGGGCATTGCCCCGCCCGTGCGTCCCTCTCCGCTGGATCAGGACGGGCTTCTGGCCCTGTTCGATGCCAAGGATACAGGCGGCGATTACCAGTTGGTGCCCGCCACGGATGCGGACATGCGCGGCAAGTATACCAAGGCGAAAGTCAGCCTTGAAGTGGTGTACGACAATGTCTGAGCGCAAGGCCGACATTCTCGCCCAAATCCTGCGCATGGTGCAGAACGCGCGTCCCGATCAGATCAGACAGCTGCTGCACGATGTGCGCGGCACCCCATCAAGGGAGGTGCGCAGCGATGGATGATGGCGGAACTCAGGGATACGAAGTCGGGTTCGACGCAAATGGCGCTGTGCAGGTAACTGCATCGAACGGCGACGCCGCAAAAACCCAAGCCACGGCTTTGGAAGGCGGTTGCACCGCGGGCAAAGGGGCCATGGAAGCCGCTGCGCGCACTGTCGGCAAATCCGACATTCTTGACCAATACGCCAAGGACTATCCCCAAGGCCCCCATGACAAGCCGCAGAGCATGTGCCCCGCATTCGGATCATTGCGGGTCGGTCTGCGGATGAAACGCACGGCGACGATCCTCAGCGGGTCGGCCTGCTGTGTCTATGGTCTGACCTTCGTGTCGCATTTCTACGGTGCACGCCGGTCGGTCGGATATGTGCCGTTCAATTCGGAAGCCCTGGTGACGGGCAAGCTGTTCGAGGACATCCGCGAGGCGGTGCACGACATCGCTGATCCTGCAAAACTGGACGCTGTCGTGGTGACGAACCTGTGCGTGCCAACTGCATCGGGCGTGCCCTTGCGTTTGC
>JAGXHE010000179.1 GCA_024636445.1 Sulfitobacter sp.
CGATTGCCGACGAAAGCGGTGCGGGATGACGCCCGTGGCCGATAAAGTCGAAGGCCACGACGGTATGACCCGCGCGGGCCAAGGTCAGCGAAATCGCTTCCATCATTTGCCGCGATCCGCCGAACCCGTGTGCGATGACAACAAGCGCGCCCTGCGGTTGCCCGACTGCATAGAACGTCGCAGGCGTTTCGCCCAACAAGACCCGGTCGATCTCGACCGAAGTCCGGGCGCTCTCAAGCGCATAGACTGACCAAACAGAGATCGCGAGGGCGAGCGATGCAATGAGTTGGGAAAAGCGTGATGCTGACATACCGATTAAAATGGGTTGAACTCCCGCTGTGACGACTTCTTTTTCTCCGAACTGAGAAGCTTAGTTCAATATCAGAGCAGGGTGCGTGCGGCCTTTTGGGTTGGGGTGGGTCACGTCGCTCCGTCAGCCCTCGCATACCTTGTGGCGCGCAGACTTGAGCGGCGGTTGCGCTCTCCTGCAACCAAAAACAACGAACTTTCCGCATTACCCAAGCCCGCCCCTGCGGCGGGCTTTGTTATGTTCAGCATTGCCAGAAGCTGACCACGCAGTTCAAGCAAATGCACCTTCGCTTCGGCGTCCCAACTGCCCCTAAGCGTTGCATCTGATGCAACGCGTCGCTGGCGCGGCCAGGACTTGATTACCCACAATACGCTACAGCCCCTTAAGAATATTGCCCTTAATAAACTCTGTCAAAGCCCGCACTCGGCCGGCTTTTCGCACGTCACGTTGCATGACAAGGTAGACAGGCTGTGTGATGGACTTGTTCGCGCGTTCAATGACTTCCAACTCTGGACTTTGGGTTGCGAGGAAAGTTGGCAACAGGGCAATTCCCATACCTTCCAATGCCGCCCGCTGAGCGATCCTGAGATTGTTGGTCTGCAACGTTATCTGACGACCGGCGGCCTGCCGAACAACGGCGTCATTAAGATGAGGCTGGTGGGAGCCTGAGTATCCTATGAATTTGCGTGAACTCGAACTTGTCTCTTTTGACCCGACGGTTCCGTAGAAAAAATAACTCACGTTGCAGATCTTTTGGGTGACGAGTTCTGCGCCTTCGGCCTCGACCATACGCAGGGCGACATCCGCCTCGCCACGCGACAGGTTCGCCTCTTTCATTTCTCCGAGCAGGCGCAAGCTGATTTTGGGGTATTCCTTTTGAAATCCGCGCAAAGCGGGAATAATGATCTCGCTTAGCAAAAATGGCGGCGCGGTCAGAGTGACGCTGCCTGACACGTTGCCCATTGATAAGGAAAGCCGTTCGATGTTGAGCATCCGGCTTTCGATATCCGCGGCCTGTTCATGCAGTGCCTTGCCTTCATCGGTCAGGACCCAGCCACGCACCAGACGGTTGAAAAGTCTGGCGTTCAAACAGGTTTCCAATCGGGTGATCCGACGTGTGACCGTGGAATGTTCGACCTTGGCGATCCGCGCGGCACCCGCGACCGATCCTTCGGAGATCACCGCCATAAAGTGTTTCAGATCGTCCCAAATAAATTCTGTCATTGGCAATTTACGCAACTCTTACTTGCGCGCATCGCGGATGGACTGCGCACGGGAACTGAAGGATCATGCTGCATATGCAACATAAAATTGCTGCGGCGCAATATGATTCAGAAATCATAAATCCCTGCTTTGTTTAGATAAAAGGAATTAAGCATGAAGATCCTTCAGATTAACGCATCCACCCGCGGGCCAGAAAGCCAATCGCTGTCCGTTGCCGAAAACCTCATCGAAAAATTGAAAGCATCGTCAGGCGTATCCGTTGACACGATGGATCTGTTTGATGGTTCAATGCCTGCTTTCGATGCAAATGCTGTTGGCGCAAAGATGGCACTTTTTACCGGTGCCGAGGCCACCAGTGAACAAAAGGCAACATGGGCGACTGTGGAGGAGGTCTTTAATCGGTTCGCTTCGGCAGATGTCTATGTGGTGAATACGCCGCTTTGGAACAACGGTATCCCCTATGTGCTGAAACAGCTCATCGATCTGGTGACCCAGCCGGGCTGGGCTTTCGGGTTCGATCCTGAAAACGGCTATAGCGGTCTGCTGACCGGCAAGCGCGCCTTTATCGTGCATGCCAGCGGTGTCTATTACGAGGGTATTTCGCCGAATTTCGGTTCGGATTTCGCCACGCCCTATCTGGATGATTGGTTCAAGTTCATCGGCGTCACCGAGGTCGAGCACATCCATGTCGCGCCAACCGTGGTGAATGCCGACTACCCGACGACCAAAGCGAAAGCGATCACCAAGGCCGAAGCTGCTGCGGGGGCTGCGGTAGCGGCGTAAATCCGATCAGTTCTGACGGAGAAGACATCGCAATTCCAATCGCTTGATCAAAGGTTAAAAAATTATGAAGATAGGGTTAACTGGCACATATTCGTCAGGAAAGACTTTCACCTCCCTTGTGGTTTCCAAGTATCTGGGCGTGCCTCGAACAGAAGCCTCTACCATGCGCGAAATCCTACCGCATGCCGCGCCGGGCAAGACGCTTGAAGAGTGCACCGCCGCGCAGTTGATCCAGATGATCGTGGTGCGCCACTCCGAACGCGTCGTCCATGAAAAGCAACTTTCGCCAGAGTTTATTTCTGACGGCTGTTCTTTACAGGAATGGATCTACGGCAGTGTGCGGGTGAAGTACGGAGTCAATCCAAATGCCTCGATCAATCTTGAGCCCGATCAAAGCGTGGAAAAGACCGGCGAACTGGCGTTCTTCGAAGATGTGATGTGGGAATTGGGCAAAGCGTTCAAACGTCATGTCAAATCGTCTTTCGATCAGTTCATCCACCTCAGGAATGAACTGCCTTTGGCAAAGGATGGTCACAGACCGGTCAACGAGAACTTTCGCCGGTCGTCAGATGAATTCCTGCTGTCGACCCTCAAGGAAATTGAAATGCCATACATCGTGATAGGTGGGTCGGTCGAAGAACGCGCCGATGCAATCGCGGAAGTGTTTTCGAAGAAGCCGGTGATGTCGATAGGGGAGGCCATGGCCCAGGCACAGGCCGACTATGACAATCTTCTTATGTGATTGATTCTTAAAGGACAAATAAAATGGAACTCGGCTACTATAAAAACATTGACGATTTTCTGGGTGTGCGACAAGGGCGCTATTTTGGTGACGGCTATTTGAAATCTTCGCAGATCATTCGCGACTTCAAGATATCAGGGGGATTAAACGCATTGCAGATTTCCTGCATTGGATCTGTCAACCTGCCAGACATGTGGTCGCAGAAAGGGGAAAGTCAGCAAAAACCACACCTGAGCACTATAGATGTCATTGAGTTCGCGCTCGAATGTCTGCGGCAGTTCCGCATCGGCATGCGCAGGGGAAACGAGTTGTCGACCGATCTGCTCAGCAGCATTTCCATCGTGGCCGGCAAAAGCCCGGTCGAGGATGACATGGATGCGGTTCCGATCACCGGGCAAATCCTGCTTGATGACGAAGCTGGTGAAGTGATGATGCTGAACATCGCGAATATGGATGTCACTTTGCGCATGCGGCCGGAAACGAACAGCTATGCGCGGGGTCTGACTTTCAGCCGGCAACCTGTCGAATTGGGCGAGGTTCTTTTGAACACTGAAGGGATGCAGGCGTCTGCCATGGCTTATTCCAGCCAGGGAGATGCGGGCGGTGCTTGGTCGCTTTCGGCGAGCTTTGCCTGCGCGCTGCAGCTTGGGCAGCTTTTGCTGTACAAACTCGACAAGATAGACCGGGCGAAAAGCAATACGCTCTGGATGAAAAGAACACACATCAGCTTTTCGGATCTGATGCCTTGCATTGGGGGTGTTCAACCTATTCACGCGCATCTTGATGACGTTCTGAAATACACCAAAGCTGATGGCGAGTGGCGTCGCGCCAATGTCTGCGCGGCCTTTTGCAATGTGCAGATTACCTGCCGCGTAACGCATTGTCTGCCAGCACCCTCACGGCACTTGGTGCAATAGGCGCAGCTGGCGCAAAACCGACCATTCTCCGAAAATGTGCTTTCGGGGAATGGCACCTTACCTCCTGTTCTGCGAGCTATCCCAATGACGCGTTCACCTTGGTTTTTTGTCGTTGCTGTCATGGTTACCGGCTTTCTGGTCGTCGCCCAGATTTACGCGGTTCTGCCGTTGCTGGGGGCCCTCGCGGTCGAGCTGAACATCACCGACGCCGAGGCCAGTTTCATTCCAACGGCCTTTGGTTTGTCCTATGCGTTCGGATTTTTCATCTTTGGCCCGGTTGCCGACAAGGTTAACCGCATGACGGTTCTGGTTGCTGGTCTCATCGCACTTGCCGGGGCCACGGCACTTGCTGCCATGGTGACAACCTACGAAACGCTGGTCATTGCGCGGGTTTTGCAAGGCATTGCAGCCGCCAGCTTTCCGGCGACAGCACTGGCGCTGGTTGCTGAAAGAATGCCGCCGAAAGATCAGCCTATGGCCATTTCCATGCTTGGTTTTGCGTTCCTGAGTTCTGCGCCGTTGTCCCAGTTTCTGGTCGGCGCGCTTGGCATGCCGCTTGATGCTCTCATGTGGTGGACCGCTTCGTTGTATGTGGTGTGCGCTGTTGTGGTTGTTGCAACTGCTGCTGCAAATGTAGGCCCTGCGGTCGGGTTGCCGAATTCGGCAACCAAAGCCGGGAGCAACGGGGCGGACACGATGTACCCGCCGGTGGCTGCGTTCATCATAGCGCCGATGACCGTTCTGTTCTGCCTCGTTTCCTTTCATGCGTTGTGCCAATTCCTTGCCAATCTCGATCCGACAATTGATCCGCAACTGCTGCGCCTCGTGGGTTTCCCGCCGTTGTTTGTGTGTTTCCTCGCACCGCGGATCACCATGGCATTCGGCCCCGCGATCACTGCGTGCAGCGGGCTTGTGGTTGCGGCGTTCGGGATGGTTATCGGCGGAGCGGGTCTTGGGCTGGTATGGGCCAGCATCGTGCTTTCGGCAGGTGTCGCCCTCGCGGTGCCCGGACTGATCGCAGCCGTTACGTTCTGGTCCGGTGGTCAGGTGCGCGCGCGCGCGCTGGCAACCTATACATTTTTTCTGTTCATCGGAGCCAGCGTCGCGCCGGTCATTGCCAGCGCGACTTATCATGTAAGCACAATGATCGGCTTTGGCGCACCGGCCATAGCGGCCCTGATCGCTTGCGGCCTTTTGTACCATTCACGCCCGAAACCTATCAATCAATCCATAAATAGGAAGGACCCACCAGATGTTGCAGACACCCAATCGCAATACTGAAACCAAAGCCCCGACTTTGCCGCCTGAAAGCGTACTGATCAGTTTCCCGATCTGCCCGTTCGTCGCGCGAGCGCGCATTGTTGCGCTTGAAAAAGGTGTCGACATAAAGGTCAAGTTCATCGATCTTCAGAACAAGCCGGACTGGTTTCTGGAACGTTCGCCCACAGGCACGGTGCCGGCGTTGGATACCGGCGAGGATTTCATTTTTGAATCCTCTGTCATCGCCGAGTTCATCAACGAATTCGGACAGCAAAGTCTGCATCCGGCAACACCCAGTGCCAGGGCGTTGAACCGCTCATGGGCGGAATTCGCCAGCACCCTGCTGCGGTCTCAATACATGCTGCTGATGTCTGCCGGATTGGCTGAAATGGAGCAGCACCGTCTGGCGTTGACTTCCGCGATGCAAAAAGTTGAAGCGAACCTTTCGCATGCTCCCTATTTCAACGGTGACACCTTTGCGATCGTTGATGCGGCCTATGCACCGCTGTTCGTACGCAACGAATTTCTTCTTGAAACGCGTGCCATCGACCTGCTGGCTGACCTTCCGAAGCTACGAAAATGGGGCGCGGCATTGACGCAACGCTGCTCGGTTTGTCAGGTACATGGTCCCGAGCACTACGACCAACTCGAAGAGCACATGGCTAACCGCGGTTCCATACTTGTGAAGCGCCCCAGTTTTGCCGGAGACCGGTAACTTCACAGATCGCCCTCATATTGGGCCGGGCTCAAATTGAAGATGGAGGAAACATTCGGTGGCAGGCCACCCGATCTGGTCAATCAATACCGGATTGAGAGCCTGGCAGCGTCACAGGAGACGGAGCCTATGATACACGAAAATGCCATTGCGAACCTTGCCTTGTAGGGTGGCGGCTTCCGGCCCAACGGCTACCTGACGATCCTGTCTGTGCGGGACGGTGAAATCCTTGAGAAACGGCTTCCCATTGACAAAAACGGTCACGCCCCTCTGACCGAGGCCGAGATCGTTGAATCCGAAGGGGAATTCTACGACGACTGGAATACCTTAACGTCCGATATCGGCGCGTTCGTCATGTTCCGGGATGGCGGCAAGGCGATGCCCGACACGGCATTCTACGCCAACTCGCGCACCGGATAGCTTGAGCATATCTCGTCCGAGAATTTGGGTGAATATGCAGAGGTCATGAACTCGGGCCTGAACTTCTGGGACCCGGGCGATATCACGATTGATACGATGACAGACTACGGTGATGGCAGCGGCGACGTGATGGTGGACGGACTTGCCGTCAGGGTCCAACTCACCGATACTGGTACCGGCGAAATGAAGCTGCTCACCGGTGGCTATTTCTATACCTTTGACATTTTGACCGGCGACGAATTGTCAGCCCTATATTAAGAGTCTGAAAAACTGACCACCCGTCTTCTGCGGGGTGATGCAACAGTGCAGACCAGAAGCGCGTACCTCGTTTCTACATGGAACCTGGGTCGGTCATGTACGACCTAATCAAGGACCACGTCGACATGGACCCGGACTCGGGGACACACGGCATGATTTTGAACCGCAAAGCATTCGTCCCACCCGCCTGGTGGAAAGCGCATGACGGCAGGGATGACTATAACAGCAACAAGCTGAATCACCACTTTGACTCCGATACGTCACCCAACTGGAAGGATGTGGGTTGGTCGTAGGGCGTCAACAGTTTGATGCTGAAGGCATTGTGAAGGATGAGAGCTCGCACAACTAACACCAGCCAGTCACAAATAAAAACTGTACCAACTTGACCGCCGGTTTTTTCCAAAGTCGTATCGGTCTGATACTGCATCAACGCAAAGCGCATCGTGCTGTGCCCGGTCATAGGCTCGATACCTCAAGGACCACCGCGCAGCAGCGACACACTCCTGCGCAGCGACCAAGACATCGCCAATTCCAACCACACGCGACGCGTGCCAATTGGCATTCGGCGGTCATTCCCGGTATCCGGTGAATTGGAATACCGTGAAACTTGCTGTACCGCGCCACCATCGCGCCGCAGAAAACCAACTTAGGAGACAACCATGTCCGATTTTGCAAAATATCCCAGCCTGAAAGGCAAGAAGGTTCTGGTGACGGGCGGTGCATCCGGCATCGGGGCGCTGACCGTCGGTGCGTTTGCGGAACAGGGTGCCGATGTGGCGTTTCTTGACCGGGACGAGGCGGCTTCGACCCGTGTGTCCGAGGCAACAGGCGCGCGCTTTGCGCTTTGTGATCTGCGCGATGCCGCAGGTCTGCAGGACGCGATCGCCAAGCTTGGCACATTTGACGTGCTGGTAAACAACGCCGCGCGGGATGACCGGCACGACTGGAAAGAGGTCACGCCCGAATACTGGGATGAACGGATGGCGACGAACCTGCGCCACATGTTCTTTGCAATTCAGGCCGTTGCGCCCGGCATGATCGAAGCCAATGGCGGGTCGATCATCAACCTGGGCTCAAATTCATGGTGGGAAGCCGGAGGAGGATTTCCTGCTTATGCGACTGCCAAGGCGGCGGTGCACGGTCTGACGCGCACCATGGCGCGCGAATTGGGTGGGCACAGGATTCGCGTCAACACAGTCGTTCCCGGCTGGATCATGACCGACCGGCAAAAGCAGCTTTGGGCGACGCCAGAGGCGTTGGAGGCGCACCGGAACCGCCAGTGTCTGCCGGATCTGATCGAGCCGATCTATGTCGCGCGCATGGTGCTGTTCCTTGCGTCCGACGACGCGGCGATGTGCTCGGCATCGAACTATATGGTCGAGGCTGGATCGATTTGACTGCGATCTTGGCCCTTTGGAAAAACTTGGTTCTTGGACAAAGAAGGATTATCTGCTGATCATGAACATCCCGTCGACAGAAAACCGAGAACCCACCTTGCGGGCATCGCAGTCCGGTGCGCCTAGATTCCTGTGGGTTCTTGTCGGCATCATGGCGGCGGTCGAACTGATATTGACCCTGTCGTCGTCCGGCCTGTTGGGATCGCAAGACCTGAGGTGGCCTGCCTTCATGCTTGGCGCATTCTGGCAACCTGTCCTCTCCGGTGCGGTGTCGCCGGTCTATCCGGGCCAGTCCGTTTTGATGTTCATCACCTACGCTTTTCTGCACGGCGGGTTTCTGCATCTGATCATGAACAGCGTCATTCTGCTGTCTCTGGGAAAATTCGTCTCGGTCAATATCGGAGCGATAAAGACCCTGCTGCTGCTGTTTTTGTCGGCTGTCGGCGGGGCGGTGTGTTTCGGGCTTTTGTCCTCAAGCAATGCGCCGATGATAGGCGCGTCTGGCGCGGTCTTTGGCCTGATCGGGCTTTGGCAGGTGATGGAGTACCGAACGCGGCGTCGATCCGGGATATCAGTACGTCCCGTCGTGATGGGCGTTCTGGGACTGGCCCTGATCAATATCGTGCTGTTCGTGATGCTTTCCGGCGGGCTTGCCTGGGAGACGCATCTGGGCGGGTGGATCGCTGGCTGGCTTGCGGGGCAAAGCTTTGCGCGGCGCTGAACGGCCGGCTGCCATCCTACTCCGAAAACTCGCGTTCGTCGGCGACAGCCGCTGATCGCAGATCGGCCAGAAAGCTCGCGTCGGCGGAATGGATGCGATTCCATGTCGGGATGAACGGGGTTTCGTGCGGGTTTTCCAGAAACGTTTGCCCCGCGCGCATGATGTTTTCGGAAAACAGTTCGATCGCCTGCTCTTCCTTGTGCCGGTCTATGGTCAGCCCGTTCATCATTGCGTCGGCGTAATAGGCCTCCAGCAGGTCCAGCCCGCAGCGGTAGTAGGTCGCCTTGAGAGTGCGAAACACGTTGGGTGTAAAGACGGTGCCGTCCGCCGCCAGTTTGCGAAAGATCGCCTTGCAGATGTCGGTCGACATGCGGCTCAGACCGGCGCTGGCATCTTCGGGGCTTAAATCCTGATGCTTATGGTCGTAGTTGTCGGCAATCTCGACCTGACAGACGGCTTTTGGCGCCAGATTGCGCCAGGCTTCGGACAACACACCGATTTCCAGCCCCCAATCTGACGGGATGCGCAGATCGGGCAAGATGCTGGTGCGCATGGCAAATTCGCCGGACAGCGGATAGCGAAAGCTGCGCAGATAATCCAGGTAGTCGCGGTCGCCGATCACCTTTTTCAATGCAATCAGCAGCGGGCTGACCAGCAGACGGGACACCCGCCCGTTCAGCTTTTCCTGCCCGACGCGCGCATAGAACCCCTTGGCAACCTGATAGGGAAAATTCGGATTGGCCACCGGATAGACCAGCCGCGCCAGCATTTCGTTGGTGTAGGTGACGATGTCGCAATCGTGGATCGCCATCACCGAACTGTCCTCGCAGCCGATCAGATAGCCGAGCGACGACCAGACATTCTTGCCCTTGCCCTGTTCCATCGGTGCAAGTCCCAAGGTTTCGAGCCGCGTGCCCAGTTCCTGCATCCGCGGGCTGTCATTCCAGATCACGATGTGGTTCTGGTTCAGCCCTTTGAAAAACCGCTGGGCGTGGCGATACTGCGCCTCGTTCGCGCGATCCAGGCCGATGATGATGCGGTGAAGATAGGTGACCTTGGACAGTTCCTGCACGATCCGCGGCATCGCGTCGGTTTCCAGTTCGGAGTAGAGACAAGGCAGGATCAAAGAGATCTTGCGCGACTGGGCAAAGGTTTCCAGCTCGTAGGTCATTTCGGGCAAGGACCGCGTCCGCAGGTTATGCAGGGTCGCCACATTCCCGTTCTGGTGAAAGTCTGTCATGCTGGGGCGTCCTTGTTCAGATGTTCAACTGGTTGATGAGATCAAGCACTGCACGGTTCCAGCCTTCGGGCCCCGGCAGGGCGGTGCGCAGGATGCGACCCGCACTTTCGGTTTCCAGAGGGGGCAGCGGCGGGCGATGCGGATTGGCGACGATGACGCCGTAGTCGGCAGCTTCCAGCATTTCGACGTCGTTCGGCGCATCACCAAGGGCCATTGTCACGCGCGGGCGACAGCTCGCGATGATCTCGGCCATGCGGTCTGCTTTGGTCTGGCCGAAGGACAGGGTCAGAAACCGGCCACCTTCGCGGGCGGCGATCCCGTGTTGTGCCAGCTCGGCCACAAACGCCGCGCGCGTGGTGTCGGTGCCGTGCCACAGGCCCGGTTCCGAAAAGGCGCGGGTTTTGGCGTGTCGGGCGTCAGCCAACGGCAACCCGGTCAGTTCCGCCACGCGTTCGTCGTCCATATCGCCAAACCCTTCGAAAGGCGCACGCAGGTCTTTGGACAATCGGTTCAGTGTGCTGCGCTAGCGTATGTAAGCGGTATCCGGCGGGGTGTCCGTGGCATGCGCCTCCAGCATGCCTGCGCCGTTTTCGACGATCGCAGGCCAGTCTGCCAATCCCATACCCTCACGTAACTTGATGATTTCAGGCGCGGTTTTGCTGCTGGCCAGCACCACACCGGCACCGATCTTGCGCAGATGCTCCAGCGCAGCGCGGGCGGCATCCCACCGGTACGTTTCATGTGAAATCAATGTTCCATCAAGGTCGCTGAAGATGAGCAGAGGAAGCTGGTGCGGCATTTGAAATCAGTTTGCGGTCTGAATCTCAGAGCCGCAAGCCGTGGCAGCGCGGTTGCCTGTTTTTCAGGCAGTCAGGTGAACTTGCGGAACAGTTTGGTCTGATCGAACATCGATTCCAGCTCTTCCATCCGGCCCTTGGTGTCGGTCCAGCGCAGATTTTGCACCGCTGACACCATTGTCTCGGTCAACAGCAAGGTCGTCGCGGCGCTGTCCCAGGCTGACGGCACGACGATACGGCTGCTAAAGCTGATGTCGGCCAGTTGGTGCACCGGCGAGCGCCATTGGTCGGTGAACAGGATGATCCGGGCCCCTTGGGCGTGGGCCATCTCGGCCAGTTTCAGCGTGTTGTTTTCATAGCGCCGCACATCGAAGATGACGAAGACGTCGCCCGGTTTCACGTCCAGCAAATAATGCGGCCATGCGTTCGAGGTGGATTGAACGTGGGTGATGTTGGGGCGGATCACCTGCATGTGCAAAAACAGATATTCCGCAAGCGTGTGCGTTACCCGGCCCCCGACAATATAGAGATGATGCGCCGGATTTCCCACCAACGCGCAGGCCTTATCAAAGGCTTGCGGGTCGATCTGGCCCAGCGTGTGACGGATGTTGTCAATCACCGCATCGGTGAACGTGTTCAGGATGTGCCCTGACGGCGCGCTGTCGGCCCAGGTGTCGTGTTTGGCAATCGGGCCCTTGACCTTGGCGCGCAGTTCTTCGCGCAGTTCGGCCTGAAACTCGGCGTAGCCTTTGAACCCCAGTTTCTGAACCATCCGCGCGACCGTGGGCCCCGAGACATTGGCATCCAGCGCCAGTTCGGTCAGCGGCCCCAGCCCCGAGATCGGGTAGTTTTCAAGAATCGAATGGGCCAGTTGACGCTCGGCGCGGGTCAGATCGTCCAGCTTTTGCTGGATGCGGTCGGATATCGTAAGCGTATCTGACGACAAGGTGCGCCTCCTGTTTGATCGAAAATATTTCACACTCGATACGGCTGTTGGATATTTTTCACAATTCTGTTGACACAAGGCTGCGGTGGCAAGCACTTTGTGGTTGGGGGTTTCACGATGGCTGCAAACGAAACACAGATGGCGGTTGTACAGACAACCAACGCGGACGGTGCGTCGCCCGTGGTGCTGGTCTGTGAACATGCGTCGTGTTTCATCCCTGTGGAACTGGACGGTCTGGGCCTGTCCGACACGGCCAAGATCAGCCATGCCGCATGGGACCCCGGCGCGCTTGGCGTGGCGCAGCGGATGGCGGACCGGCTGGATGCAACACTGGTGGCAAGCGGCGTGTCGCGGCTTGTCTATGATTGCAACCGCCCGCCCGAAGCCGCAGCTGCGATGCCGGTCAAAAGCGAGATTTTCGACGTGCCCGGCAATGCAAACCTGACCGCCGAAGCCCGCGCGGCCCGCGTGGCCAACTATTACACCCCGTTCCGCGATATGCTGGCGCAGGTGGTCGCGGCCAAGACAGCGCCAGTGCTGGTCACGATCCACAGCTTTACGCCCGTCTACAACGGCGCGCCGCGTGCGGTTGAAATCGGTGTATTGCACGACAGCGATACGCGGCTGGCCGATGCGATGCTGGACACCGCTGCCGATCACACGCAGGCCGATGTCCGACGCAATGCGCCCTACGGGCCGGATGACGGGGTCACCCATACCTTGCAGGTTCACGGTGTGGCCCACGGCCATCCCAGCGTGATGATCGAAGTGCGCAACGACCTGATCCAGACTGAAACGCAGCAGGCGCAGATTGGTGACATGCTGGCCGAATGGCTGGCGGATGCGTGCAACCACCTGAACGCGGAGGCTGTCAGATGCAGGGCGTGATGCGCGGATTCATCTCCGGCGTCGATGCGGTGAACTACCGGGTTGGCCGCGTCGTCATGTATGGAATTTTTGTGCTGATGGGTGTGCTGCTCTGGTCATCGATCAGCAAGACGTTCTTTCTGCCGACGCTCTGGACGCTGGAAATGGCCCAGTTCATCATGGTCAGCTACTACATTCTGGGCGGACCCTATTCGATGCAGATGGGCGATCATGTGCGCATGGACCTGCTCTATGGCGGCTGGTCGATCCGCAAAAAGGCCTGGGTCGATCTGTTCACCGTGTTTCTGCTGATATTCTACCTGAGCGTCATGCTCTATGGCGCGATCAGTTCCACCGCCTATTCGCTGGGCTACTGGCAGACCGAGCCGATCAGCTACCTGTTCGGCGTTATCATCGGGACCGAAGAAGTCGGCCGGCTTGAACAATCGTCGACCGCGTGGCGACCCTATATGTGGCCGATCAAACTGGTGATGGTCGTGGGCTTTTTCCTGATGCTTTTGCAGTGCCTCTCGGAGCTTTGCAAAGACGTGCTGCGGCTGAGAGGCCAGACGATCTGATGTCATATGAATTGATCGCCACGCTGATGTTCTCGACGATGATGCTGATGCTGATGACCGGCCAGCGCGTGTTCGGGGCCATCGGCTTCGTCGCCGTGGTCGCGGCCCTGCTGCTCTGGGGCGACAGGGGCGGCTTTGACATCGGCTTTTCCGCCGCGATGAAGCTGATGAAGTGGTATCCGCTGCTGACGCTGCCGATGTTCATCTTCATGGGCTACGTGCTGTCGGAATCCAAGATAGCCGATGATCTCTACAAGATGTTCCACGTCTGGATGGGCGGCCTGCGCGGCGGGCTGGCCATCGGGACCATCGGCCTGATGGTGCTGATTTCCGCGATGAACGGCTTAAGCGTCGCGGGTATGGCTATCGGTGCCACCATTGCGCTGCCCGAACTGCTCAAGCGGGGATATGACAAGCGGATGGTCACCGGCGTGGTGCAGGCGGGGTCATCCCTGGGCATCCTTGTGCCGCCTTCGGTGGTACTGGTGCTGTATGCGATGATCGCGCGGCAACCCGTGGGTCAGCTGTGGCTGGCGGGCGTGGTGCCGGGGCTGATGATGGCGGCGATGTTCATCGCTTACATCGCGATCCGCTGCCGCCTGAACCCCGCGCTGGGTCCGGCCCTCAGCGCCGAGGAACGCGACATGCCCCGCCACGAAAAGCTGCGCTTGCTGCGCGCGGGCCTGCTGCCGCTGGTGATTTTCGCGGTGATGATGTTCCCCTTTGTCAAAGGCTGGACCTCCCTGGTCGAAAGCTCGGCCATCGGCGCGATTGCGGCCTTCGTGGCGGCGGTGCTCAAGGGCCGGATGACGCGCGAAGTGTTCGAAAACTCGGTGCGCAAGACGCTGGGCATCACCTGCATGTTCATGTGGATCATCCTCGCGGCACTTGCCTTTGGCGCGGTGTTCGACGGGCTGGGCGCGGTCAAGGCCATCGAGGGTCTGTTCACCGACCGGCTGAACCTCAGCCCGTGGATGATCCTGATCCTGATGCAGCTGAGCTTTATCATCATGGGCACGTTTCTGGACGACACCGCGATGCTGGTCATCGTCGCCCCGCTTTACGTGCCGCTGGTGGGCGCGTTGGGGTTCGATCTGATATGGTACGGTATCCTTTATACGATCACCACGCAGATCGCCTATATGACGCCGCCCTTTGGCTATAACCTGTTTTTGATGCGCGCGATGGCCCCGCCAGAGATTACGCTGCGCGATATCTACAGCTCGATCACGCCCTTCGTGGCGGTCATGGTTCTGGCGCTGGCCCTTGTCATGATCTTCCCGCAACTGGCGACATGGCTGCCCAATTACGTCTACGACAAATAATCAAGAACCGGCTAACCGGCTTAACCCACAAGGAGAGAAAACATGACGACACGACGCAAGTTTATTCAGGGGGCTGCCGTTGCCGGCCCCGCCGCGCTGGCGACGCCCGCACTGGCGCAGAACACGATCACATGGCGTATGCAGACCTATGCGGGTGCCGCACTTGCTGCCGAGGTGATCGACCCCGCGATCAAGATGTTCAACCAGATCGCAGGCGACCGCATGCAGATCGAACTGTTCTACGCCGACCAGCTTGTCCCCACCGGCGAGCTGTTCCAGGCGATGCAGCGCGGCACAATCGACGCGGTGCAATCGGATGACGACAGCATGGCATCGCCCACCGAAGTCACTGTCTTTGGCGGCTACTTCCCCTTCGGCTCGCGCTATTCGCTCGACGTGCCGGTGCTGTTCAACCAGTACGGCCTGAACGAGATCTGGGACGAGGAATACTCCAAGGTCGGCGTCAAACACATCAGCGCCGGCGCATGGGACCCCTGCCATTTCGCCACCAAGGACCCGATCAACAGCCTTGCCGATCTGGAAGGCAAACGCATCTTTACCTTCCCCACGGCGGGGCGTTTCCTGACACGGTTTGGCGTGGTTCCGGTCAACCTGCCGTGGGAAGACATCGAAGTCGCGGTGCAAACCGGCGAGCTGGACGGCATCGCATGGTCGGGCATCACCGAAGACTACACCGTCGGCTGGGCCGATGTGACCAACTACTTCCTGACTAACAACATCTCGGGCGCGTGGGCCGGGTCGTTCTTTGCCAACATGGAGCGTTGGAACGAACTGCCCGAAGACCTGCAAACGCTGTTCCGCGTGTGCTGTGACCAGTCGCATTACTACCGCCAGTGGTGGTACTGGGGCGGCGAAGCCAACCTGCGCGTCAACGGCGACAAGCTGCAACTGACCACCATCCCCGACGCGGAATGGGACACGGTCGAAGCAGCGGCACAGGAGTTCTGGGAAGAGATCGCGGCGGAATCGGACGTCAAACGCCGTGTCGTCGACATCTTCAAGAAGTACAACGCCGACATGGTCAAGGCAGGACGCCCCTACCGCTACGGCTGAACCCACGATAACCAGATGCATGCGGGCGGCCCCATCGGGTCGCCCGTGTCACACCCTTAAACCACAGGATTCCGAAATGCCCGGCAACCTCAGCTTTGATGACCTGAAATCCCGCGTCACAGACGGCAGCATCGACACGGTGCTGACCTGTTTCGTCGACATGCAGGGCCGTTTGATGGGCAAACGGTTTCATGCGGTCAACTTCGTGGAAACCTCGTTCAAGGAAACCCACTGCTGCAACTATCTGCTTGCCACCGATCTCGAGATGGCCACGCCCGAGGGCTATGCCTCGACCAGTTGGCAAAAGGGCTACGGTGATTATGTCATGGCCCCCGATCTGTCGACGCTGCGCACCGTGCCTTGGCTTGAGGGCACCGCGCTGGTGCTGTGCGACATGCTCGACCACCACACCCACGCCCCCATTCCGCACGATCCGCGCACGATCCTGAAAAAGCAGGTGGCGCGGCTGAAGGATCTGGGGTTCGACGCGATGATGGCGACCGAGCTTGAGTTTTTCCTGTTCGAGAAATCCCTGGATGAAATCCGCGCCAGCGGCTTTCGCGATCTGACGCCGATCAGCGGCTATAACGAAGATTACCACATCTTCCAGACCACCAAGGAAGAGGGCGTGATGCGCCCGATCCGCAACCACCTGTTCGCCGCCGGTCTGCCCATCGAGAATTCCAAAGGCGAGGCCGAGGCAGGGCAGGAAGAGCTGAACATCCACTATGCCCCGGCGCTGGACTGCGCCGATCATCACAGCATCGCGAAACACGCGATCAAGGAAATCGCCTGGCAGCACGGGCGCGCCGCGTCTTTCCTGCCCAAATGGCACAAGGACCGCGTCGGCAGTTCCAGCCACGTGCATCAGTCGCTGTGGCAGGGCGACACGCCCGCGTTTTATGACAGGGACGCCGATCTGTGCATGTCGCAGGTGATGAAACACTACATGGCCGGTTTGATCGCCTATGCGCCCGACTATACGTTCTTCCTTGCGCCTTACGTGAACAGCTACAAACGCTTTGCCAAGGGCACGTTTGCGCCGACCAAGACCGTCTGGTCCATCGACAACCGCACCGCCGGCTTCCGCCTGTGTGGCGCCGACACCAAGGGCGTGCGGGTCGAATGTCGCATCGGCGGGTCGGACCTGAACCCCTACCTTGCACAGGCCGCGATGCTGGCCGCCGGGATCAAGGGGATCGAGGACAAGATGGAACTGTCACCGCCGACGCGCGGCGACGTCTACGAAGACGCCAAGGCTGCCGATATTCCGCAGACCCTGCGAGCGGCGACCGAGACGTTGCGGAAATCCGCTTTCCTGCGAGAGGCCTTCGGAGAGGATGTGATTGACCATTACACCCGCTGCGCCGAATGGGAGCAGGAAGAATTTGACCGCGTCGTGACCGATTGGGAAATCGCACGCGGATTTGAAAGGGCCTGACCATGATTACCTGTATTTCGCCGATCGACGGATCGGTCTACGCCGAGCGCGCGGCGCTGGGCGCATCCGATGCCACGGCTGCTGTCGCGCGTGCCCGTGACGCGCAATCCGCATGGGCCGCGCGCCCGCTGTCCGAGCGTATCGCGCTGGTGCAGGACGGCGTCGCGCGCATCGGTGCGATGAACGACCAGATCGTGCCGGAACTGGCGCACCAGATGGGCCGCCCCGTCCGCTATGGCGGGGAATTCGGCGGCTTTAACGAGCGCGCCACCTACATGGCCGAGATCGCGCAGGACGCGCTGTCCGACATGGTCATCGAGGACAGCGACAAATTCCGCCGCGTGATCAAACGCGTGCCGCATGGTGTCGTGTTGGTCGTGGCCCCGTGGAACTATCCTTATATGACGTCGATCAATACCGTCGCGCCGGCTCTGATCGCAGGCAACGCGGTGATGCTGAAACACGCGAGCCAGACGCCGCTTGTGGGTGAGCGTCTGGCGCAGGCATTCCACGCGGCAGGCATCCCCGAGGACGTGTTCCAGAACGTGTTTCTGGACCATCAGACCACATCCGACCTGATCGCCGCGAAATCCTTCGGCTTTGTGAACTTCACCGGATCGGTGGGCGGTGGCCGCGCGGTTGAAACCGCAGCGGCCGGCACGTTCACCGGCGTCGGGCTGGAACTGGGCGGCAAGGACCCCGGTTATGTCTGCGACGACGCCGACGTGCAGGCCGCTGCCGACACGCTGATCGACGGTGCGATGTTCAATTCGGGCCAATGCTGCTGCGGGATCGAACGGATCTATGTGGCCGAGGCGCTGTTCGATGATTTCGTCGCCAAGGCGGTCGAGATCGTCAAAAGCTACAAGTTGGGCAATCCGCTCGACCCCGACACCACCATCGGCCCGATGGCGCACGTCCGCTTTGCCGAAACCGTGCGCGCACAGACCGCCGAAGCCATTGCCGCAGGGGCCAAGGCGCATATCGACCCCGCAGACTTTCCGCAGGACACTGGTGCCTACCTGATGCCGCAGATCCTGACGAACGTGACCCACGACATGCGCGTGATGCGCGAGGAAAGCTTTGGCCCCGTCGTCGGCATCATGCCGGTCAAGGACGACGCTGAGGCGATCCGGCTGATGAACGACAGCGACTACGGGCTGAC
>JAGXHE010000180.1 GCA_024636445.1 Sulfitobacter sp.
AGCGCAATGGCCGCGGTGGTCAGGCCAATGGGCAGCAACAGGCTGCTATAGTCAGCCTGCGCAACCATGAACGGCTCGGAGAATTGCGCGCTAAGGCCCGCACTGGCGTTCAGCGCCCACAGGATGGACAGCGCGATTGCAGGCGCGACCATCCGGCGACGGCGTATGAAGTACTCGGACAATATCCACAGGACCACCGCGCCGATGACTGCCGCAATCCCGATCTTGCCCTGAAAGCCGCCCAGCGAAGCGGCAACAGACAGGCCCGTGACGGCACCCCAACCGGCTGACAGGATGATCAGGCCGATGACGATGAATATCTCGTTGAAGCCTTTGAACAGCTCGAACGGCTCATCTCCTGCGGGCAGGTTTTCGCGCGCACCCCTGCGGCTTTGGGCCAGTGCCAGCAGGGACGCGGCCTGTGCTTCGCTGAGAACGCCCGCCCCTACTGCTGCGCGCAGATCGTTGCGGTCAAACTCCGACATGAGAGGGCTTTTCGTCGCCACTGGCCGATATGGTTTCGACCGTCAGGTTGCCGTTGGTATAGACGCAGATGTCAGAGGCAATCGACATCGCTGCGCGTGCCACGGCTTCGGCGTCGCGGTCGCTGTCCATCATGGCGCGGGCTGCCGCGAGCGCGTAGTTGCCGCCCGATCCGATCGCCGCCACGTCATGTTCAGGCTCCAGCACGTCGCCCGCGCCGGTGATCACGAACATTTCCGCACCATCCGATACGATCAACATCGCTTCGAGCTTTTGCAGGTATTTGTCGGTGCGCCAGTCCTTTGCCAGCTCGACACTGGCACGCGCCAGTTGCCCCGGTGTCGCTTCCAGCTTTGCCTCAAGCCGTTCCAGCAGGGCAAATGCATCTGCCGTCGATCCGGCAAAGCCTGCGACCACGTCAAAACCGCCGGGGGACAGCCTGCGCACCTTGCGCGCCGTGCCCTTGATGACCGTCTGGCCCAACGACACCTGGCCGTCGCCTGCGATCACCACTTTGCCGTCCTTTTTGACGCCGATTATCGTGGTCCCGTGCCATCCGGGAAAGTCGGATTTTTCCATTGTCGCTCTCCTGTGCCTTGAGGGCCTATATGGCGGTGAGCGCATCCGCACACAAGGGTCAGGCCTTGTCCGGAGTAAGGCGGACAGCTAGCAATGGCGCATGAGCACCCGAGATACGGTCAGGTTTTACCTAGAGGCAGGCCTGCGCGACAGTGCGGCAGCTGGTGCGCACAATTTTATCGGCAAGATTGCGGGCGTTCTCGCGGATGCGGGGCTGACGCCAGACTATGTGCGCGGCACCAAAGCCGCGCGGCTTGCCGGTGCCGCATCGGGCGCGCTGTCGCTGAGCCACATGAAGCCACCCGTGGGCCCGAGTGGTCTGACGTTCCGGCGCGTGTACCACTACCCATTCTGGCAGATCGACCAGACCGAACAGCGTTGGGAATGGGATGTGGTGCGGCAAGAGTTTGCGCCTGAGAAAATCGACCCAAAGGAGGCCGAGCGTTTCTACGGGTTCTGGCAAAAGCGGTTGTTCGCCGATGCCCCAGCCCGCGGCAGAGATGACGGTTTTGTCTACATGCCCCTGCAAGGTCGGCTGACCGAGCATCGGTCGTTCCAATCCTGCACGCCGCTCGAGATGATCCACCGCACCCGCGCTGCATGGCCCGACAAACGTATCGTTGCGACCCTGCACCCCAAGGAGGTCTATTCAACCGCCGAGATCGCCGCACTCGAGGCCATTGCCGACCGCGATTCGCTGCTGGACGTACGTACGGGTGAGATGGACAGCCTGCTGCCCACTTGCGATTGCGTGGTCACGCAAAACTCGTCGGCGGCCTTCAACGGGTATTTCTTCGGCAAACCGGCAATCATGTTTGCCAAAATCGACTTTCACCACATCGCATTGCGCGGCGACGATCCTGCCAGCTTTCTGCGCATCGCCGATCACCGCCCTGATTATGCCCGCTACATATGGTGGTTCTGGCAGGATCAGTCGATCAACGCGGGGCATCCCATAGCGCCAGCAAAGATTGCCGCGCGGCTTGCGCGTTTCGGCTGGCCCGTCACGCCATGAAAAAGGCGCCCGATCAGGGCGCCCTTTGTCATTCACCGGCGATGCACAGACTTAGATCGAATCGTTGATCCAGTTTTGCAGTGCCGCTTTGGGCTTTGCGCCAGCCATGTTCGAAACGACTTCGCCATTCTTGAAGATAAACAGCGCGGGAATACCGCGTACGCCCATCTGAGCGGGGGAATTCGGGTTTTCGTCAACGTTCACTTTGACGATCTTGACCTTGCCTTCCATCTCGGCGGAGAGTTCCTCCAGCGACGGGCCGATCTGCTTACACGGGCCGCACCATTCTGCCCAGAAGTCCACGACGACGGGGATGTCCGAGTTTTTGACTTCGGCGTCAAAGGTAGCGTCTGTAACTGCAACGGTGGCCATAGGGGTGTCTCCTGCCAGCTTGAATGTGGACTACAAACCTATGTAGCACCCTGCGGATCGTCAAGGTACCCCGCCCGTTGCAAAGCAGTTGTGACAAGTGTTTCAGGCAGTGGCATCAGCGTCTGGTCGGTCGTCCACAGGATCGCCACTTTGACTGGTTTGCCCGAAAACACCTGTGTTAGTGCCTGTGCATAGGCCCCCATCTGCAACAGCAGCCCGTCGGGGCACGCCTCGGGTGTGGCAGGAACCACGCGGTTGGTTTTGTAGTCTATCGCCAGTATATGATCGTCATGGACCATTAGGCGGTCAATTATGCCGTGCAGACGTTCGCGGCCAAGGTTGGCGGTAATCGGCACTTCGGCCAGCGCTGTGTCGGTGAATATCCCGGCAAGATGCGGCGCTTGCAGCACTGCGCGGGCGTCGTTTGTGGCAGTTTCCCACATCGCGTCAGGCATTTCGGCATATGCGATGCGGCAAACGTCTATGATGGTCGGCCAGTGTGTGGCATCATGACCCGCCATGCGTTCCAGCAGCAGGTGCACAGCCGAGCCAAAGGATTTCGCTGTATCCTCGTCCGCTCCCAGATCACCGGGCAGCGCCTTGGCCCCGCCAAGGTCGGAGGGCGACAGCGTCTTGCTTGGCTCGGGCGGGCGCTGGGCGGTGGTGCTGAACAGCGGATCGACCTGCGCGGATTGCGCAATCTCGGGCGGGCGTTCAACCAGCGGCGGGGCATTCCAATCGCCGTGGCTGAACCGCTGGATCGTGCCCTGATCGGTCAGCATGTCCACCGCGCCCATCTGGCCCAGCGCGGTCTGCGCAATCTCGTACCAGCTGTCGCCATTCTTGCCCAACTCGCCCGCGCCCGCAATGATCAGCCACTTTTCTGCCCGTGTCAGAGCCACATAGAGCAGCCGCAGCCGTTCTTCGGCGATGTCCAGTTTCATCTGGTCCATCGTGTCAGCCACCGCCTGCGGCATCTCTGCCGCCTTGGGGCGCCAGACCGGATGGCCGTCTACATCGAACACCTCGTCCTGCACGCGGATGTCGCGCTTTGCGGTGTCGGGCAGGATCACAATCGGCGCTTCCAGGCCTTTGGACCCATGCACCGTCATCACCCGGATCTGGTCCGACGCACTGTCGATCTGGCGTTTGATTTCCAACTGGTCGGTGCGCATCCACACCAGAAACCCCGTCAGGCTGGGCACATCCGTCCGTTCATATGCCAGCGCTTGTGACAGCAACGCGTCGATGCCGTCCTCAGCCTCGACTCCCAATCGCCCCAATAATTTGCGCCGCCCGTCGTGGCGCGTGAGCACCCGTTCGAGCAGGTCGTAGGGCCGCAGGTAATCCACGTTGTCGCGCAGATCACGCAAGACGGCGTAGGTTTGCGGAAATTCTTCTGCCCGGTCGCGCAATGCGGGCCACAAATGAGGCTGGGTGCGCGCATGCGCCAGCCCGAACAACTGCTGCTCGGTCCAGCCGAACAGCGGCGACCGCAGCACCGTGGCCAGCGACAGACTGTCTTCGGGTGTGGCCAGAAACGACAGCAGCGCCGCCAGATCCTTGACCGCCAGCTCGCCGCCGACTTTCAACCGGTCAGCCCCGGCAATCGGCAACCCGCGGGCCTTGCAGGCGCGGATGATCTCGGAAAACAGGGTAGACCGCCGCTGCACCAGGATCAGAAAATCACCCGCGCGCACGCGGCGCCGGACATAGGTGCCGGGGGTCTCGCCATCGTCGGGGATGGTCTCGTTTTCCATCAGATGCTGGATGTGGTCGGCCACCTGATGCGCCAGCACCAGATTGTGATGTGTCGGGCTAAGCCGATCAACCGGATCATACCAGACGTTTTCTTCCTCTTTCGTGGCCTTTTCCAAAAACGGCCACAGATCGACCCGCCCCGGCAAATCTGTTTTGAACGCGATATGTTGCGCCTGTTTGGCAAAACCGGGCCGGGCGTCTTCGGAAAAACACGTATCAACCAGCCGCAGCACTGCAGGCGAAGAGCGGAACGAAAAGTCCAAAGTCCGTTCCTGAAACAACTGCCCTGCCCCTTCGATGCGGGTCTGGAATTCTTGCTGCATCCGGTGGAATTCGCGCGGATCCGCACCCTGAAACGAATAGATCGACTGTTTGGTGTCGCCGACCACGAACACCGTGCGCAGCACATCCGTACGGGCGCCGTCGCCGCTGGCGAACTCCTCGGTCAGCTTGCGCACCACGTCCCACTGCGCGGGGCTGGTATCTTGCGCCTCGTCCACCAGAATATGGTCGATGCCGCCATCGATACGGTACAGCACCCACGCGGCGACCTTTTTATCATAGAGCAGGCTGCGCGCCTTGTTGATCAGATCGTCAAAGTCCAGCCAGCCGCGCAACTGCTTGGCCTGCGCGTAACGCTCCAGAAACGGCTGTGCAAACTGGTGCAGACTGTGTGTCTTGCGCGCCGCGTTGAACGCCAGCCGCAGTCCCCGCGTGTCCTCGACCCGGCGCATCAGATCCTCAAGTGCGGGCATCAGATCGGCCACTTTGGCCTGCGTCGGTTTGGTGGGAAAGCTGCCCAGCTTGGCGGTGAACGGTTCTTTGGCACCGGGGCCAGTCAGAAACACGTCTTCCATCACGGCCAGCGCCGACAGGTCCATCCGGTCGATCTGTTGCAGCCTATAGCCCGCCTTGGCGTCATTGCCGCCCTTGGCCAGCAGATGCGGGATCAGCGACGCCAGAATGTCAGCCTCATTGCCCAGCAGAACGCGGGCGGCAACAGCATCAGCCGTCAGGTCCGCCGACAGATCGAACAGGTTTAAACAGCCCGCCCAGTCCAGCGCGGGGGCAAAGCCTGTCTGATGGCCGACAATCTCGCGCGTCAGCTTACCGAAATCCTCGCCGGTGTATTGCGCAGCCAGCCCGCGCACTATCTCACGCTCATTGCCCAGCGCCATCTGGTCGACAATATCCGCGCGCAGCATGTCCGCGGCACGGTCTTCGATCTCGGTGAACTGCGGACTGACCTGCGCCTCAAGCGGAAAACGCCTGAGTAGAGCCGCGCAGAACGAGTGAATCGTCTGGATTTTTAACCCACCCGGCGTTTCGATTGCGCTGGCAAACAGCGTGCGCGCGCGGCGCAGCGCGTCGGTTTCGGTGGCATGCCCCGCACCCAGATCGACCAGCGATTGCGCCAGTTTCGCGTCGGGCAGCATCGCCCAGGCCCCCAGCCGTTTGAACAGCCGGTTCTGCATCTCGGACGCCGCCGCCTTGGTATAGGTCAGGCACAAGATGTGCTGCGGCTCGACCCCGTCCAGCAACAGCCGCGCCACGCGGTCGGTCAGCACACGGGTCTTGCCCGAACCGGCATTGGCCGACAGCCATGTCGACGCATCGGGCCGCGCGGCTTCCAACTGGCGGCGGGTGGCCTCGTCCAGAACGCTCATGTCACATCCTCGGGTGTGGCCTTGGTGCCGGTGTCCCATTCGCCATAGCGGGCCAGCTGGTCATAGTCTTCTTCATCCACCTCGGATCGTGGCGCGCGGCGGGCGGTAAAGCCCTTGTCAGGGTCTAGATAGGCCGTAAGCAACACCCGCAAATCCGCAAGCGTCTTTTCCGGCGGTTCGTCCAGCAGCGGGGCGGCAACCTCTTCGGGGACCGATCCCAGCCCGATATAGACGGCGCTGAGCACTGGGCGCATCCCGATGGATTTAAACCCGCCCTCTTCCAGAATTGCCGCCTCTATCAGCAGTTGCTTGTCAAAATGCTTTTGAACGGCGGGTTTGGGGGCCGATCCGGTTTTGTAATCGTACAGGATCGCAGATCCGTCCGCCGTTTCGTCGATCCGGTCGGCACGGCAGGCGACGGTCATGCCGATATCTTCAAGCGTCAGAGACCCCATGGCATCCTTTTCCAGCGCCAGCGGCCTAGCGGTCTTGCGGCGCGCCTGTTCATGCATCACGAACCAGTCCGCAACGCGGGCGATCCGGGCCTGCCACAGCGTGCGAAATGTGGGCCAGGGCACCACATCGGCCAGAACCGCATCGGCGGTTTGTATCAGATGTGCTGTGGTCAGCGTGGTCGGATCGTCCAGCGTCATCGGCAGAAACCGTTCCATGATTTCATGCAGCACAACACCGCGCAGCCGTGCGTCGGCGTCTTGCACCAGCGGGTTCAGTGGGCGCAGCCGCAGGCAATGCTTGGCGTAAACCGCATATGGGTCGCGGATCAGCCGCTGAATATCGGTCACATAAAGCGTCCGGGGCCGCGTCGCGACAGGTGGGCGCGGTGACGGGCGCGGTGCGGGGGCAACGGGCGTGGCCTCCTCCAAAGCGCGCGCTTTGGCCAGCCATGTATCGCCGCGATCTTGCGCTGCCTTCAACGCCTCTGGCCCCCCTTGCGCTGGCAGACCCTGCAACAGGTTCTGCATCCGGTTGATCCACCGCGACGGGATGGTTTCGGCATCGTCCGAACGGACCGCGCGGGT
The DNA here is from genome assembly GCA_024636445.1 of Sulfitobacter sp. GTDB lineage: Bacteria > Pseudomonadota > Alphaproteobacteria > Rhodobacterales > Rhodobacteraceae > Pseudosulfitobacter. The sequence continues at coordinate 6,918 of JAGXHE010000180.1, forward strand.
GATCCAGACCTCGGGAGCCGCCACCGCTTGTTGAAAGTCGTGCGCCGACAGCCCGATACGACGTTCGGGCAAAAGCAGCCCTGCCTTGTGCCGCATCACGCGGTTCAGCCACGGATCGGGCGCGGGCGCTTCGGGCCAAGTTCCATCGTTCATGCCGCCCAAGATGACCAGATCGGCCCCCTGAACGCGTGCTTCGAGCGTGCCCCAGATCATCACACCGGCAAACGGCGCATCGCGGTCGCGCACCTCGCCCCCCGCCAACAGCGCACCGATCAGATCGGCATAATCCGCCGCTGACATCGCGCCACCCAGTTCCGCTTCGTCTGCCAGCGCATCCATGATCCGCCGCGCTTCGCCGCCTGCGGATTTGTTCCACAGCCCGCCACTGTCTTCGGCCTCCTGGCCGCCTGCCAGCGCTTCGGTCAGGCTGCGGTGCAGGGCGACCCAATCCGACAGTTCGCGCGCGTCACTGTCATTCCTGTTGCAGACCGTTTCCGCCAGCCATCCGGCCCAAGCAGTGATCCGCGCGACCTCCTCGGCATCGTTGACCGCGCGGACCGCGGTAGCCACCAGCGTATCGGGCGTCGGATAGGGCAGCCCGTCTTTGCGGATCTGCAATTCAAGCCGCTGGGTGTTCAGCTGGTGCCGGTTGCGCGTGGCAGTGCTGTGCACCAACGGGTGTTTCAGCAGGGTCAGCAGCGCCTCGGCGTCCAGCGTATCGCGCAGCAAGGACGCAGTGTGACGCAACAATCGCCCCGGAGGCGACAGGTGCAGCGGCACACCCGCGCTGTCATCGGGCAGAATATCCCAACGGTCCAGCGCTGCCGTCACCTGCCGCCCCAGCATCCTGTCGGGTGTGATCAGCGCTGCCGTTTCGCCCCGCTCGGCGGCCTGTCGCAGACGCATGGCAATCGCCAGCGCCTCGGCACGCGGGGTTTCGGCGTTGACCATCGTCACGCCGTCCAGCGCAGTGGCCAACCCTTCCAGCTTGGGCCCTTCGATCAGCCAGGCATCGGTGACGGGCGCAGGGCGCAGCGCCAATGACACCAGCTTGTTGCGCACAGGGTCCGGCGGCGCGGTAGACGTCCATTCCGCCACTTGTGTCGCGTGCATTTCGAGTGCCTGCGCGATGCTTTGAAAGCGGTATTGCGGGTGATCCTCGGCCAGCAGCCCGTCGGACAGGTTCGACCAAACCTCGGGCGGCATGTCGAAATCGAAACCGGGCAGCACCACGGCCCCTTGTGGCAATCGCGCCACCGCCTGCATCAGCATCTGCACAGTGCCGCGCGATCCGGTCGAACCGGCAAGGATCACCGGATGCTGCGGCGGTTCGCGCTCCCATTGGTTGATCAGCGCGGTGACAACAGCACGGTGCCGCGCCTGCCCGTCCATCTGGTCGGTGCGCGGCCCCAGATAGCTTTCGGCGATGCGGATAAACGTCTTGGCGCGCTCCCAATGTCCCGATTGGTCAGAAACATCCAGCTCTGTCACGGCCTCGATCGGCACGCCCTCGCCCTGCATCTCATCCAGAAGTGCCGCCAGACTGTCGGACAGATCGAACAGCGACGCGCGCGGTGCCAGTTCGGTCTGACGGTCCAGCAGACCTGCGACCAGCTGGATCAACTCCAGCCGCCTGCGCAACGGTGGAACGGCCGGGGGCGGCACCGGACCGCTTAGCAACCCATCCAGACCCGTCACCAGATGCACGCGCGGCAACAGGCCGGCGGGGCCTGCATCGAACAGTGTACGCAACCGCCGCTGCATCCGCGTGGTGTTCACGATCAGATCGACGCGGGCAATCGCCGTGGGGTCGGTATCGGGCAGCCGCGCGCGCATCCCGTCGATCAGCGCCGCAGGGAAATCCACACCGGGGGCCAGTCCGAACAGACGCGGCCTATCGGTAGGTTCAAACATCGGCGGCGATCATTTCTTCGGCAAGCACTACGCCTTCTGGATGGCCCACATCACACCAGCGCCCTGTGTGCTCCAGCCCGAACAGCCGTTCGTCTTGCAGCATCATGTCCCACAGCAGGTTCAGCGAAAAACTGGCCTGCTCAATCTCGGCCAGCCGGGCGGTCTTGATGATCTGCACGCCGCCATAGACTGTGCCCTGACCGCGTTGCAGCCGTCCATTGTCTGCCACAGCAAAGTCGCCCTGCCCCGTGTACCCCACAGTTTGCGCCACCGGCACGCACATCAGCAACGCATCCATCCGCGCAGGGTCCCACGCGGCACGCAAGGCTTGCAGCGGGTTGGCACCGGTCCAGATCGCATCGGGATTGACGGTAAACACCGGCCCCTTGCCCAGCATCGGCAAGGCGTTTTTCAGCCCGCCCCCGGTTTCCAGAATCGCGCCAGTTTCGGTCACTGTCTGCACGCCTGTGCCTGCCAGATGCGTCTCCAGCATATGCGGCAGGTAATGCAGATTGGCGACGATCCGGTCGGGAGAAATGGCCCGCACCATCTTTAGCGCATGATCGATCAGGGGGTGTCCGGCCACCGGCACCATCGGTTTGGGGCGGTCTTGGGTCAGATGACGCATCCGCGTGCCAAACCCGGCCGCAAAGATTATCACGGCTGTTTCGCACATTGGCTTTTGATCCGGTTCAGGGTTTCGACATCGGGCGCGGGCAGTCCGGTCAGCAGATCGGCCAGCGGGGCGGCGTTAGGGTGTTTCAGGTTGGTCTGGATATGGCTCCAGACGCGCGGGATCAGGTCGACGTAATGCGCCTTGCCGTCGCGGATGCACAGGCGGGCAAAGACACCCAGGATGCGCAGGTTGCGTTGCAGACCAAGCAGCGCATAGGCGCGGGCGAAATCGGTCGGGTCCTGGGTGGTGGCGGCGGTGTAGCGTGCCATCATCTGCGCTTCGATCTCGGCAGGGGCATCGCGGCGCGCGTCTTGCAGGATCGACACCAGATCATAGGCAGGATGGCCCGCCATCGCGTCCTGAAAATCCAGCAGACCTACGCGGGCAGTTCCGTCGCGATCTGGCAGCCACAGAAGATTTTCGGCGTGGTAGTCGCGCTGGATCAAAACAGGTTCGGCGGCGTCCAACGGCGAGAGTGCGGCGTGAAAGGCTGCGCTGAATTGCGACTTGTTTTCAACACTTACGGCACCCTTCGCCCCGGCCTGATACCAATCAAAGGCAAGTGCGGCCAAGGGCGTCATCATGTCGGCGTCATAGGTGGCCAGCGCAGGTGCCAGTTCAGTTGGCTGGGCACGGTGCAGGCTGACCAGCACATCGGTCGCGGCCTGATACAGCGGCAGTTCCAGCGCCGGATCGCGCTGCAGAACGCGCGCGAACAGGTCGTCGCCAAGATCCTCCAGCAGCAGGAATCCGTGTATTCCGTCCTGTGACAGAACGGCAGGTGCGCTTAGCCCCTGGGAACGCAGGAATGTCGCAATCCGCACGAAGGGGCGCACATCCTCACCCTTGTCCGGGGGAGCGTCCATCAGGATGGCGGTATCGCCCCCCGGTTTGGTCAGACGGTCATACCGACGGTTCGACGCATCGCCTGCGACGGTCGTGCGGCTGGCAGTTTGCCAACCGGCGGCGTCGATGAACTGTGTCAAAAGGGTCGTGCGGTCCTTCATTTCGGTAATCCTGCCAGTCGGTCACGCCATTTGGGATCGCTCCACTGTGCGTGCAAGGTGCGCGCGCTGTCGTCTGGACCGGGTGACAGTGTCAGATGCAGCGCGGTAATCGGGGCCATCTCGCCCAGTCGGTCGGGCCATTCGACCAGACAGATCGCATCGTCGAAGGCGTCGATCAGGCCCAGTTCCTCGACCTCGAACGTCGAGGTCAGGCGGTACAGATCGCTGTGCCACAGGGTGCCGTTTTGCGTGTCGTAGGTCTGGACCAGCGTGAACGTCGGCGATGGTATGTCTTCGTCCAGCAGTAGGATGGCGCGGATCAGTGAGCGTGCCAGATGGGTCTTGCCTGCGCCCACGGGCCCTTCCAGCAAAACCACGTCACCGGGCAACAGGCGCACGGCCAGCGCCGCGCCGAATGCGGCGGTCGCCTCTGGATTTTGGAATAGGGTTTCAAAGTGGTCTGCCGCCATTGCAGCAACCTACCTTGCGTATCACCAGCCGCAAGCAAAATGGCGGGACCGGGTCAGGTGGATTGGACAGTTTTCAGCTGTCTTGGCCGCTTGGGAAACCCGTGCCTGAGCACATGAAACTGCAGCATGGTAGCACCCCCGGTGACCGGCGTGATCGTACAGCGAATTTCGGCGCCTTTCCTGGTTTTCAGATCGACGCGCCATTCCGTGCGCCTGCCCGGCGATTTGACGAACTCGCCGATCTTGGCCAATGCGGCGTTGGGCACACACTCGGCCCGCCAGACCTGAACGGAATCAGCAATGGTGATGTCGGCAAAGCAGCGATCCGGGTCAAACCCCCACATCTGCGAATAAACTCGGTTGCACATGGTAAGAACGCCCGCGGGGGAAAATACGGCCAGCCCCTCGGGCAACGCGTCCATCATCGATTGGCCCATTTCCAATTCGGCGCGAAAGTTGCGGGTCACCGCAACTTCGGCGCTGATGTCTTCGATCAGAAAGGCCACGGCGCGGTCGGGGTGTGGTTTTCCACTGACACGGTAGGTCTGGCCCGATTCCAATGTCCATGTCTCAAGATAGCGCCCATCTGCCGCGGCCTTGATCAGGTCGGCGATGTCTTGTCGCCATGATCCGTAATTCTTGGGCTCTGGCATCATCCGGTTTTCGCGCAGGCGGTCGAAGAACGATAGCAGATCAGGCCGCGCGCTCAGGAACTCTGCAGGCAGACGGGTCAAGTCGACCAGCGCCGGATTGAACAGGGCCAGTTGCCCCTTGCGGTCAAAAATTGCCAGCCCGATAGACAGCTGCGCAAAGGTTTTGGCGAGGGTTTGGACGAAATTGCGCTGGGCTGCTTCGGCATCGATCACCGCGTCGATATTAACGGCATGAGACACGATCACTCCATCCACTTCTCTCTGCGAAGCGTCGAACCAATGTATTTTGCCACCCGGTTGTGTCCGCACAGCGGCGCGGCGCTGAACCGGTGTGGTCGTGGAACCCAGCACATCATCGAACAATGCAGGCTGTGCTTCAGTATGCTCGATGCTGCCCGCCAGTGAATCATATGCGGCGTTTTTCCAGATGATGCGGCCATCGCCGGTTTTCTGCCACATCGGATAGGGCGCAGAAATGCTGGATCGTTCCAACGTGTCAATCTTGGCTTGCAGCAGTCGCAGTCGCGCACCAAGGCCGACTGCCTGTTCGCGCGTGTCGGCCAAAGACAGCGTTGTGATCTCGCCCCGTCTGTCCACGGTAAGAACAGCCCCGTCCCCGGCCATCAACGCCGGTATGTGATGCACCCCTTCGTCCAGAATACCGGGTTCTGGTGGCAGGTGTTGAAACCGGTGTCGCAACTGGTCGTGCATGGTGTCCCACGTCAGATCCTCGAGCGTGCTGTTCAGGGCGACAAGCGTGGCGGGGCTGGCGTGGGTGGCGTAATCCCCTTCGAACAAGATGCTGATCCCGCCCGCCATCCCATCGGCCGAAGCCATTTGTCTGGACCAGATCCGACTGCAAACCACCAGCGCGACGGTGGCCGCAGCGCAGGCGACGACTGTGATTGTAAGAATGTCGATCAGTGGCATGGCAGGCCCCGGCCCTGTTTGAACCTGTTCAACCAAAGCAAGAATAGGTTAACGGAACGTTAACTGCTGCCTGTGTTCATAAAGAAAAGCGCTGGTTCGGCCCCAGCCTTTCGGCCTGTGATTCAATTGATTTTCGCTGCCAGACCACCTCGACGATGGCGCCCAGTTGCGCCTGCCTTGCATGGCGCGGCGGCGTGTAAGGGTCTGACCCGTTTTCAAAAGTCAGCTCGGCGCCGGACCGTTCCAGCAGGGTCTTGGCGATGAACAGCCCCAGGCCCATGCCATCATAGGCAGGGCGCGACTGTTTGTCCGTCAGGCTTCTGCGGCGGGTCACGAACGGATCGCCAATCCGTCCCAGCATTTGCGGCGGATAACCCGGCCCGTCGTCCATGATCCTCAGCGAAATCGTGCTGTCGGTCCAATGCGCCTCGATCCAGATATTGGCCGCGGCAAAATCCACCGCGTTTTGTATCAGGTTGCGCAGCCCGTGGATAATCTCGGGTTTGCGCAGGATCGACGGTTGGTAGATCTCGTTTCCCGCGTCGGGATCGTGAGTATAGTGGATGTGTTTGCCGCGCTGGCTGTGTGGTTCCGCCGCCTCGGTCACCACGGCCATCAGCGGCGCGTGCCGCAAGTGCAGATCATCTTTGCCCGCACGCCCCATGTCGCGCAGGATATCGCGGCAGCGGTCGGCCTGATCGCGGATCAGAATGGCGTCTTCGCGCAGCTCGGGGTCTTCCAGCTCTTCGATCAACTCGGCGCTGGCCAGCTTGATTGTTGCAAGCGGCGTGCCCAGTTCGTGCGCGGCAGCGGCGACGACGCCCCCCAGATCGGACAGCTTTTGTTCACGCGCCAGTGCCATCTGCGTGGCTGACAGTGCATCGGACATCGAATCCATCTCGGACGTGACACGCCGGGAATAGGCACCGATGAACACGATCGCGATCACCATAGCAGTCCATTCGCCGAACACGAAGATGTCTGGAATGCGCAGCGTCTCGCCCTGATCGGTGCGCAGCGGAAAGTGGAACCTCGACAGGATCGTCACCAGAATGATCGCGGTGCCGCCGGTCATGATGGCCGACCGCGCGGTCAACACGGCAGCGGAAATCGTCACCGGCCCCAGCATCAGCAGCGCAAAGGGGTTGTGCAGACCTCCCGTCAGAAAGAGCAGGAATGCCAGTTGCAACAGGTCGAACATCACCATCATCAGGTTTTCGACTTCGCTGAGCCGCTTGTTTTCGGGAAAGACAAAGATCGCGATCAGGTTGCCGATCACCGAAACGCCGATGGCCAGATAGCACAGGCCCAGTTCCAGTTGCAGACCATAGAGCCGCTGCGCGACCGTAATTGCCGTCAACTGCCCGATAATTGCCACCCAGCGCAAAAATATCAATGTTCGCAGACGGACCCAGCTGGAGCGCTGGGCGCGTGTCATCAGGTCAAGATCGGGCTGGGCCATTATGTCACGATGCTGTTGATTGAATTCCGCCTCAGGGCTGCATACCAGTGTTCCATTACAGCGCCAACCGGCGCAATCCTCAGCCGGAGACCATCATGACCCGTCTTATCGCCATTCTTGCGGCTGTTGCCGCCATTGCCGTGGTTGGCGGCACCTATCTCTTCACCCGCGCGGGTGAAGACGGTCAGTTCGCGCAATGTAGCGGCAGTGCCGTTGCGGGTGGCACCGGGCAGATCGGTGGGCCGTTCGAGTTGGTGAATGGCGCGGGCGAGACCATGACCGACAAGGACGTGATCACCGAACCGACGCTTATCTACTTTGGCTATACGTTCTGCCCCGATGTGTGTCCATTTGACGTGGCCCGCAACTCTGACGCGCTGGACCTGCTGGCAGACAATGGCATTTCGGCCTCGGCCGCGTTCATTTCCATCGATCCCGAGCGCGATACGCCCGAAGTTGTGGGAGAGTACGCCCAGGCGATGCATGAGAAAATGATCGGCCTGACCGGATCGCCGGAACAGGTCAAAGCGGCAAGCCAGGCCTACAAGACCTACTACAAGGCGCATCCGTCGGACGACGATCTCTATCTGGTCGATCACACCACATTTACCTATCTGGCATTGCCCGAACACGGCGTCGTCGAATTTTTCCGGCGCGAAGTGACACCCGACCAGATGGCCGAGCGCGTTCAATGCTATGTTGAACACACATAGGTGATGTTTGACGCGGCCTGTGCCGCGCTACATAGTTCAACGACAAGGTTTTTTTGAACGCAGGAGAGACGATATGGCCGAGGTTAGCCCCGAGGATATCGGTGAAGACAAGTCGCTGCTGCTGGTGGACGACGACGAGCCGTTTCTGCGCCGTCTGGCCAAGGCTATGGAAAAGCGCGGGTTCGAGATTGAGACTGCGGATTCAGTCGCCTCGGGACGCGCCATAGCCATGGCCCGTCCGCCGGCCTATGCCGTGATCGATCTGCGGCTTGAAGATGGCAACGGTCTGGATATCGTCGAAGTGTTGCGCGAACGCCGTCCCGATGCGCGGGTCGTGGTGCTGACCGGCTATGGCGCGATTGCCACCGCTGTCGCTGCCGTCAAGATCGGCGCGACCGACTATTTGTCGAAACCTGCGGATGCCACGGACATCACCAATGCGCTGCTGGCGCGCGGTGACGACCTGCCTCCGCCCCCCGAAAACCCGATGAGCGCGGACCGCGTGCGCTGGGAGCATATCCAGCGGGTGTATGAGCTATGCGACCGCAATGTCAGCGAAACGGCGCGGCGTCTGAACATGCACCGCCGGACGTTGCAGCGTATTCTGGCGAAACGTTCGCCACGCTAGAGGTTGGGGCTGATCACTTCAGGTCAAAGCGTTTGCTGATCTTGTCGACGACCTGACCGCTGTCCAGTTTCACGTCGCGATCAACGGCCCAGTCGCGAAAGCCGCGGCTTTGGTAATAGGTCAGCCCACCCTCGTTGTCGGCGCGGATGGTGGCGTTGATCCAGTCGTAGCCTAATTCCATCGCCGCCTTGCGCGTCGCATCGAACAACGCCGACCCGATGCCCAGACCCGTGCGGCCCAATTGCACGAAACTGGCGATGTCGCAGGCCTGCGGCGGCAGCTTCACGTGCGGCGCGATCCACTGGAACCCGACGACAGCCTCGGCATCGTCCAGCGCCACTTGCCACGCCGAGCGATCAGTTTTGATAGACATCAAGTCCTGGATGTCCGCGGCCGTCACGGCGCGGGTCATCGCTGTCGTTCCGCCCTTTTCGATAATTGCATTCAACAACTTCGCCATCGACGCGGTGTCCAGCGCTATGGCGTGGCGAACCCGTATCATGGCATCAACCCCAGCAATTCCGCATGCCGCGCGGTGAAATCGGCGCGGGTCTCGACCGGCGGGCGCAGGACAATCGACAGCCCGTCCATCAGGGCGGGATCGGGTTTGCCGAATATCTTGTCTGCCTCGGCTTTGGAAAAGCCCGCGATCTCGGTTGCCTCCATCCATGCGCTGACGGTATCGGCGCGTTTGATCTGCTTTTTCACCGCTACCGGTACCTTGGCAGGCAGACCAAAACGCAGATGCACCGCAGCCTCCAGACGCTCATCCAGCACGCCGTAACTCGGCCCGATGGCCGCCTTTACCGGAGAGATCATATCTCCGATCACATATTCGGGCGCGTCATGCAGCAATGCCGCCAGCCGCCACTTTGCCGGGGCCTTTGGCGCAATGCGTCCATAGATGATTTCAACCAGCAAGGAGTGTTCGGCGACCGAGTAGGCATAATCGCCCCGCGTCTGCCCGTTCCACCGCGCGACAAAGGCCAGACCATGCGCGATATCCTCGATTTCGATGTCCAACGGCGTCGGGTCCAGCAGGTCCAGCCGTCGACCCGAAAGCATTCTCTGCCATGCTCTGGGTGCTGTCTTGAATGCGCGTGCCATTTAACCTCTTGCAAAGAAAGGAACCGTATCGTGCCCCCGAGAGTTCTACCCTTGAAGGAGCACATCATGAACCCCGTTTTGACCATAGCCGCACTGATTTTCTCTGCTTCGACCGCAATGGCCGGAAGCGTCTGCATGTCCAGCGCCGAAATGGAAGCTTCACTGGTAGACTGGTACGGTGAAACACCCGTCGCCGGACAGGAAGCGAAAGACACCCAGATCTGGGCGTCCGAGCGCAACGGAACATGGTCCTTGGTCCAGTATCTGCCAGACGGCAACAGCTGCGTTCTGGAATCCGGCGAAGACTGGAACGATGGCGCCGGTGCCGGCGAGCTGCTTGCCCAACTGAGCGACTAAGCCCTGAAAAATCACAGATTGCCCAACCGGTCCGGCTGACGCTTGGCCGGTTTCGCCATGCGTGGCCCAAGCGCAGGCTCGCATGTGCGTGACTGGACTGGCGTTATCCATTGTTTCATTAAGGTCTGACTGATATGCGCTGACCAAATTTAACAACACCCACGAGGGCCCTCATGGCAAACGACTATATCGTCAAGGACATCGCGCTGGCCGATTATGGCCGCAAGGAACTGGACATCGCCGAAACCGAAATGCCGGGCCTGATGGCGCTGCGTGAAGAATACGGCGACAGCAAGCCGCTGAAAGGCGCGCGGATCGTCGGGTCGCTGCACATGACGATCCAGACCGCCGTTCTGATCGAAACGCTGGTGGTGCTGGGCGCCGATGTGCGCTGGGCCTCGTGCAACGTGTTTTCGACTCAAAACCACGCAGCGGCGGCCATCGCAGCCAGCGGCGTGCCGGTTTTCGCGATCAAGGGCCAGTCGCTGGTCGAGCATTGGGATTATCTCGATAAGTCCTTCATGTTCGAAGAGGGTCCGAACCTGATCCTGGACGATGGCGGTGACGCCACGCTGTACATCCTGCTGGGCGCGCGCGTCGAACAGGGCGAGGACGAATTGCTTTCGATCCCGAAATCGGAAGAAGAAGAGGCGATTTTCGCCCAGATCAAGAAACGCATGGCCGCAAGCCCGGGCTGGTTCACCAAGATGCGCACGCAGATCGTTGGCGTGTCCGAGGAAACCACCACAGGCGTCCACCGGTTGTACGATCTGAAAAAGCAGGGCCAGCTGCCCTTCCCCGCGATCAACGTGAACGATTCCGTGACCAAGTCGAAGTTCGACAACAAATATGGCTGCAAGGAATCGCTGGTCGACGGCATCCGCCGCGCCACCGACACCATGATGGCCGGCAAGGTCGCTGTGGTCATGGGGTATGGTGACGTGGGCAAAGGCTCGGCCGCATCGCTAAGCGGCGCTGGCGCCCGTGTGAAAGTAACCGAAGTCGATCCGATCTGTGCCCTGCAAGCCGCGATGGACGGTTACGAGGTCGTTCTGCTGGAAGATGTGGTTGCCGACGCTGATATCTTTATCACCACCACCGGCAACAAGGACGTGATCCGCATCGAGCATATGCGCGAAATGAAGGACATGGCGATCGTCGGCAACATTGGCCACTTCGACAACGAAATTCAGGTCGCGGCGCTGAAAAACCACAAGTGGACAAACATCAAGGAACAGGTGGACATGATCGAGATGCCGTCCGGCAGCCGTCTGATCTTGCTCTCCGAGGGTCGCCTGCTGAACCTCGGCAATGCCACCGGTCACCCGTCATTTGTGATGTCCGCCAGCTTTACCAACCAGGTACTGGCACAGATGGAACTGTGGATGCGCGGTGATAACTACGAAAACGACGTGTATATCCTGCCCAAACATCTGGACGAAAAAGTTGCCCGTCTGCATCTGGCGAAAATCGGCGTCAAGCTGACGGAACTGAACGCCGAACAAGCCGCCTATATCGGCGTCGCGCCCGAAGGTCCGTTCAAGCCCGAACATTACCGTTACTGACCGGTTGCAAAGTCTCTGAACAAAGAAAAACCGCCCCTTAGTGGGCGGTTTTTTATGTCGTGATCATTTCCCCAGGGTCTTGGTCCCGCGATTGCTAATGCGCTACCGTCAGCAAAACCATCAGCACCGACCCGACAACAACCAAAGACACCAAGCCGCCAAAGGCCAGCATCAGTGTTTTGGGCGACATCAATTCGATACCGCCACCGCGCCTGTTCGGCGTCGAGGTGCGTGCAGAGCGCGGCGCACTCGCCGACTGCTGATGCTTGGCGTCAAGTCGTTTGACCCGTTCTTGAAAGCTGTCTGAAACTGCCATTTTTCTGCCCACCGCTTGTATCTATACTGACCAGCACCACAAATGCTCTCAGACTGCGACAGGAATAGGGCAGGAATGGTCTGTTTTTGCGGATATGTAAAAGGCCACAGAATTTTTCACTGTGGCCTTGATAGATCAAGTTCGGTTCGGCTCGGTCCGGCCATTTGTGGTGTCCGGCGTGTCCGGGTCCAGCAGTTCGGCGTCCTCGATCATATTTAGATCGGCCTGTGGAGCAGGCTGTGGGTCGGGGTTGCCAACGATCATCGGCAACATCCCCACGCCTCCTGGCATGGCCACTTCGGCCATTGGCGGCTTGATCCACGCAAGCGTGTCGAAACTCTCGCAATTCTCGCAGACGGGTTGCCAGTTGGCGTGGATGTGCAGGCAATTTTCACAAACCCACTGAGGACCGCGTGGCACAGTCAGCGCGCGTGTCAGCCAGCCTTTGACCACATTGTCCGACGCACCCTCGCCGCGCGCTATTGCGGCCAGCAGGGTTGCAGAGCGGGCCGTCGGATCGGTTTCGAACAGATCGCCCAGATCACGGCGGGCCTGCGGGAAATCTTCGTTCGCGATATGCAATTCGGCCAGCAGCATCCGCGTTTCAGGATGGGTGCGGTGGTATTTTGTCAGGGTGTGAAACCGCTTCAACCGCGCGGGGGCTGTCTCTTCCGGTTCGATTGCGGCAAAGGCAGCAGCCAGATCTGGATGCGGCGTCGCCTCCCAGGCCTTTTTGAGAACCCGCGTCGCGTATTTCTTGTTGCCCTGCTGGATATAGCTTTGCGCGGCCATGACGGCGGCAGGGATCAGGTCGGGCGACAGGCGGTTCGCCTCGATCGCGGCTTCGCGGGCTTCGATTGTCTGGTCCGCCTCGAACACCTGTTTCGCCTCTGACAGCGCCAGAACAGCATCGCGCCGCTTGTGCACGTCACGCGGCAAAGCGCCGGTTTTCAACTTTGTATTCAGCGTATTGCGTGCACCGGACCAATCCGAAGTCTGCGCCTGAAGCCTTAGCAACACATCGCCGGTTTCCTCGTGCCGTGGTTTCAGCGCGAATGCCTTCTTGGCCAGTTCCAGCGCTGTCACGGTGTCACCTTCGGCCAGCTTTTGCTTCATGATGCCACGCACGCCGACAAATCGGGTCTGTTCGTTCTGAACCAGCTTGCGATAGGTCTCTTCGGCCTTGCGACGATCACCAGACATTTCAGCGGCCTGCGCAGTCAACAGGTTGGTCAGTTCGGGCCGGTTGAGATATTTCTCGGCCTTCGCCGCCTTGGCCATCGCCAGACGCCCTTCGCCCGACGCCAGTGCCATCATCCCTTCGGAAAGTGCGTCAAAGCCTTTGCGCTGACGGTTGCGGGCGAAATAGCGGGTGATTGCCGTCTCGTCCCCGTTCAGGAAATGCCAGACCGCGATCAGCGCGCCGACGATCTTGATCAGCAGCCATACCGCGAACACCAAAAGCGCAATCGCCAGAACCGATTCGATCGGCCCGAGCGTGACTTCCGTGCCAGCGACAACCGCGCGAATGCCCCAATCGGTTTCCAACAGATATGCCGCGCCCAAGGCGATGGCGGCAACGACGCAGACGAACAGAATGATTTTAACAAGTGACCAGATCATGCGGGTCCCCTCAGTTCGCGGCCAAGCGCTGGATCAGCGCTTCGGCGGCATTCGTGGCCTCAAGACGGGCCTGTGCGGCGTCCATCCAGGATTGCAGTTCGGCTTTGGCAGGGTCGGACAACGCTTCGGCTTCGGTCAGCGCATCGGCAAGGCGCCCTTGGCGAACGGCTTCCTCCATACGCGACAGCACCGCATCGGGATCATCGCCTGCGCGCGGTTCGACGGATCGCGCGCCCAGTTGTTGTCGCAGGAACCCGCCAAATCCACCGTTTTCGTCCGTTGCATTGGTCCGCGCCGCGGCAAGCGCCGAGCGGGCAGCCTCGGGCAGGGTTTGCTGAAGCTCCGACAGGGTCGTCACGCCATCATCAGCCGCACTCCCGAGCGCTTGTGGAATCTCGACGTCGCTGTTGGCGGAAACATCCGAGAGCGCGGTGGCAAAGGGCGAACCACTGTCCACCGCCGACAGAACACGGGTTGCCGCTGCGCGCGCCAGAGTGGTGTTCGCCGCAGCCGCAGCGCTGGCCTGCATGTTCTGGGCGTCCTCAAGCAGCTTGTCGATCTGTGCCTGCTGCGCCTGCATCTCGTCGGTCAACGCCTCTACATTTACATTTGGCGATGCATCTGGCGCGGGCTCGGGACGTTGCTCTAACGCGCTCACCCTCGTTTCAAGCTCGTCAACCGAGGCGGAGAGCGCGTTCATTGATGTGGTGAAACCGTTCAGGGCCTCGGAATTGTCTTCAGGTGCACCGGGGATCTGGCCCCGCAGTTCGTCGATCTCGCCTCGCAACTGACTGACAGTTTGATCCATCGACGCTAACCTGTCCGTGGTTTCGACATTTTCAGCAGTACTGCGCCAGCTTGGCGGTATGAACTGGTCCATGACCTCGGTCTTGCCCGCGACGAACCCCAAAAGGGCAGCGACGACGCCCCCCAGAAACAGCGGCCAAAAGCCACCGCTTTTGCGCTCAGCCTCGGGTGCTCTTGTGGCGACAACCGGAGTGCTATCATCCGGCGTGACGTAATCAGCTATGGGTTCTTCGTCCTGACTTGTCGTTTCGACACCTGCTGTCTCGACCGCCTCGATTTCAGCATCGGTGCCCTCGACATCGGGCTGGGGCGTATCCGCAATCTGTTCTTGGGTATCTGTCTCGACGTCGGATTCCCTGGTGCCGGGTTCGGAAAGTACGACACCTTCGTCCTTATCTTCTGGTGCGTTATCGGAAATTTCCGCAGGTTGCGTATCCGGTTTTTCTTCAGTCACATCAACGGCGACTTTATCTTTGTCTTCCGTTGGACCGCTGGGTTTGGGAGACTTGGATTTCGCCACGATATTACCTTCCGATTCTTCAACGCACATGAACACGCATATGCAAACTTAGCCGCCAGCGTCGGCGTGCTTCAAGCCGATAGCACTTGCGCCAACAGTATTTGCACCACCTCAATCATCGAAACCCGGTCCGGGTTCCGTGCAATTCGCAGTGCCACATGATCCACTTTGGCACAATTTTCCGCTGCAGCCACACTTATTGCTCCGAGATACAAAGGGGCAACGCCTGCAACACCTTGACTGAAATGTAGCGCACTGCGTGGAGAAAAAAGAGGCACAATCACAGGATTTGTCTGGTTCAGCCTGTTTTGCGCTGCGTTACTTAGCGGCAACAACCCCTGATCATAGACCGCTATGTTGTCTGCAAACAGCCCGGCAACGCGCAAACGGTCCGCCACATCGCCGCGCGTATGCGCGCCCGAAAAGTGTACCAACCGCCCTTGGGGGCGCTGTGCGATCAGTGTCGCGACCAGTGTTTCAGCGTCATGTCCAGTCTGCTGGGCCTGCCAACCCGCCTGCGTGGCGGCCTCGGTTGTTGCCGACCCCAGGCAAAACGCGCGCCGGTCATCGGACAGCGGTCCATGTGCCACGCCATGCGCCGAGGTAAAGATCGCAGTGTCGAAATCGGGCAAATCCACCGGCAGCGCCTGAATGCGGATCAACGGAGAGATAATGACATCGCAGTGATCCGTGACCATGTCGGGCAGGGCGGCGACAAATGCGCGCGATCCGTCCTCGGGGCGGGTCATCAAAAGCGTGATCCGGTGCCGTGACATGCTGCGCTCTGGTTGTTTGAAGGATAGTCAGGTGTTACCTCGGAGCAAAGCATTGCGCAACGGACACGCATCATGAACAACGATCTGACGGTGCTGGGTATCGAAAGCAGCTGCGACGATACCGCGGCGGCTGTGTTGCGCGGGCGCACCATATTGTCCTCGGTGGTGCTGGGCCAAACCAGCCTGCACGCAGACTTTGGCGGCGTCGTCCCCGAGATTGCCGCGCGCGCCCATGCTGAAAAGCTGGACGGCGTGGTGAGACAGGCCTTGGCCGAAGCAGGCTCTAACGTGGGTGATATTGATGCAATTGCCGTCACCGCAGGGCCGGGATTGATCGGTGGCGTGGTGTCTGGCGTGATGCTGGCAAAGGGGATGTCGGCGGCGCTGGACATACCGATGTACGGGGTGAACCACCTGGCGGGGCATGCGTTGACGCCACGGCTGACCGATAATGTGGAATACCCCTATCTGATGCTGCTGGTGTCGGGCGGGCATTGCCAGTTCCTGCATGTGTCGGGGCCGGATACGTTTCGCCGTCTCGGCGGTACCATTGACGACGCGCCGGGCGAGGCATTCGACAAGGTCGCGCGGTTGATCGGCCTTCCGCAGCCCGGTGGACCTTCGATTGAACGCTGTGCCATGCGCGGGGATGCCAAACGCTTTGCCCTGCCGCGCCCGCTGCTGGACCGAGAGGGCTGCGATATGTCGTTCTCGGGGCTGAAAACCGCAACTTTGCGTGCGCGCGATAAGGTGATCGTGCAAAAGGGCGGACTGACCGAACAGGATCAGGCTGATCTATCCGCCGGGTTTCAGGCCGCTGTTGCAGATGTCTTGCAGGAAAAATGTAGCCGTGCGGTTATCGCCAGCGGGCCTATAACTGCGCTGTGCGTCGCGGGCGGAGTGGCGGCAAATCAGACCATTCGCGCCGGTTTAGAGACTGTTTCGCAGGCTGCAGGCATTCCGTTCATCGCGCCGCCTTTGGCGTTGTGCACCGACAATGCCGCGATGATCGCCTACGCGGCCATTGAGCAGATGCAGACGCGCGCGCCGGATGGCATGGACCTGTCCGCACGTCCCAGAATGCCGCTGGACACCGACAGCATTGCGATGCTGGGCAGCGGCAAAAAAGGGGCCAAGGCATGAGTGTTTCGGTTTTGGGGGCAGGGGCCTTTGGCACCGCACTGGCGATTTCTCTGGCGGGAAAGGGCAATGTCACTCTGTGGGCCCGCAATCCCGATCAGGTGGCCGACATGCAGGCAACACGCATGAATACTGCGCGCCTGCCGGACATCAGAATGCCTGATAATCTGTCTCTAACCAGCGATATTGCTCAGGCCCTGTCCGCTGATGTGATCCTTTTGGCGGTTCCAATGCAGCGGCTTGCCGGTTTTCTGAGCGACCATATAGCGCAAGACAGCACCGACAATCTGGTCGCCTGCTGCAAAGGGTTCGAGGTGTCGACAGGCCGTGGCCCCGTCACGGTGATCCGGGACGCCGCCCCCGACGCCACCGCCGCCATCCTGACTGGACCCAGCTTTGCCGCCGACATCGCGCGTGGTCTGCCGACCGCACTGACGCTGGCATGTGCGGATGATACGGCGGGGCAGATGCTTCAACAGGCTCTAACAACGCGGAACCTGCGTCTTTACCGCACAACGGACACCCAAGGGGCCGAGCTGGGCGGCGCGTTGAAGAACGTGATCGCCATCGCCTGTGGGGTCGCGATCGGTGCCGGATTAGGC
This sequence comes from Sulfitobacter sp., assembly GCA_024636445.1. Taxonomy (GTDB): domain Bacteria; phylum Pseudomonadota; class Alphaproteobacteria; order Rhodobacterales; family Rhodobacteraceae; genus Pseudosulfitobacter. Next base: position 24,184 of record JAGXHE010000180.1, read on the forward strand.
CAAAGCGCGCGCGCAGCGCTCATGACGCGCGGCTTTTCCGAGATGACCCGCCTGGCACAGCATTTGGGGGCCGACGCGACCACGCTTGCGGGGCTTTCCGGTTTTGGCGATCTGGTGCTGACCTGCACGTCCGAGCAATCGCGCAATTACCGGCTTGGCCTGTCGCTGGGGGCTGGAAACAGCTTTGATCCTTCGACCACCGTCGAGGGCGCCGCGACCGCCCGCGCGATTGTGCAGATGACGCGCGCCAGCGGAGTTGATATGCCTATCACACAGACCGTCGCCCGATTGCTGGATGGCACGGCCGACGTGCCAACATCCATGGCGGCCCTGTTGTCGCGCCCACTCAAGGAAGAATGAAATGCTGATCGCTTTGATTGCCACGGACAAGGACGGCGCGCTGGACGTGCGCAAGGCCAATAGGGATAACCATTTGGCCTATATCGAAAAAACCGGCGTCGTTGCGCAAGCTGGCCCGCTGTTGGACGGCGACGGAGAAATGGCAGGCTCACTGGTGATCCTGTCGGTCGACAGCATGGCCGACGCGCAAATGTGGGCTGATAGTGACCCTTATGCGCTGGCCGGACTGTTCGCTGACGTCAAGCTGATCGAGTGGAAAAAGGTCATCGGCTGATGGCGTATTGGCTGTTTAAATCCGAACCATCCACCTGGGGCTGGGCCGACCAGCAGGCCAAGGGCGAAGCGGGCGAGGAATGGGACGGTGTACGCAACTATCAGGCGCGCAATTTCATGCGCGAGATGAAGTTGGGCGATCACGGGTTCTTTTACCACTCGCAAACCGAAAAAGCTGTGGTCGGTGTGGTCGAGGTGATTGCCGAAGCGCACCCCGACAGCAGCACCGATGACGACCGTTGGGACTGTGTGGACATCAAGGCGGTCAGGCCGGTGAAAACGCCGGTAACTCTGGACATGATCAAGGCCGATGGCCGTCTGGATAACATGATACTGGTGCGCAATTCGCGTCTGTCAGTGCAGCCGGTCGCGGATGCCGAATGGCAGATCATCTGCGGGCTTGCCGGGATTGACCCCTGAGGGCCACAAAGGCAAAGGCCCGCGTGATGCGGGCCTGAAACACTCTCTGATAAGGCAGTATCAGCCGTAAACGCTGTCTTTGCCGAAATGTTTGGTCAGCATGTAATAGACCACGGCGCGGTATTTGTTACGCTCGGATTTGCCATAGGTTTCGATTACGCTGTTGATCGCTTCCATCAGTTGGGGACCATCCGCCAGACCCAACTTCTTGATCAGAAAGTTCTCTTTGACGGTTTCCAGTTCAGCGGGCTGCGTGCCCGCGACCGTGGATGCATCCGCGTTGTAGATCGCAGGGCCGCAGCCGATGGTGACCTTGGTCAGCAAGTTCATATCCGGCGTCATGCCGCACTTGTTTTTCAGATCATCCGCGTATTGCGCGATCAGGTCGTCACGTTTGCCCATTTTTGTCTCCCACCTTGGACTTGGCCCCGAAATCAGGCCTTTGATGGGGTAAGTCTAAGGTCTGGCTTAGCCTCCACAAAGGAAAAATTTGATAAAGTTCCGCTGGAAGCGATGCGCGCTCGGTTCCCGAACAGAAAAAGGGGAGCGGCTCTTGACCGTCTCCCCTTGATCGATCTCATTGAATATCGCGTTTTATTTCTTTGCGTCCGTGTGGTGCGCGCCGATGAACCATGCGTCCTTGCTGACACCGCGGCTGACAGCGGTGTAAAGATCTGCTGTCTCCTCGTCGCCCGCATCACCGGCTTCCTTGAGACCGTCATGCACCAGTGAGACGAACTGTATCATCCGTGTCTTCAGCGCGTCGATGTGCACGTCCTGATGCACGGCGTCGCGCGGATATGCGTCCAGTTGCCCGTTTTTCTTGACGCCATCCAGAGTGCCATCTGCAGTGCCGCCCAGAATGACGATACGCTCGGCGATGGTGTCAACATGCTCGTCCAGCCGCGCCCGGACTTCGTCCAGCAGCTCGTGAATACCGATGAAGCTTGGGCCTTTGATGTTCCAATGCGCCTGCTTGATCGCCAGCTGCAACTGAATGCCGGTGGCCAGCGACGCGTTCAGGTGATTGATCGACGACTCGCGTGCGTTGTCGGTAAGGTAGTCTGTAAACTTCTCGGTCATGTGGGTGCCTTTCAGTCAAATGCGGCAGCGGTCGGCACAAATTGCCGCCGCAAACTAAGTGCCGCGCGTGTATAAAAGGACTACGCGGCGAGGACCGTTTATGTTCCAGTCAGGTTTGGAAGGGTCTGCTTTGCGGCGGATCTGACCACTGCTGAGGATGTTGTGCATGGCAGGTCACATCAGGACGCAAGTGCTTGCCAATCCCAAGGCCCTTTGCTGTTTCACGGAACCAGTCGCCACCCCAGCGCGTTTGCAACACAGTTCTTTTACGCATGCTCACATTGGGGGAAATTTTTCAGATGGCAGACTCATCATCAGGTTCAACGCGCAAGACACTGGGTATCATCGCCTTATTGGCAGCAGTCGGCTGGATCATTGCGATCTATTTTATCATCGACGGAACGCGCAACGACTCGGCAATCGAGCGTCTGCAAGGCGAGATCACGGCTCAGCAACAGGCGGCCGGAACAGCGGACGCGTTGCAGGTACGCATTGAGGAACTTACCCTCGAAAGCGAAAATCTTGAGGCTAGCCGCGATACCGCGCAGTCGGACATCGAAACGCTGCAGCCGCAGGTCGAAGCGTTGCGCCAGCAGCAAAGCGAGTTGGAGCAGGCTGTCGCAGCACAGGAGGAGACCGTCTCTGAACTTGAAAGCCAGGTCGCTCCGATGCGCGAGGAAATGGCGACATTCGAAGACCGTAGACTTCAGCTTGAGGAACAGATCGCGTCGCAAACGCAAGAGCTCGGTGATGTTGAATCCCGCCTGAACGAGGGGCGCGCGACCGAAGCGACGATGCGCGAAACCCTTGCAACTCTCACGGACGACAATGCCCGGTTGTCAGAAGAACTGGCGACCGCAGAAACAAACGTGCAGGATCTGACGGAGCAACAAACCGGATTGCGCGAGCAGGTCGGTACGCTTGAGAACGAATTGGCCCAGATGCAATCGCGAAAAGAGTCGCTCGAAACCGAGGTTACGAGCCTGACACAACGCCGCGACCAGTTTACACAGGACGTCGAAGCGGCACAGGAACAGCGCGCAGAACTACAGCAGATTGTGACCGATTTGACAGCAAATCTTGAGGATCGCGCAAACGTGCTGTTGGAGACAGAACAGCGAATTGCCGCGGCTCAAGCCGGGGATGCGCAAAGCAGCCCCGAGGTCAGTGCGCCAGACGGGTCAGAGACGGGTGAACAGCCATCCGATACAGAGCCTGCAACTGGTCAGTCCGAAGAAGAGGTCGCCACCGGTCAGGATGCAGAGCCCACAACTGGTCAGTCAGATGCCGAGACTGCAACTGGTCAGGACGAAGGGTCCGCAACCGATCAACCCGATGCTGAACCTGCAACCGACCAGCCCGATACAGAGCCCACAACTGTTCAGGATGCAGAGCAACCCGCAGAGGATGGCGAGACCGAGCCGAATACGCAAAGCGGCAATTGATCGCGCGTCCTGCGGGGGAGAGGTGCCTGAATGCTCCCCCGTCAGGCAACAGTGACAATTCCGCATTCGTAGACACTGCGAACGCTTACCGACTACAGCCGATGTAGGGATGCACATAGCTTTGCTCGCCGCCCGCTGATTTTGTTGGGAGATTTTGAGCAACTGAAATCATAGTTTTGCACTGATTTTGCGTATAGTATTGCGCTAACTGCGCATATTTCTGCATGCTTGAAAATTCCCTAAACTAATCAACTTTCGCCGAAAAGTTGATTATTTCAGCCGCAAAACATACTCTAACGTGCATCTTTTAGGGGTAGTTTCAAGCTAAAGCGGAACCTATTGCAACTTCATGTGCGCATCCGATGCTTAGACATGCAGGAGTTAGGTAGATTTCAGTGCTCTGTCTCGAAACCGATGCGATGCGAACAAGTCGAGGCTCAAGGCAATGGTGGCTCAGGTGCGTATTCCGGGATGATCCGGCCACTGATTCCGAAAGTATCCGGCCACTCGTTCCGATTTTACCCGGCCACCGATTCCGGAGCATCCGGCCACCCCTGTGACGTGCTGCTGCGAGGCAATCTGTAACCGGCTACCTTCCACTCTTTTGGCACGAAGTAAGCCCGATGAAGAGATTGTCTATGCGGAAGATCCGAGACGTTTTACGGCCATCAGCCGAGGGTCTGTCGACCCGACAGATTGCGGCAAGCCTGGCGATTGGGCGCACCACTTCAGGGTTATCTGGATCGCGCCCGGGACGCTGAGGTGGTCTGGCCGCTGCCGCCAGCAATGTCTGACACCGACCTTGAGCGGCTGATTTTTCCGCGGACAGCGTGTGATGTTTCAAATCGTGCGACCCAGCCTGAGTGGGCACATATCCACCGCGAGTTGCGCCGCAAGGGCGTGACGCTGTCACTATTGTGGGAAGAGTATCGCTCGAACCATCCTGAGTCCGCCCAGCGACCGCGGAAATGCTTATGGTCCGGGTGCGGGAGGGGCGGATTAAGGACCTTCGCCGAGGTATGCGCCAACGGCAGATATGTTTAGGGAGTAACCTTTTTAGATCTATGACGACTTACCTCGATACAACCATCTGCGAGCCCTTCCGTAGATCGCAAGAGGGGAGACCTGAACTGCCTTCCCATAACAATCGGGCACTTTCGTCAAGCCGCTTTGAGAAATTACGCCCATCACTCGCGGTTCGTGTGGTCGATTAAGGGAATAAGCGGCTAATGGAAGTGGATACCCCGTCCATGGATTTTGAACTGTCTGGTGGGCGAGCGCAGACTCTTGATTTTTGGAAACCTCGCTGTGCTCCGCCACGGAGAGAATGAATTTTATTCGTCTGAGAAAAACATGGCGGCAGCACGGCAGGCTTGCTGTCCTCGTGGAGGCGAGTTCGAGTTTTTTAGAAGTAACTAGCCTTAGGCTATGGGATCGACCCTAAGAGATTCCGCCAGATCGGCGAACTCAGCCAGAGTTACAGGATCAAGCGTGATGCCGTTTTTGCGGCGATCCAACGCCACGGCCCATTCTCTATCACCCGGCGCCATCACCTTTTGGCCGGGCTGCGGCGGACATGCGCGCAAAAGCTCTAGATACCGCGCTATCCCAGCCCGTACCAATTCGGCCCCGACAAAGGCATCGGGGTCAAGCGCGATGACGAATGCGCCCATACCGCGAGGAGTGCTGAAATCAGGTCCGCCCATAGCGGCAATATCAGGCGACAGCTTCATACCTGTCAGCACAGCAGAAAACAGTTCCGCTACGCCAGCTAGACCCGCGCCCTTAAACCCGAACGTGCCACCCAGTGGTGCCAGCATATCCGCTTTCTGCGGATCAGTTGTATCTACCCCAGCGCTATCGGATGCCACGCCTTCAGGCAATGGGTCGCCGGTTGAGCGATAGAGCTGTACCCGGTTAAACGGAACCGCACTGGTAGCCATGTCTAAAAGCCAAGGGTTGTCCGGGGCAGGGCAGCCGATGGCCAACGGGTTGGTGCCGTGAAAACGTTCGGTCCCGTCGTGCAAGCGCACGAAACTGTCACTGTTGCAGGTTGCCAGTGCCAACATGCCTCGCTGCGTCGCGCGCATTACATAAGCCCCCGCCGGTCCGAAATGCGATGAATTTGTAATCCCAACGGCACCAATTCCCGCCTCTGCCGCCAAGTCGCAGGCGTGCTCTACCGCTGAGTAGGTGGCCCGAGCGCCCTGAGCATTATCACCGTGCAGCATGCCAGAACTCGCTCGTGTGCGGGTAAACTTCATATGCGGTGTTTTGTTCAATCGTCCGCCCTGTAACGCTTTTGCGTAATGGCCTAAAAGGCGCACTCCGTGACTATCAACTCCGTGAATTGACCCATGCATCATCGATCCGGTGCAATCGCGGGCGGTTTCGAAATCAGCCCCTACGGCCGACAAGACGGACTGGCAGAATTGGGTCAGATCGTTGGTCTGAACTGGTTTCGTCATGTCTTTCCTAGCGGTAGATCAAGGTGGGCAGCCACATGGTGATGCTGGGCACAAACGTAACCAACAGCAGAACGGTCACCAGTGGAATAAGGAACGGCGCAGTGCCTACAACACATTGCTCAAAGGGAATTTTTGCAACCCTTGCAAGCACGTAGAGTACCATGCCAACGGGCGGCGTCAGTAGCCCCAACATCAAGTTCAACACCATGATCACCCCAAAATGCACCGGATCGATACCCAAGGTTACAGCAATTGGCAAAAGGACTGGGACCATAATAGTGATCGCCGCGACCGTTTCCATGAAACAGCCAACCGCAAGTAGGATCAGGTTCATCAGCAGCAAAATCACCCAAGGC
>JAGXHE010000181.1 GCA_024636445.1 Sulfitobacter sp.
AGATCACGCCTGCGTGGCGCATCGCCCAGCAGCGCGCGCACGTCGTCCCACGACTGGTCCTCCAACGCGCGGCCCTTGGGACGCACGCGCCCCTTGCCCTTGCCGGATTTCCAGACACCTTGCCGGTTGTCACCCATTGTATCGTGATCTGATGCCATGCTCGGTTCCTGCTCAAGTATGCCCCAAGGGGTCGAATTTCAGGCACATTAGCCCATAGCAGTGCACCGCTTCAGCCCAAAAGCGACCCTTGAGCGCAGAATATGGGTCTCGTATTCATCACCGCAAATGCCAAGCGACACGAATCTGCCGATTTGCCGTGCGCGGACTGGCGCGGCGCGCGCGCTTCTGCCAATCTGGGACTATGATGAAACGTATTTTACTCCTCAGCGCCCTTCTCGCCGCACCCTTGGCCGCCGAACCGATGGATGCAGACGCCTTTGATGCCTACACCAAGGGCAAAACGCTGTTTTTCGGCTCGGGCGGCGCGCCCTACGGGGCCGAGATTTACCTCGAAAATCGTCGCGTGCGCTGGTCGTTTCTGGATGGCGAATGCAAGGACGGCTATTGGTACGAAGAGGCAGGTAACATCTGTTTCATCTACGAAGATCGCCCCGATCCGCAATGCTGGACGTTCGAGCAACGCGGCAGCGGCCTGATGGCGCAATTCCAGAACGAACCGGGGTCTCTGTCGCTGTACGAAGCGCAGGATCTGGGCGAGGAAATGCTCTGCCTCGGTCCCAAGATCGGCGTGTAGCCGCCCGCCATTGACCCAAAGGACCACGGCGGGCGCAAGCCCCTAGCCCAGAACAGTTTTTACCGCACGGGCCGTGGCCGCAACGACCTGATCTGCCTCCGCCTTGCTCAGGCAGAACGGCGGCGCAAAGCCTAGGATATCGCCCTGCGGCATGGCCCGCGCGATAACCTTGTCCTGCGACAGCAAAGTGGCCGACACCTGCGCGCCGATCTTGTCGGCGGCATCAAAAAATGTGCGGCTGTCACGATCTTTCACGAACTCGACGGCGCACAGCATCCCCTCGCCACGGATCTCGCCCACGTGAGGGTGATCGCCCAGTGCCTCGGTCATCGTCTTGTTCAGATAGCCGCCAACCTCGCCTGCGTTGCTGATCAGGTTCAGGTCATCGATCAGTTTGAGGTTGGCCACGCCCGCCGCAGCCCCGATGGGGTGCGCCGAATAGGTCCAGCCGTGGCCGATGGGGCCGTTTTCATCCGTTCCCTGCTCCAGCACCTTCCAGACCTTGTCGCCGATGATCGACCCCGACAGCGGCGCATAGGCCGACGTCAGACCCTTGGCGATTGTGATGATATCCGCCTCAAGCCCGTAGTGATCGCTGCCGAACATGGTGCCCAGACGGCCAAACCCGGTGACGACCTCGTCGACCACCAGCAAGATGTCGTGCTTTTTCAACACCTCCTGTATCGCGGCCCAATAGCCTTCGGGCGGCGGCACGATGCCGCCTGTGCCCAGGACCGGTTCGCCGATGAAGGCGGCGATGGTGTCGGCCCCTTCCCGCGCGATCAGCGCCTCAAGCTCGGAGACGCAGTGGGCGACAAATTGCGCCTCGGTCTGGTCCAGGTCCGCGCGGCGGAAATAATAGGGCGCCTCGGTGTGGATCACCTGATCTATCGGCAGGTCGAATTTCTTGTGGAACAGTTCAAGCCCGGTCAACGAGCCGGTGACCAGACCCGATCCGTGGTAGCCACGCCAGCGGCTGATGATTTTTTTCTTTTGCGGGCGACCAAGGATGTTGTTGTAATACCATATCAATTTCACATTGGTCTCGTTTGCGTCCGACCCGCCGAGGCCGAAATACACTTTGGACATATTCGAAGGCGCGCGGTCGAGAATCATTTTCGACAGCGTGATCGACGCCTCGGTGCCGTGACCGACGTAAGAGTGGTAATAGGCCAGCTCGCGCGCCTGATCGGCGATGGCTTCGGCGATTTCCTGTCGGCCGTAGCCCACGTTGACACAGTAAAGCCCGGCAAAGGCATCAAGCAGGCGGTTGCCGTCGCGGTCTTCGATGTGGACGCCGCTGGCGGTCTTGATCACACGGTTCGGGCTTTCGCCACGGGCGTGCTGGGCCAGATGGGTTGAGGGGTGAAAGAAATTCTCGCGGTCCCATTGGTCCAATTGATCGTTCTTCAGCATGCTGACGGTCCTTTCGCGCACTTGGGGTGTTGATCCCGCAGACCTATTGGATTTTCACGACAACTGCCATGCTTGTGTGGTTTCGCGGCACATCGGTGGGACGCAACGGAACGGGGTATTCCGACACTCCTGCAGAACGCGGGCGTGGACGCAGGCCCAAACGGCGCGCCATGATGGGCCTGAATATGATGGGGAGGAGACCCGCAGATGACGCAAAGATGGACACACAGGCCAGAGGGATCGAACTGGGGTGATTTTGGCCCCGATGACCAGATCGGGCGGCTGAACCTGATGGACCGCGCCAAGGTCAAACAGGGGCTGGCCGAGGCGGTCGAGGGGATCACCTTTTGCCTGTCACTGCCGCTGGATTACCCCGGCGGCAGCGGGTTGAACCCGCGCCGCAAACCGCCCGTGGTGCGCCCGACACTGCGCGAGGGGGCGGTGAACTTTAACGCCACAATCCCCGGTGCGTCGGATGTGCTGTGCGACGATCTGGCGATCCTACACCTGCAATATTCGACGCAATGGGACGCGCTGTGTCACGTGGGCGGGCAGTTCGACACGGACGGCGACGGCGAGACGGCAAAGGTTTTCTACAACGGCTACCGCGCGGGCGAGCACATCATCGCACCCGAAGCACTCGATGATGCGGGTGTGGGCGCGGATATGAAAACGCACAGCACCTCGCAGGCGACCGCACTGGGCATCGAGAACGCAGCCGCCCACGGCATTCAGGGGCGCGGCGTGCTGGTCGATCTGCGCGCACATTTCGGCGACGACCGCACGCTGGTGGGCTATGACAAGCTGATGCAGGTGATGGAGCAGGACGGCGTGAGCGTCGAGGCCGGCGACATGCTGGTGCTGCACACAGGGTTTGCGCAGGTGATATTGGACATGAACAAAGAGCCGGACGAGGACCGATTGCACAATGCCTGCGCCGTGCTGGACGGGCGGGATGCGCGCCTGCTGCAATGGATCACCGACAGCGGGATCGCGGCGATTGCCGCCGACAATTACGCGGTCGAGGGCTATCCCGCGACACCGGGCGAGGGCTGTTGCTCCACCCTGCCCTTGCACGAACATTGCCTGTTCAAGAACGGGATCATGCTGGGCGAGCTGTGGCACCTGACACCGCTGGCCGAGTGGTTGCGGGCCAACGGGCGGTCGCGGTTCCTGATTACGGCCCCACCATTGCGCCTGCCCTCGGCCGTGGGCTCGCCCGTCACGCCCATCGCGACGGTCTAGAACAGCGATCCCTGATCGGGGGCCTTGGGGGCGGATTTCTTCGGGGCCGCCGCCTTGCCACCGACCACCAGCTTGCCATCGGCAAATTCGATCTCGAGGCTGGCGGATTTTTTCGCGCCCGCCTTGGTCGTGACCAGATCGCCGTCGCCGCGCACCACCGCATAGCCACGCGCCAGGGTCGCCTTGTAACTCAGCGTTTCGCGCAACCGGTCCATCGCGTCGATCTTGCGGCGCAGGATCTCGGTCTGGCCTTGGCCCGCGCGCACGATGCCAGCGGTCAGACGGTCCAGATCGCGCCGTGCCGTGGCGGTTTGCGCCGTAAGTGCCGCAGGGTCGAACCGGCCTGTGCGCGTGGCAAAGCGGTCTGACTTCGCCGCCACCGCGCGGGCAAGTGCGGGGGCCAGACGCGCCGACAGCTTGTCCAGATCGCGCCGTGCCGTCATCACGCTGCGGCGCAGGGTGGCGGGGCGCAGACTGCCCGAAGCCTCGGACAGCTTGACCTTGCGCCGCTGTACGCCTGCGATCAGCGCAGGGCCCAGTCGGTCGCCAAGAACGTCCAGCCGCTGACGCGGGCTTTCCACCAATGTCTCGGGGCGCGGCAGGGCCCGGCCCAGATCGCTCAGCCGTTGGCGGCGACGGATCAGCGTGGTCGACAGCGCCTGCGACATGCGCGCGCCCTGCCCGCCCAGCCATGCCAGCAGTTCGTGGCGCACCGGCACCGCCAGTTCCGCAGCCGCCGTGGGCGTGGGCGCGCGCCTGTCGGAAACAAAGTCGATTAATGTCGTGTCGGTCTCGTGGCCTACGGCGGAAATCAGCGGAATATCCGAGGCAGCCGCCGCGCGCGCGACGATCTCTTCGTTGAACCCCCACAGGTCCTCAACACTGCCGCCGCCACGCGCCACGATCAGCAGGTCGGGCCGGGGCAATGCTCCGCCGACCGACATGGCATTGAACCCCTCGATGGCGCGGGCCACCTCGGTTGCACAACGCTCGCCCTGAACGGCCACGGGCCAGATCAGCACCTTGCGCGGGAACCGGTCGCGCAGGCGGTGCAGGATATCACGGATCACCGCCCCCGAAGGCGAAGTGACCACGCCGATGATATCGGGCAGATAAGGCAAGGGCCGCTTGCGGGCGACGTCGAACAGCCCCTCGGCCTGCAACATCGCCTTTCGCTTTTCCAGCAGCGCCATCAGCGCGCCCATACCTGCGGGTTTGATATCCTCGATGACGATCTGGTATTTCGACTGCCCGCCAAAGGTGGTGATCCGCCCGGTGGCGATCACTTCCATGCCCTCTTCGGGCTGGGTTTGCAGACGGCTGGCCACACCTTTCCACATCACGCCGGAAATCACGCTCTGGTCGTCCTTGAGGTCCAGATAGACATGCCCCGAGCGCGGACGCGACACGCGACCGACCTCGCCGCGGATGCGGACGTGGCCAAACTCGCCCTCGATCACCCGCTTGATCGCACCCGAAAGCTCGGTCACGCTGAACTCGGGTGAATTGCCGGCCTCGGCGGGGTCGTCGATCAGGTCCATGGGCGGTGCCTTGCGTGCTTGTGTGGCGGGTGCGCGCAGACTAGAACGCGGGGCAACAAAGGCCAAGGAGTGTGCGGCATGAATATTCTGATCCTCGGCGGTGGTGGCCGTGAACATGCCTTGGCATGGGCGGTGGTGCAAAACCCCAAATGTGACAGGCTGATCGTCGCCCCCGGCAACGCGGGCATCGAGGCCATGGCGGAATGTGCCTCGCTCGACATCGAAGACGGCGGTCAGGTGATAGCACTGGTCGAGGAAGAATCGATTGATTTCGTGATCGTCGGTCCCGAAGCGCCGCTGGCTGCGGGTGTTGCCGACCGGCTTCGCGATGCGGGCGTTCTGGTCTTTGGACCAAGTGCCGCCGCCGCGCAGCTGGAGGCGTCCAAGGCGTTTACCAAGGAAATTTGCGATGCCTGCGGGGCCAATACCGCCGCCTACGGCCATTTCACCGATGCAGCATCCGCCCGCGCCTATGTGCAAAAGCAAGGCGCGCCGATCGTGGTCAAAGCCGATGGTCTGGCCGCAGGCAAGGGTGTGATCATCGCCGAAACCGTGGCCGAAGCCGAAGCCGCCATCGACGACATGTTCGGCGGCGCCTTTGGCGGGGCCGGTGCCGAGGTGGTGATCGAGGAGTTCATGGAAGGCGAGGAAGCGTCGTTCTTCGTCCTGTGTGACGGCACCGACGTGCTGCCGATGGGCACGGCGCAGGACCACAAGCGCGTCGGCGAAGGCGACACCGGACCCAACACCGGCGGCATGGGTGCCTATTCCCCCGCGCCGGTGCTGACGGATCAGATTGCGCAAGCGGCGCTGGATCAGATCATCAAACCCTGCATGGACGAGATGGCCAAGCGCGGAATGCCCTATCAGGGGGTTCTCTACGCAGGCCTGATGATCAAGGACGGCGTGCCGCGTCTGGTGGAATACAACGTGCGCTTTGGCGACCCGGAATGTCAGGTCCTGATGATGCGGCTGGGGGCGCAGGCGATGGATCTGATGCATGCCGCAGCTCAGGGCCGTCTGGCCGAGGCGCGGGTGAACTGGGCCGATGATCATGCAATCACTGTGGTGATGGCGGCCAAAGGCTACCCAGACGCCTATGAAAAAGGCACGGTCATCGGCGGGCTGGACGCGCTGCCCGAAGACAGCAGCAACATGGTCTTTCACGCAGGCACCAAGCGCGAAGGCGGCAACGTGGTGGCCACAGGGGGCCGCGTTCTGAACGTGACTGCGCGCGGCGCGTCACTGGCCGAAGCGCGAAACCGTGCCTATGCGATGGTCGATGCGGTGGATTGGGATGGCGGATTCTGTCGGCGGGACATCGGCTGGCGGGCGCTGGACTGAGGGCGGCTTGAGGGGCTCTGCCCCCGCGTCTGCGACGCGTCCCCGGAGTTTTTCTGGCAAGATGAAGGGTCAGCGGCAGGTCAGGGCACGGATCATGGCAGCGGCGCTGTAAGGGCCAAGGCTGCGGATCGTGGTGCTGTCATTGGCAAGACGTGTGGCTACTATTTGTGACCAATCGGCATTGGCGGTGATGACTTCGTGCGTGCTGTCACACGTGCGTAACCCGCCTGCTATGGTCTCTTCGCCGATGCGGTGATTGGTCAGGCCCGGTTGATCGGTGACATGGTGCAACGCACCGTTGCGGTAGCGCCAGATGCGCAGAACGCGGGCCAGATGCGGGCGGTCGATGTAGGCGATCTCGATATGACCGTCGCCGTCCAGATCGGCAATCGCCACAGGCGCAAGCCAGCGGTTGCGTTGCCCGATGGGCGGCGTGGCGGTGCGGGTCAGCTTGCTGCCGTTCAGCCGGTAGACAACAAGTGCTGCCCCTTGGGTGATCGTGCTTTCGACCACGACAGCTTCGGGGATGCCGTCGTGATCGAGGTCAGCCAGTCGCGGGACCATGTCCTCGAACACGGCGCTTTCGGGCAAGGTCACGCAGGCCTGCGCATCAGGCCCGGACAGACACAGAGGCCCCCATTCGGGAAGATCGCCCATGATGGCGTGACCATAGCGATGCGTCGGAGCCTCGAACCGGGCGGTAAAAGCACCCGCGCGCACCTCGGCCAGCGGTTCCGCCGCCGAGGCACCAGCCAGCAGCGCCCACAAGAGCGCCGCCAGCCGCATCAGATCTGTTTTTCGGGCATGTGGACGATCAGACCGTCCAGAGCGTCGGTGACCTTGAGCTGGCAGGTCAGACGCGAGCGTGCAGGATCGGGCTCGAAGGCAAAATCCAGCATGTCTTCTTCCATGTCGTCCTTGGCGGGCAGTTTCTCGGCCCAGGTCGGATCGACGTAGACGTGGCAGGTCGAACAGGCGCAGGCACCACCGCAATCGGCTTCGATGCCGGGAATGTTGTTGTCGCGTGCGCCTTCCATGACGGTCATGCCGTTCGAGACCTCGACAACATGTTCCTTGCCGCCGTGTTCGATGTAAGTGATTTTGGCCATAGTTGCCCCCTTGGTGCGAAATCCCTGCATGTCTATCCAGCCGCTGTAGGCTGCGCCAGCCCCTTTTGTGCCCAGAGCCTGCGCGGTTGCGCGTGGCACACGGTTTTGTGCACTTTTGCCTGCACAAGGTCTTTGGTGACTGCCCGTCCTCTGGGCTGGTAAGCGTGCGGCGATGCGGGTAGCTTGCCGTATAAAGCCGTATCGCAACCGGCATGAGGACAGGCACCATGATCCATTTTCGCACCGCAGCTCTGGGCATCATCTTGCTGGGCGCTTGCGAACCGGTAGCCGGAAACGACGGATCGACCGGGCCGGGCATGATCCGCCTGACCGCAGAGCGCCCGGAAGGTGCCGCCCCAGACACCTGCTGGGGCAAAAAGACATCGCCCGCCATCATCGAGACCGTCGAGCGCGAGGTGCTGCTGCAGCCCGCCCAGACCAGCAGCGACGGGTTGATCCAGCAGCCTGCGGTCTACCAGCGAGAAAGCGTTCAGGAGATCGTGAAAGAGCGCGAAGACACGTGGTTTCAGGTGCCTTGTGCTGCGGAACTGACGCCCGAGTTCGTCTCGTCCCTGCAACGCGCACTGGCTGCGCGCGGCGTCTATCCTGGTCCTGTCACCGGTGAGATGTCGGTGCGCACCCTTGCCGCCGTGCGCCGGTTCCAGCGGCCTGACGGGTTTGACAGCGACATACTGACCGTCGCGACCGCCCGCAAACTGGGGCTGATTGCAGTCGAGCGACAGCCGAAATAGCAAAAGGCCGGACACATCGGCCCGGCCTTTCACACATTCGGATCAGCGCCTTGGCTTATTCGGCAATGCCCAGCGCGACAAATCGCGGGTCACCGGCACGGCGCACCAGCAACAGCAGCGACTTGCGCCCGCCTTCCTTGACCTCGGCCACACGTGTTTCGAAATCAGCGATCGACGAGATCTTCTGCTGACCCGCTTCGGTGATCACGTCACCCGCGCGCAACCCTTTCTCATAGGCCTCCGATGCTTCATCGACGTCGGCCACAGCCAACCCGACCAGATCATTGGCAACGCCCAGTTGCTCGCGCACTTCGTCTGTCAGAGGCGTCAGTGTCAGGCCCAGAACCTGCTTGGTGGTTTCAGGGGTTTCTTCGGGGTCGGGTCCGGGTGCCACGGCCGGCACGGCGCCTTCGGCTTCTTCACGGCGGCCAAGCGTGACTTTCAGCGTCACGGTCTTGCCATCGCGGAACACCATGACACGCACGGCTTCGCCCACCGGGCTGTTGCCCACCTGACGGACCAGACCGCGGGTGTCGGCCACTTCGACGCCGGCGAAGCTGACGATCACGTCGCCGTCCTTCATGCCTGCTTCCATCGCGGGACCTTCGGGCACCGAAGTGACCAACGCACCGGCGGTTTTCTCCAGCCCCATCGCCTCGGCGATATCAGGTGTCACATCCTGGATGCGCACGCCCAGCCAACCACGGCGGGTCTCACCGAATTCCTGCAGCTGATTGACCACCCGCGTTACCACATTGGAGGCCATCGAAAAGCCTATCCCGATCGAGCCGCCGGTGGGTGACAGGATCGCGGTGTTCACACCAATGACCTGGCCGTCCATGTTGAACAAAGGACCGCCCGAGTTGCCCCGGTTGATCGCAGCGTCGGTCTGAATGTAGTCATCATAGGTGCCGCTCAGCGCACGGTTACGAGCTGATACGATACCGGCCGAGACCGAAAAGCCCTGACCCAGCGGGTTGCCCATTGCAATCACCCAGTCGCCCACGCGCGCGGCGTCGCTGTCACCGAAGGGAACGAAGGGCAACGGACCGTCGGCCTCGACCTTCAGCAGGGCGATGTCGGTGTTGGGATCGGTGCCCACGACCGTCGCATCCAGTTCACTGCCGTTGAAGAACTCGACCTTGATCTCGTCAGCGCCTTCGATCACGTGGTTGTTGGTGACAACATAACCATCTTCGGAGATGACAAAGCCCGAGCCCAGTGCGGAGGACCGTCGGGGACGGTCACCATTGTTGTTACGGTCCTGAAATTCGCGAAAGAAATCCTCGAACGGGCTGCCCTCGGGCACGATGCCCTGCGGCCCGGTGTTGCCTGCGACCACCGTGGATGTGGTAATGTTCACGACCGAGGGGCTGATCTTCTCGGCCAGAGGCGCCAGGCTCTCCGGCTTGGCCTGAGCCGCGATCACCTGCGCGAGCACAAGGATCATCGCCAGGGCCGTCAGCCACATGGCACGAAGTTGAAAGGATGGGGTGCGTTTCATCGACACCGCGACCGCTCTGGTCTGCATACGACGTTCTCCTGCTGTCCATGCGGACGGATCGTCCGCTTTACACATTGCTGCGCGTCTGCGCCATACCGTGCATCTAGGGTTGCAAGCATGCAACATCAAAGATGAAATCAGTGCCATCCTTTCAAGACCTCGTTACCAATCTGTGAACCGCTGCCCGCTCAGACAAGCCCAAGGTGCGAAACTTCTTTTGGCTTTCAATATCCCCGCCGAAGGCATCAAGCCAAATTTTGGAAAAATTTGAACAAAATCAATTGGCGCGCCAGCGCCGCAGTCAATTCAGGCCCAGCTGATAGGCGATACACACCAGCAACAGACCGCTCACCAAAGCGAGAAGACCCACCTGTCTGCGCGCAGCCTCGGGCAGGCTGCGCAGCATTTCCAGCACACGCTCAATAAGCGAAGGGGCCAGCACATATGCCAGCCCCTCCACCATCAACACCAGTCCAAGGGCCATCAGGACCCACGCCATGTTACTCGCCTTCGACCGACCGTGCGCCCTGATCCGAGCGCAGGTAGTTGAAGAACTCGCTGGACGGAGACATGATCATGGTCGAGTTGCTGCCTTGCAGGGCCCGCTCGTAAGCGGTCATCGACCGGTAGAACTCGAAGAACTCCTCGTCCGCACCGAATGCCGCGGCAAAGATGCTGTTGCGTGCAGCGTCGGCTTCACCACGGATGATGTCTGACTCTCGCGTTGCAACCGAGATCAGCTCGACCACCGTCCGGTCTGCCTGTGCACGCACCCGCTGAGCGGCTTCTTCACCGCGTGCGACTTCGTCGGCAGCTTCACGTTCCCGTTCGGCTCGCATTCGGGCAAAGGTAGCGTCAAGGTTCTGCTCGGGAAGGTTGGTCTTTTTCAGACGCACATCCAGAACATCGAGACCCAGAGGCAAGGCCCGCAGGCGCGCCTCTTCTGTGATCCGCTCGATATACTCTGCACGATCTGCCGACAGGATGGTGTTCGACGTCACACCTTCCGAACCCAGAACCGCCCGGATCACCGGGTTCAGGATACCCTGCAACCGTTCTTCGGCAGCGCGCATGCCATTGGCACCGACGGCCTGACGAAACTGCACCACGTCCGCGATGCGGTAACGGGCAAAGGCGTCGACGACCAGACGACGGTCATCCGACGGTGTCACCTCGGTCGGCACGGTATCAAGCGCCTGAATACGGTCGTCATAGCGCACGACCTGCTGGATCAGCGGTATCTTGAACGCCAGCCCCGGCTCTTCCTTGACCGACTTGATCTGGCCAAACTGCAAGACCAGCGCCTTTTCGCGCTCGTCGACGATAAAGACCGAGCTGAGCAGAATTGCCAACAGCACGACCACGGCGGGAATGATAAATGTCGTTTTCCGCATCAGTTCGTTCCTCCACGGCGCAATTCATTGAGAGGAAGATAGGGAACAACGCCCTGCCCTCCGCCACTGCCACCAATTGATTCCTCAAGGATGATCTTGTCCACATCCCCTAGAATGCGTTCCATTGATTCCAGATACAGGCGTTTGCGTGTCACCTGCGGTGCCTTGGAATACTCCTCGAGGATCGAGGTAAAGCGTGCCGCTTCACCTTCGGCTTCGTTGACCTGCTGGGCACGGTAGCCCTCGGCCTCTTCCAATCTTTGTGCGGCTTCACCGCGCGCACCCGCGAGAACGCGGTTGGCATAGGCATCGGCCTGACGTTCCAGACGGTCACGCTGTTGCTCGGCTGCCTGCACTTCACGGAAGCTGTCGATGACTTCGGCGGGTGGGTCAGCCTTGTCGAGGTTGAGACGCACGATGTTCACGCCACTGTCGTATTGGTCCAGAGTTTGCTGGATCAGTTGCTGTGCCTCGTCGGCGACCAGTTGGCGGTCCCGGTTCAGGATCGGTGCCAGTTGCGACCGGGCGATGACTTCGCGCATGGCCGCTTCGGACACGGCGCGAATGGTCTCTTCGGGCGCTGCCAGATTGAACAGGTATTTCGCGGCATCCGTGATGTTCCAGACCACCTGGAAATCGATGTCGATGATGTTCGCATCCGTGGTCAGCATCAGCCCGCTGTCGCCACGCGACGTGGTCCCGATGGTTTCGGTCTGTTCGCGTGTCACCGACAGGACTTCGGCAGTCACCAAAGGCCACGGCGCAAAGTTCAGGCCGGGG
The DNA here is from genome assembly GCA_024636445.1 of Sulfitobacter sp. Classification (GTDB taxonomy): domain Bacteria; phylum Pseudomonadota; class Alphaproteobacteria; order Rhodobacterales; family Rhodobacteraceae; genus Pseudosulfitobacter. Next base: position 11,840 of record JAGXHE010000181.1, read on the forward strand.
CCGCCGGTTGACGAGTATTCGCCCAGAAACAGCTCGACCGATTGTTCATCGGGTTTCACCGTGTAGAAGCTTGCGAAACCCCACGCCACGACCAGTACGACCGCCGCAAGACCGACCGTGCCGCGCGTGATACGCGGGCCACCGCCATCACCGCCCGAGCCGGGCCCGCCGGTGCCGTTGTTGCCACCGCGACCGCCCATAAGAACGCGCAGTTGTTCCTGACCTTTTCTGACCAGTTCGTCGATCTCGGGCATCTGACTGCCTTCGCCGGGGCGTCGTCCGCCACCTTGCTTGCCGCCATTGCCTGAGCCGTTCGAGCCACGATCGCCCCCGCGCCCGTCGTCACCGCCAGAGCCTCCGCCGCCCCACGGGCCGCCTGTATTGCCAGCCATATGTTTTCTGTCCTCCTGTTCGCCACCCGTTGGGGAGGCGGATCAAATCATAAGTTGTGTATCATACTTGTAGAAATCAAGCAGTGCGTGTCGGGCTTCGCATTGTCACGAGTTCCTCGGACATCGTCGGATGCACCGCACAAACACGGTCAAAGTCTTCTTTTGTTGCACCCATCTTGATCGCGATGCCCGCCAGCTGGATCATTTCACCGGCTCCGGGCGCGACAATATGACAGCCCAGAACCACACGTGTTTTCTTGGAAACGATCAGCTTCATCAGTGCGCGGTCCTCGCGTCCGGCAAATGCGGTCTGCATCGGCCGGAAGCTGGACGTGTACACTTCGACTTCTTCTTGTTCAACCGCAGCCTCTTCGCTCAGACCGATGGTGCCCATTTCGGGCTGGGTAAAGATCGCCGAGGGAATCAGATCGTGATCAACCGGCGTCGGGTTGTCGCGAAACACCGTCTCGACAAAGGCCATGCCCTCGCGGATGGCAACCGGCGTCAGGTTGACCCGGTCGGTGACGTCGCCGATGGCATAGATGTTGTCGACATCGGTCTTTGAATGGTCATCCACCAATATCTGCTTGCCCCGGCCCAGCTTTACCCCGGCCTCTTCCAGACCCATGTCGTTGGTGGACGGCGCGCGCCCTGTGGCAAAGAACACCATGTCGAATATCTTTTCGCCGCCCGTGGTCGATTTGACCCGGATCGGCCCGCCGCGCGGACCTGCGGCAGCGCTGGCCTCGGCCTTGGTCAACTCGGCCCCTGTGTCGTCGGCCGCACCCATCGCCGCGTCAGACCCCACATGCGGCGTCTGCTCTTCGCTTGCGAGGCACAGCTCGACGATGTTGGTGCCCACATGCAGGTCGATGCCCCGCGTCCGCATGGCCTCGGCCACAAGGCCACGCGCTTCGTCGTCAAACCCGCGCAGGATTTGCGCACCGCGGTAGTATTGCGTCACCTCGACGCCCAACCCGTGCAGGATGCAGGCGAACTCGCAGGCGATATAGCCGCCGCCGATGATCAGGATCGACTTGGGCAGGGAGTCCAGATGAAAGATGTCGTCGCTGACGATCCCCAACTCGGCATTTGGCAGATCGGGGCGCACCGGATAGCCGCCGGTGGCGACCAGAATTGTCTTGGCGGTTTTCTCGGTGCCGTCGTCCAGCAAGATGGTGTGCTTGTCTTTCAGCCTGGCGCGGCAATCAAAGGTCGCGACACCGGAATTGGCCAGCAGGTTGCGATAGACCTGTTCAAGCCGGTCCAGTTCGGTGTGCAGGTTCTTCTTGAACACCGGCCAGTCGAACGGGCCATCCCTGACGTCCCAGCCATAGACGCGGGCATCATGCGTCAGATCGCGGTATTCGCTCGCATAGACCATCAGCTTTTTCGGCACGCAGCCCCGGATCACACAGGTCCCGCCATAGCGGCTTTCCTCGGCCAGCCCGACCTTGACCCCGTCGCCAGCCGCCACGCGGGCTGCACGCACGCCGCCCGAACCGCCGCCGATTACAAATAAATCAAAGTCATATGTGGAAGCCATGCAAGCGGGTCCTTTTCTTATTCGGCCAGATCGGTGAACAGGTTGTCCGTCTCGACAAAGTCCAGACGATCCTGCTCGATTGTGCCTTCATTTATGTCACGCACCTCGACGCGTCCATCACCGTAGCCGATCACAACTGCGTCACAGATGTCGATGAACAGCCCGTTTTCGACGACACCGGGCATCTGGTTCAGCACCAGAGACAGCTGCCGCACATTGCCGATGCGGTGCAGATGCAGGTCGAGAATGTGGTTGCCCTCGTCGGTGATGAAAGGACGCGCGCCGTTCATCCGCAGCGACGACGACCGGCCCAGCACGTCCATCGAGATCAGCGTTTCCTCAACCAGCGCCTGCGTGGTCTGCCAGCCAAAGGGGATCACTTCGATCGGCAAGGGAAACGCGCCCAGCGTCTCGACCTCTTTGCCGATGTCGGCGATCACGATCATCTGATCGCTGGCCGTGGCCACGATCTTTTCTTGCAACAGCGCGCCACCGCCGCCCTTGATCAGGTTCAGGTCGCCGTCGAATTCGTCGGCCCCGTCGATGGTCAGATCCAGCCACTTCGCCTCGTCCAGCGAAATCACCTCGATGCCCACGTCGCGCGCCAGTTCGGCGGTGCGCGTCGAGGTCGGCACGCCCTTGATCCGCAATCCGTCGTTGCGCACCATCTCTCCGATGCAGCGCACCAGCCAGGCCGCCGTGCTGCCCGTGCCCAGCCCCACGCGCATACCGTCCTCGACATAGTCGGCGGCACGCTTGGCGGCGACAAATTTTGCCTTGTCGATGGGCGAGAGTTCTCCGGACATGGGGCAGCTCCATTGATGTCTATCGCCGCTTATAGGAAAGTTGCGCCTTGGGTGCCATGCCAATTGCGCTTTTGCAGGCCGTCTGGATGCGGCGAAAGGGCACAAATCTGCATCAGGTCGCACGGTCGGCCTGATCGTTGCGTCAGCTTTCGCAGCAGATGCGTCGCAAATGGTGTGCCGTTCGCTCAAGGTGCGCGCTATGCCTGCGGCCATGACCTATGTGCTGCACTATGCCCCTGACAATGCCTCGCTGATCGTAAGGTTGGCGCTGGACCATGCGGCCCTGCCCTTTGAGGCGCGGCTTGTGGACCGTGCGGCGCTTGCGCAGGCGTCCGAGGCCTACCGCGCGCTGAACCCCAACGGGCTGATCCCGACGCTGGAAACACCGCAAGGCGTGCTGTTCGAGACGGGTGCGGTCCTGCTCTGGCTGGCCGACACCCACGGCGGACTTGGGCCTGCGCCGGATGACGTGCGGCGCGGCAACTGGCTGAAATGGCTGTTCTTTACAGCCAATACATTGCACCCTGGCCTGCGCATGATGTTCTACCCCGAGAAATACACAGGTGACGACCGGCGCGATCAGGCCCGCCTGCGCCGCCATCTGCACACCCAGATCACCGCCAACCTGCACGCATTGGACGCCGCTGCCGCCGATTGGCGCCTCGACACCCCCACCGTACTTGATTTCTACATCGCGGGTTGCCTGCGCTGGTGTGCCGTCTATCCTGACGACGCCGACCGCAGCTGGTTCGACCTGACCACATACCCTGCGCTGCACGCGATCTGCCTGCACCTCGAAACCCTGCCCGCCTGCGCCGCTTTGCAACGCGCCGAAGGTCTGGGCGACACGCCCTTCACCGCGCCCCGCGCACCCACCCCGCCCCAAGGAAGTGCCACCTAAATGTTTCTATCCGTCTTCGAGATGTTCAAAGTGGGCATCGGCCCCTCGTCCTCGCACACCATGGGCCCGATGGTCGCCGCCGCGCGGTTTCTGGACCTGATGCGCGCCTCGCCGTTCCAGTTTGCAGGCGTGCGCGCGTCGCTGCATGGCTCGCTGGCCTTTACCGGTGTCGGACATGCCACCGACCGCGCCACCATACTGGGCCTCGCGGGGTTTGTCCCCGACACCTATGACAACGACCGCGCCGAGGCGGTGCTGGCCGATCTGGAAACCTCGCACCAGTTGCGCCCCGAAGGCCTGCCACCGCTGAAGTTCGACCCCAAGCGCGATTTGGTGTTCGACTATGACACCCAGCTCAAGGGCCACGCCAACGGCATGATCCTGATGGCCACCGACGCCCAGGGGGACGTGACCCTGCGCCAGGTCTACTACTCCATCGGCGGCGGCTTCGTGATGACCGAAGAGGAACTGGCCGCAGGCAAGGACACCGACGAAGGCGATCCCGTGCCGTTCCCGTTCAAATCCGCCAAGGAGATGCTGGAGATGTCGAACGCCTCGGGCAAGACCATCGCCGGCATGAAACGCGCCAACGAGGAATCGCGCGGCGGGGCCGATAACCTGAGGCAAGGCACGGCGCGGCTGTGGCAGGTGATGAACGATTGCATCGACCGCGGGCTGGAGAACGACGGCATCCTGCCCGGCGGATTGAACGTGAAACGCCGCGCCAAGGCGATCCACGATGCGCTGCAGGCCGAACGCGGGATGAACCAGCAGGCGCCCCACACCATCAACGACTGGATGAGCGTCTATGCGATGGCGGTGAACGAGGAAAACGCCGCCGGTGGGCAGGTGGTGACCGCCCCCACCAACGGCGCGGCCGGCGTGCTGCCCGCCACTTTGCGCTATTACCTCGACCATGTGCCGGGTGCGTCCGAGAAACACATCGAGGATTTCCTGCTGACCGCCGCCGCCATCGGCGGGTTGGTGAAATACAACGCCTCGATCTCGGGTGCCGAAGCGGGCTGTCAGGCCGAAGTGGGCAGTGCCGCCGCCATGTCTGCCGCAGCGCTGTGTGCCGTCATGGGCGGCTCGCCCGAACAGGTGGAAAACGCCGCCGAAATCGCGCTGGAACACCATCTGGGCATGACCTGCGATCCGGTCCGGGGGCTGGTGCAGGTGCCGTGCATCGAACGCAACGGTCTGGGCGCGATCAAGGCGGTGAGTGCCGCGTCGCTGGCGCTGCGCGGTGACGGCACCCATCTGGTGCCGCTGGATGCCTGCATCGAGACCATGCGCCAGACCGGTGTCGATATGTCCGAGAAGTACAAGGAAACCTCGCTGGGCGGGCTGGCCGTGAATGTGCCCAACTGCTGAGCCTTTGATCACAAAGGCAATTGCCAAGTCCCGGCACCGCACCTAGCGTGCCGGGAATGGATCAAGACCGCCCCCTTTTGGGTATCATGCTGATGCTCGGCTTTTGTGTCGTGGCCCCGATGGGCGACGCACTGGCCAAGGTCATCGGCCAGTCGCTGTCGCTGGGCCAGCTGCTGTGGTGCCGCTTTATGGTACAGGTGCTGGTGCTGATCCCGCTGGTCTGGCTGACGGGACGGCACTGGCGGATGCGTGGCCGCGTGCTGCGGCTGACGTTTATCCGCACGCTTTTGCATATCGCGGGCATCGGCGGCATGTTCACCGCCCTGCGGTATCTGCCGCTGGCCGATGCGGTGGCGATTGCCTTCGTCATGCCGTTCCTGATGCTGCTGCTGGGCAAGTTCGTTCTGAACGAAGAGGTCGGCAGCCGCCGTCTGATCGGGTGCGTCGTGGGCTTTGCAGGCACGCTGCTGGTGGTCCAGCCCAGCTTTGCCGATGTCGGCTGGCCCGCGCTGTGGCCGATTTTCGTGGCTGTGACCTTTGCACTGTTCATGCTGGTGACGCGTCAGATCGCCAAGCAGACCGATCCCGTGGGCTTGCAAGCCGTGTCCGGGGTGATGGCAATCGCTATCATGTCGCCGCTGCTGCTGCTGTTTCCCGACGACGTGGCAGCACTGGCGATGCGCCTGCCGACGGGGAACGAGACGCTGTTGCTGGTGGGCATTGGCCTCTTTGGCACGCTGGGACACCTGATGATGACATGGTCGCTGCGCTTTGCGCCTGCGGCGACGCTGGCACCGATGCAATATCTGGAGATCCCCTTTGCCACCGCCATCGGCTACGCGGTGTTCGGCGACTGGCCCAACGGGCTGGCAGCGGTGGGCATCATGATCACCGTCGCCGCAGGGCTGTATGTGGTGTTGCGCGAACGCAGCGTGGCGCGCGCCCAGATGCGCGTGCCGCCCGCCGCCTAGATCAGCGCCTCAACCAGCGCGGGCAAGATGCGACGCGGCGCGATGCACAGCATCCCCGGCCCGTCCATCCAAAGCTCTACCGGCCCCGTGGCCCGGTTCGACGTGCCGATCAGACGCATCGGATCAAAGTCCAGCCCGTCAATCGGCCATTGCAATCCGGTCGACCGTCCGGTGACGTGGCGCATCGGAAACAGCGACACTACATCTCCCGCAACCACGGGCAGAGACAGTCGGGCGGGACAGTGAAAGATAACCTCATGCGCGCCCAGCACGACGCAGGGCCGCATCGAATGCGCCACCAGAACGTGAAATGCCGCAAGTTGATGATCGACCCGCTCACCTGTGAAACCGACGGCAATCACCAAAGGGGCCGCGATACTGCGCAGCGCCTTGTCAAAGTCGGTGCTGGACTGTTCCGCGATATGAAACAGACGCTCGGGCGGGATCTGGGCACGGACATCTGCGGGCAGACTGTCGAAATCACCGATCACCGCGTCGGGCATCACCCCCGCCGCCAGCGCCAGAATTGCTCCTCCGTCGGCCGCAACACAGACCGGGGCCAGAGATCGGGCAAGATCGACATCCGCCGCGACCGCCGCGCCACCGCCCAAAAGTGTCACTGGTTCTTTACTGTCAACAATCACGCTATTCACGGCGTTTTTAATCCTTTGTTTGGAAACAGATCACAAAGTCGCCTTGAAATGATACCGTCATCAGCACAGATTCGGGCTGCTTTGGCCGCGCCAGTCAACGCTATATATGACTGCAGCACCGCAGAGGACGAACACCATGATGAGTAACAATAAAATTTTAACGGTCTCCTACGGCACTTTCTCGTGCACGTTGGAAGGTTTCGACGATTCGTTTGATACCATGAAAGCCATCGCAGAGTATTTCCGCGATCTGGCCAGTGACGACCGCTACTTTGGTGCCGAGCCTCCGCAACCCGACGCAGAAATGCTGGCGCGGATCGCCGAACGCGAAATCGAGCGCCGTGTCGAGGCGCGCATGAACGACGGGCGCATCTTCCTCAGCGCCATGGCACCCGACGCGGCGCCTTCTGCGGTAAGGCAGACGGCCCCCAAAGAGAAGCCCGCCGAACCAGCGCCAACAGCACCAGTGGCCGAGACCGCGCCAACGCCCGAAGCACCTGTCGCCGTAGCGCCTGTCGCCGAAGCAGAACCCACACCCGAAATGATTCCCGAAGCCGACGCCGTCCAGCTGCAGGACAGTGACGCAGTTGCGGATGATGTGATTGCCGAGGATTCGGTAGCCGAAGATGCGGCAGAAGCCGTTGAAGAGATCGAGGCTGCCTCAGATGATACAATAGAGACTCCGGCAGAAATCGAAGAAACCGCTGCCGAGATAGAAGAAGTAGAACCAGAAGCCGCCGAGGCCTTCCAGGAGGACGTCACCGAAGCGGAAGCGTTCTTTGCAGACACCGACACCGCACCCTCGGACATCGTCGAAGGCGAACCCGAAGACCAACAGGACGAAGTGGCCGAAGCCGAAGACGTCATAACCCCGGTCCGCCCACGCACCGTACCGCACGCCGACAGCATCGCCGCCAAGCTCGAGCGTATCCGCGCCGTGGTTTCGCAGGCCAACGATGACGACAGCGACGACGACTATGACGACGAGGCCGACATCGTGACCTCAGCCGCTCATGATGACGCGCTCGCGCATGCGGTGATGGACGATCAGGACGATGCCGCACAAGACGCCGCAGCGGACGTGATCGCCGAAGCCGCCGCCGACGTGACAGCAGCACTTGCCGAAGATGAAGACGACGACGCGTCGTCGGTCGAAGATGACAGCATGGTGATGTCCGCCGAAGACGAGGATGAAGACCTCGAAGCGATGCTTGCGCGTCTGGATGACAGTATGTCTCAAGTCGATGCCGTGGCCCTGGCAGAAACTGTCGAGGCGCCCGAGGTGGCAGAAGTCACCGCCGATCAGCCCGAAGACAGCGCCGAAATCAATGACGACGCCAACATGTTTGGCGAAGACCAAGACGACGCGGACGAAGCATATGAAGACGAAGCGTCTGACGATGATGACGAAGAGATCATGATCATCGACGACGAAGACGAGAACGACGAAGATCAGAACGACACTGTCGAAACCGCAGTTGCCGCCGCGCCGCGCATCGCCCGCATCATCAAGATCAAGCGCGCCGATCTGGAAGCTGCCATTGCCCAGGGCAATCTCGAAGAGATGGCCGACGACGAAGATAATGGCGACGAGGACAGTACCGACAAGGTTAATGGCGACGAGTATGAAAGCGATCTGAAAGACGTGGCGGATGTTGCCGAGCACGACGAGTCCAAAGCCACCACCCGCCATCCTCACTCGACCCTCTCGGACGAAGACGAGGAAGCCTTGCTGCGCGAGTTGGAAAGCGTCGAAGCAGAACTGACAGGCGTCGAAACCGTTCCGGCCGAAACGCTTGGCGACGAAGATGAAGACGACCTGCAAGGCGAACTGGCCGACACCGGAGCCGAACTTTCCGGCACTGAACCGACCGAACCCACCGCAGCCGAAGAGGGCGACCAAGATCAGGACGAAGACCAAGACGAGATCGAAGTCGCCGAAGACGCAGACCAGCCCGCAGAAGCCACACGCCAGGCGCCCGCCAAACTGGACGCTGCAGACGAGGATGACATGGACCGTCTGATGGCAAAGGCCGACGTGCAAATGGGCGAACCCGAAAGCGCGCGCAACCGCGACGCCTTTGCCCACCTGCGTGCCGCCGTGGCTGCGAAAAACTCCGACGAGAACATCGTCGGCGCGAAAATCGCCGAAGAAGCGCTGGAAGTCCGCGCCTATCAGACCGATCTGGCCGATGTGGTCAAACCGCGCCGTCCTGAAATGCGCGGCGCTGGTACCGATCGTCGCCCTGACGTGACGCGCCCCGCACCGTTGAAACTGGTCGCGGAACAGCGCGTGGACACCATGTTGCCCAGTTCTGATGGCCCAGTGCGTCCGCGCCGCGTGGCCGCAGCCCCGGCGATCGTCGAGACCAGCGGCGCGCACAGCTTTGCCGAGTTTGCAGACGACATGGGCGCACACGACCTGCCCGATCTTCTGGAAGCCGCCGCCGCGTTCCTGACATTCGTCGAAGACCGCGATCAATTCTCGCGTCCTCAAGTGATGTCGAAAGTGCGTCAGGTGATCGGCGCCGACTTTAGCCGCGAAGACGGCCTGCGTTCCTTTGGCCAACTGCTCCGGGCCGGGAAGATCGAAAAGATCGAAGGCGGGCGCTTTGCTGTCTCGGGCGACATCGGGTTTCGCCCCGATCAGCGCGCTGCGGGCTGACTGCCAAGCCTGAAAAGAGACTGAACGGCGGGCCCCAGGGTCCGCCGTTTGGCGTTTCAGGGGTCAGGTTGGAGCTTGAGTATCAGACACCGGCGCAAAGAAGATCAACCGGTTGCCAAAGGGGTCCGCGACGCTCATGTCGTCCATCCCAAAGGGCTGTCGCTGCACGGACGAACGCGCAAACCCATAATCCTTGGCGTGCAACGTGGCCGCATTGGCCGCCACATCGGGCACCCTAATGCGCAGCGCCGCACCCGGCGACGCATCGCCGTGATGTTCCGACAGATGCAACTGGCAAGCACCCATCCGCAGGCCCAGGTATAGCGGCAGGTCAGGAGAAAACCGGTGCTCGAACAGAACTTCGAACCCCAGAAAATCAACGTAGAATTCCCGCGCCTTGGCCGCATCGAAACTGCGCAGGATCGGGATCGGAGCAGCCGCGTCAATCACTCGTCGGCGTCAGGGTCGGGTTGCCCCACCCCCTTGAACACCGCCTTCAGCGGAAAGGCCCACAAAACGCCCAGGCCCAGATAGACCAGCAGCTCGACCAGAACCGAAGGCCGGTCGAAAAGTGCCACGATGTTGATCGCAAGGACCACGTAGAGCGGCAGCCCCACCAACAGGATGATCAGCGACCACCGCCGCCTTGCCTTGTAACTCAGCGCCATATCGCCCCCTTAATCTGCAAACGGATCACGCACCAGAATAGTGTCTTCCCGCTCTGGGGATGTCGACAGCAACGCGACGGGACATTCGATCAACTCTTCGACACGACGCACGTATTTGATCGCCTCGGCGGGCAGATCGGCCCAGCTGCGCGCGCCTTCGGTCGATTCCGACCAGCCCGGCATTTCCTCATAGATCGGCGTGCAGCGCGTCTGCTGGTCGGCGGCGGTGGGCAGATAGTCCATCCGCTGGCCGTCCAGATCGTAGCCCACGCAGATTTTCAGAGTCTCGAACCCGTCGAGCACGTCCAGCTTGGTCAGCGAGATACCGTTGACGCCGCTGGTGGCGCAGGTCTGGCGCACGAGGCAGGCATCGAACCAGCCGCAGCGGCGCTTGCGGCCTGTGACGGTGCCGAACTCGTGGCCACGCTCGCCCAGACGCTGGCCGTCTTCGTCGTGCAATTCGGTCGGGAACGGGCCTTCGCCCACGCGGGTGGTATAGGCTTTGACGATGCCCAGAACATAGTTGATCGCACCGGGGCCCAAGCCGACGCCGGTGGCAGCCTGCCCTGCGATCACGTTGGACGAGGTCACGAAGGGATAGGTGCCAAAGTCGATGTCCAGAAGCGCGCCCTGCGCCCCTTCGAACAGGATGCGTTTGCCGGCCTTGCGCTTTTCGTTCAGCACCTTCCAGACGGGGGCGGCGAAGGGCAGGATTTCGGATGCGATGTCTTTGAGCTGCGCAATCAGCGCGTCGCGGTCGATGGGTTCGATGCCCAGACCACGGCGCAGCGGATCGTGGTGCTGCAAGGCGCGGTCGACACGGGCAACCAGCGTCGCCTCGTCGGCCAGATCGGCCACGCGGACCGACCGGCGGCCAACCTTGTCTTCATAGGCGGGGCCGATGCCGCGCCCGGTGGTGCCGATCTTGGTGCCCTTGCTCGACGCCTCTTCGCGCGCGCGGTCCAGCTCGCCGTGGATCGGCAGGATCAGCGGTGTGTTCTCTGCGATCATCAGCGTTTCGGGGGTAATCACGACGCCCTGCTCGCGGATCGAGGCAATTTCCTTGACCAGATGCCAGGGGTCCAGCACCACACCGTTGCCGATAATGCTTAGTTTGCCGCCGCGCACCACACCCGAAGGCAGCGCGTTCAGCTTGTAGACCTTGCCGTCGATCACCAGCGTGTGGCCTGCGTTATGGCCGCCCTGAAAACGTGCAATAATGTCAGCGCGTTCGCTGAGCCAATCGACGATCTTGCCTTTTCCTTCGTCACCCCATTGGGCGCCGACAACGACGACATTGGCCATGATGCAGGTCCTTTAATGTTTGCAAACCGCGTGTGGTATAGTCCGGCAGGTACATGCGCGAAACCACAAACTGAAACCCCGCGCTGCTTATCGCCAATAAATTTCCATACGCGATACGGACCTGCGCCCTTTACACAAGGGGTGGTTTTGGGCAATTCCTGAAACAATCAGACTTCGGAGACCAAAATGGGCTTTTTCACGCGCTGGCTGGCGGCATTTGTGCTGCTGGCCCTGACTTACAACCCAACCCAGTATAATTACGTGAAATGGGCGCGCGACTACGGTGGCGAGAACCTGTCGATCGCGGTGCTGGTCGGGCTGATGTTGCTGATAGGGTACATAATCTACCTACGCGCCACGCTGAGGTCGATCGGCGGGTTCGGCATGGCGCTGGTGCTGGCGGTGGTCGCGGCGGGGCTATGGGTGCTTTATGATCTGAAGCTGCTGAGCCTCGACAACTCCAGCCTAAACACATGGCTGGGCCTGCTGGCGCTCAGCGCTGTTCTGGGCATCGGTCTGTCGTGGAGCCTGGTGCGCCGCCGCCTGTCTGGTCAGGCAGACGTGGACGACATCGACGAATAGATCAGGCGTCCAAGGACACCGGATCGCCGTGGGGCGTGCGCAGATAGGCCGCCTCCCACGCATCGCGCATCTGGCTGACGGCAGCGGCTTCGGCCCAGCCTTTTTCAGCCAGCAGGGTTTCCAGGGTTTCCAACCATGCGGCAAAATAGTCATCGCCGCCATTGAGGTCGCGGTTGACCCCATGCCGCACCAAGGTGGCCGCAAACCGCGCCGCCCAGTCGGGCCAGTCAAAGCGCCCTGCCTCGTTCAGATGGACCGTCAGCGCAAACAGCTGCGCGTGCCAGGGGGCTTCGAACACCGGTTCGGGGCGGGTCATGTTGCAGGCTCCAGATAGCTTTGCCACAGATCCAGCAGGACCTCGTCGCGCGGATGCTCTGGTCGTGCCCAAAGCTCGGATGCGGGGAATGCCACACCATATAGCGGCTCTGGCTGCTCGCCCAGACCGTGCGCCGCCGCGTCGGGCAGAACGTGGTGGCCGTGCATCCGCACGATGCGCCCCACGGCCCCTGCCGCATAATCGGGCAGACGGGTATGGCCGCCATCGACAAAGGCATTGTGGGCGTGGCGGCGCGTGCGCACCTCGTCTCCCACGGCAAAATGCACGTCTGTCTGCGCAGGCCGGTCCGCCGGGCCGCCACGCGCCAGAACGCCTGCCACGGCATCAGACGCCAGCTTGCGGGTCGCCAGCGAGGATGGCCCTGCGGCATGGCCGCTGGCCAGTTCCTCGGACGTCAGCACGCCCTTGTCGACCAGCATATCCGCCAGTGCCGCCGTCCACTTTTCATAATAGCTGAAGGCGGCATAGTCCTTGGGTGAAAGCCGTTCGCGCGCATGGCGGCTGGTGTCGATGTTCCATTGGCCCAGCGATCCGCAGGCCAGCGTGACAGCCAATGCGCGCGGGTGCCAGTCGGCGTGGAAGACTTCGGTTTCGGGCTCTGGCACGACTGGCCCGTCGCCGAAACGCCCGCCCATGTCGTGGACGCGGCTCACGCGTCTGCGCCTTTATTCGAGTGCACGCGGTTCATGGCGTGATCGCCAACCCGGTCCCGATCATCGAATCGCGGGTGACCAGATCCATGAGTGCCGCCTCGTCCAGCCCTTCGGTCCCTGCAGGGCGCTTCGGGATAACCAGATAGCGCAGTTCGGCGGTCGAATCCCAGACGCGCACGGCGGTGTCTTCGGGCAATGTCACTCCGAAATCGGCCAGCACCTTGCGCGGCTCTCGCACCGCACGGGCACGGTAGGCGTCGGATTTGTACCAGCCGGGCGGAATACCCAGCAAAGGCCACGGGTAGCAACTGCACAGGGTGCACACGACCATGTTGTGAACGTCGTCGGTGTTTTCGACCGCAACCATGTGTTCGCCCTGCCGTCCGTAATAGCCGAGCTCGGACACCACGGCGGTCGCATCCTCAAGCAAGGCCGCGCGAAAGGCAGGGTCAGCCCACGCCCGCGCGACCACATGCGCGCCATTGCGCGGGCCGATGCGGTTTTCATAGGTGTCGATGATCTCGTCCAGCGCTGCAGGGTCAATCAGGCCTTTTTCGGTCAGAATCGTTTCCAGCGCCTTGACCCGCAAAGCAGGGTCCGGCGGCAGCAGGGCATGGGCGTGATCGTGGTCATGATGGTCATGTGGCATGGTCGCAGCATGGCGCGGGTGCCTGCCATTTGTCCAGAGGGTCCCGGATAACCGGCCACGCGCCCTTGCCCCGACTGCGAAACTTGCATAGATACCCGCCAAACCGAACGTGAGCATCGCGAGCATACATGGAAAACGTCGTCCTGATCATTCACCTTATCCTGTCACTGGGGCTGATTGCCGTTGTGCTGATGCAGCGCTCTGAAGGCGGTGGTCTGGGCATGGGCGGCGGTGGTGGCGGCGGTGGTGCCATGTCGGGCCGTGCAGCCGCGACAGCCCTGGGCAAGGTGACCTGGATCTTGGCGATCGCGTTCATCATCACGTCGATCACGCTGACGATCATCGCCGCTGACAAGGCCGCAGGCACGTCAGTCATCGACCGTCTGGGCGCTGCACCTGCAACGCAGGAAGACACGCCGCTGACCCCGCCCTCAGGTGGTCTGACCCCGCCCACCCAAGGCGACGCCGAAGCGCCGCTGGTTCCCGCAGGCGACTGACCCTTTAACAGCTATCCCTTGAGGCAAGATGCCCCGCCGCAACATCATGTTGCGGCACGGCTTGCCTTGTACCGAAATCATCCATTATACTGAAACCCCGTGGTGCTGTGGAAATCGCAGCCGATTCTGGTGGTTTTGGTTCTTCCGAAAATCGCATTTGCAACACGGGGAGCATCCGAACTCATGGCGCGTTATATCTTCATCACTGGCGGTGTGGTCTCTTCTCTTGGCAAGGGGCTGGCGTCGGCGGCGCTGGGGGCCTTGTTGCAGGCACGCGGCTTTTCGGTCCGGTTGCGCAAACTTGATCCCTACCTGAACGTCGATCCCGGCACGATGTCGCCTTTCGAGCATGGCGAGGTGTTCGTGACCGACGATGGCGCCGAGACCGATCTCGACCTTGGCCATTACGAGCGGTTCACCGGCGTGCCTGCGCGGCAAACCGATTCAGTGTCCTCGGGGCGGATCTATTCCACCGTGCTGGAAAAGGAACGTCGCGGTGACTATCTGGGCAAGACGATTCAGGTCGTTCCCCATGTTACAAATGAAATCAAGGATTTCCTGCATATCGGTGACGACGAGGTCGATTTCATGCTCTGCGAGATCGGCGGCACGGTAGGCGACATCGAAGGCCTGCCTTTCTTCGAGGCGATCCGCCAGTTCAGCCACGACAAACCGCGCGGCCAGTGTATTTTCATGCACCTGACGCTGCTGCCCTATCTTGCTGCGAGCGGAGAATTGAAGACCAAGCCGACGCAACACTCGGTCAAGGAACTGCAATCCATCGGCATCGCACCCGACATTCTGGTGTGCCGCTCGGAACATCCGATCCCCGAGAAAGAGCGCGAGAAGATCGCCCTGTTCTGCAACGTGCGCAAAGAGGCTGTCGTTGCGGCCTATGATCTGCCCACCATCTACGACGCGCCGCTGGCCTATCACGAACAGGGACTGGATCAGGCCGTTCTGGACGCCTTTCAGATCAGCCCCGCTCCGCGCCCCGATCTGACCACGTGGCAGGACGTGTCCGACCGTGTTCACCACCCCGAGGGCGAAGTGAAGATCGCGATTGTCGGCAAATACACCCAGCTCGAAGACGCCTACAAATCCATCGCCGAGGCGCTGACCCACGGCGGCATGGCCAACCGCGTCAAGGTCCGTATCGAATGGGTAGACGCCGAAGTCTTCGACAAATCCGCCGACGTGGCCGCACATCTGGACGGTTTCCACGCCATCCTCGTGCCCGGCGGCTTTGGCGAACGCGGCACCGAGGGCAAGATCAAGGCGGCGCAATATGCCCGCGAGAACAAGGTGCCTTACTTAGGCATCTGCCTCGGCATGCAGATGGCGGTGATTGAGGCCGCGCGCAACGTCGCGGGCATCGAGACAGCAGGGTCCGAAGAATTCGACCACGAAGCCGGCAAGAAACGGTTCGAGCCGGTGGTCTACCACCTGAAGGAATGGGTGCAGGGCAACGCCAAGGTCACCCGCAAGGTCGGCGACGACAAGGGTGGCACCATGCGCTTGGGCTCATACGATGCGGTGCTGAAAGAGGGATCGAAAGTGGCCAAAGCCTACGGCACCACCACAATCGACGAGCGCCACCGCCACCGCTACGAGGTCGACATCAAGTACCGCGACCAGCTGGAAAAGGCCGGTCTGTGCTTTAGCGGCATGTCGCCCGATGGCCGCCTGCCCGAGATCATCGAGTGGCCGGATCACCCTTGGTTCATCGGCGTGCAGTTCCACCCCGAACTGAAATCCAAACCCTTCGCACCGCACCCGCTGTTCAAAGACTTTGTCCGTGCGGCCAAAGACATCAGCCGGCTGGTCTGATCCGGGACCGATGCTGAGCTATCAACACATATACCACGCCGGAAATCTGGCAGATGTGCACAAGCACGGGCTGCTGGCGTGGATGCTCGATTATCTGACCCGCAAGGACAAACCGCTGTCCTATATCGAAACGCACGCGGGGCGCGCCAGCTACGATCTGGACGCAGACGAAGCCCGCAAGACCGGCGAGGCCGCCAAGGGCATCGCGCGCGTGCAGGACTGGTTCGCGCCGGATCACCCCTTTGCCAAGGTCCTGCACCAGACCCGCGCCGAAGATGGCCCGCAGGCCTACCCCGGATCGCCGATGATTGCCGCGCGTCTGCTGCGCCCCACTGACACGATCCATCTGGCCGAACTGCACCCGCGCGAACACAGCGCGCTGGAATATGCGATGTCGCCCTATCCGGTCACCTGCCACCGCCGCGACGGGTTTGAGATGGCGCACAGCCTGCTGCCGCCCGTGCCACGGCGCGGATTGCTGCTGATCGATCCGTCCTACGAGATCAAGGAAGACTACGACGAAATTCCCCGTCACATCGCCAAATACATCCGCGCGTGGAATGTGGGCATCATTGCGCTTTGGTATCCGGTGCTGACCTCGGCGCTGCACGTTCCGATGCTGAAATCCCTCGCGGGCACCTACCCGGACGCCCTGCGCGCCGAGGTCCGCTTTCCCCCCGCGCGTCCGGGGCACGGCATGATCGGCTCGGGTCTTTTTGTGATAAATCCGCCCTTCGGTATGGACGCCGAGGCAAAACGCCTGAAAGATCGTTTCGACCAACTTTGACAGGGAGAAACCGATGGCCGCCAAAGGATACTGGATCGCGCACAACGTGGTGCACGACGCCGAAGCCTACAAGAAATATCAGGCCGCGAACGCCGCCCCTCTGGCCGAATACGGCGGACGCTTCGTGGTGCGCGGCGGTCAGCAGATCAACCCCGAAGGATCATGGAACAGCCGCACCGTGGTCATCGAATTCCCCAGCTACGCCGACGCGCGTGCCTGCTACGAAAGCGACAGCTACAAGGCGGCTTTTGACCTGCGCAAAGACATAGCCGAGGGCAATCTGGTGATCGTCGAAGGCTATGATCCCTAAGCGAATTTCCTCATGGTGCGGTGCCTGTGCCGCGCTGATATGTGCAGACGCAGCTGCGGCCTGCGACACGCCCGTTTGCGTCGTGAGTCCCGATAGCCTGGCGCTGACGCGGATCATCACCTTTGACGATCAGCAGGCCAGCTTTGGCCCCGGTCGTCCTGTTGATACCATTCTGGCGCTGAACGGCGCTTCCTTTGGCGAACGGTTTTCCGGCCAGAGCGTGACAGCCACGGGCACGCATGACGTCATTGGCGGCACGGCACTCGGTCCCCCTCTGGCCCTGATGGCGGGCGATGCAGGGCAGAATCTGGCGCTGGTCCATATGGGCGGCGCCGCCCGGATCGTGCTGGTGGGCTATGGCACCGCAGGCTTTCCCAAACGCGACGCCCAAGGCGAAGGCGCCATAGCAGTGCAGTTCGACCGCGACCAACCGGCCCTGGCCCTCGACATACGCGGCGGCGAAAATGGCACGGCGCAGGTGCAATTTCTGCGCCGCGACGGGTCGTCCATCACCACGCTGGAACTGGGTCCATTGGGCGAAGACCCCTTCGGATTTACCCGCTCGGATGGCACAGCCGACATCGCGGGCTTTGTGCTGACAAATTTTGACGTCCAAGGCCTCGCTTTGGACAATTTGCGCTTTGGTCCACCACCTGATCTGGGCTAGGGTCGGCTCATGCTTGAACGCCTCTTCCCCCGCCGTCCCCGAGACCAGAAACCGCTCCCAGAACCTGACGCCCAACTGGCGCTGGGGGCCTTGCTGGTGCGCGTGGCCCTCGCCGACCGATCTTATACCGTGGAAGAAGTCAGCCAGATCGACCGCATCTTGCAGGCGACTTTCGGGCTGAAACAGCTTGAGGCGGCAAAACTGCGCGCAACCTGCGAGGCGCTGGAACGCCACGCACCCGGCACCGATGAATTCGCCAAGGTCCTGCGACAGGCGGTAGGCTACGACGAACGGCGCACGTTGGCCCGTGCCATGTGGAAGGTGGTGATGGCCGACGGGCGGCAAAAACCCTCCGAAGAGCTGTCTTTGCACCAGATCGAGGCAGCGCTTGGCATCACCGACGCCGACAGCGCCGCAATTCAGGCCGAGGCCACGGGTGCCTCACCCGGCCACTAGGCGGGTACAAAAACTCTGCATTGGCCTTGGCGCCGGATACACCTATATCTGCGATATGTTTGCTGATTTCCTCAAACGGCTGACCCAGCCGGAGCCCGCCCAACTGCCCGACACCGACGCACGCCTTGCGCTGACCGCACTGCTGGTGCGGATCGCCCGGTCTGACGGCACCTATGAAACCGGCGAAGCTGCCACGATCGACAATGTCGTGGCCGCCCGCTACGGCCTGACAACCGATGCCGCCCTTGCCCTGCGCCATGAGGCCGAAGGGTTGGAAGCCGAAGCTCCCGACACCGTGCGCTTTACCCGCGCAATCAAGGACGCCGTGCCCTACGAGCAGCGCCTCGGCGTGATCGAGGCGATGTGGAAAGTGGTTCTGGCCGACGGTGAACGCGCGCAGGAAGAAGACGCCGTGCTGCGGCTGGTCGCCAATCTGCTGGGCGTCACCGACCGCGACAGCGCCATCGCCCGCCAGCAAGTCGAAGGCGCGTGATCGCAGCCTTTGGCATGTACGACATGCCCCACGCCCGCGCCGCGAACGACAGGCTGTGGGCGGGGGTGCGCGGTGCCCTTGGCTATGGTCCCGACGACCTGACCCGCGACACCGACCCGTGGGACATCTGGCAATCTGATGATCTGCTTCTGGCCCAGACCTGCGGCATGCCCTACCGCACGCGCCTGCACCAACGCGTTCAACTGGTCGCAACGCCCGACCACCAGTTGCCCGACTGCCCGCCGGGGCACTATTTCAGCTATCTGATCAAACGCTACGACGACCCGCGCGATCTGGCAGCGCTGGCCAAGGGCACGATGGCCTATAACGAGGCACTCTCGCAATCCGGCTGGGCCGCACCGGTTTTCCACCTTCAAGCTCAAGGGCTTGCCCCCACAGCCACCCTGCAAACCGGCGCTCATCTGTCCTCGATCTCCGCCGTCCTCGACGGCAGCGCAGACTTCGCGGGCATCGACGCCGTCACCCTGCTGATGTTCGGCGACGATACCCCCGACACAGTGGCGCGCCTGAACACTTTCGACCGGACCGCACCCACGCCCGCCCTGCCCTACATCACCGCCCAAGGCCGCGACCCCGCACCGCTGGCGGCCGCGCTCGACACCGCCATTGCAGCCCTTGCACCTCAGGACCGCGCTACCCTGCACCTGAACGGCACCACCCAAATTTCCGCCACCGATTATCTGGCCATCCCAATCCCGAAATCCCCGTAACCTTCTTTTGGCCGAAAATATCCCGGGGGAAGACGCGCCAGCGTCGGGGGCAGCGCCCCGATAAGTCCCCAGCAACAAACGCCCAGTTTCACGGCACAGGCCCCTTGCCTTTGCGTCAACCCAAGCGAACAGATCGCTTTGCATGCAAATCCAAGTTGCAATGTGCCTAATTATTGTCCCTTATACCCGTTAACCTGCCAACCGAGCCCAAAAGGCCTGCCATTGTCTGACACATCGCCTGTCATCGAAATCCACAACCTGCACAAAGCCTACGGCGCGCTCGAAGTGCTGAAGGGCGTCGATATTTCCGCGCCGCGTGGCAATGTGATCAGCCTGATCGGCTCTTCGGGGTCCGGCAAATCGACACTGCTTCGCTGCTGCAACCTGCTCGAAGACAGCCAGCAGGGCGAGGTTCTGTTCAAGGGCGAGCCGGTGAAATGGCGCGGCTCCGGTCATGGCAGACGCCCCAGCGACGCGGGCCAGGTGCTGCGCATCCGCACCAACCTCAGCATGGTGTTCCAGCAGTTCAACCTGTGGGCGCATATGACCATTCTGCAAAATGTGATGGAAGCGCCGGTAACGGTGCTGAAACGCGATCACTCAGAGGTCGAATCCTCCGCGCGCGCCTATCTGGACAAGGTCGGCATCGGCGACAAATGCGACGTCTACCCTGCGCAACTCTCCGGTGGTCAGCAACAGCGCGCCGCCATCGCGCGCGCGCTGTGCATGGAGCCCGAAGCGTTGCTCTTCGACGAACCGACCAGCGCGCTCGACCCCGAGCTTGAGCAGGAAGTCATCAAGGTCATCCGGGATCTGGCAGCGGAAGGCCGCACCATGATGATCGTGACGCACGACATGAAACTGGCCGCTGATGTCTCGGATCACGTCGTGTTCCTGCATCAGGGTCTGATCGAGGAACAAGGGCCGCCCGACACGTTGTTCGGCGCGCCCACATCGGAACGTCTGCGCGGGTTTCTATCTGCGACCCACGCCGCGTAAATAAAAACACCAAACGGGAGCTTACTTCATGAAAAATATCATCCTTGCCACCGCCGCACTTGTGGCCACTGCCGGTTTCGCCACCGCCGCCGGGCACGAAAAAACCATCCGCATGGGCACCGAGGGCGCCTACCCTCCGTACAACTTCATCAACGACGCCGGTGAAGTCGACGGGTTCGAACGCGAGCTGGGCGACGAACTTTGCACACGCGCCGAGCTGACCTGCGAATGGGTCAAGAACGACTGGGACAGCATCATCCCCAACCTGGTGTCGGGCAACTACGACACCATCATGGCGGGCATGAGCATCACCGACGAGCGTGATGAAGTCATCGACTTTACCCAAGACTACTTTCCGCCCACCGCATCGGCCTATGTCGCCGCCGCAGACGGGATCGACGTGACAGAGGCCATCGTGGCCGCGCAAACAGCGACCATCCAGGCGGGCTATATCGCCGAAAGCGGTGCAACGCTGGTTGAATTCGCAACACCCGAAGAAACCGTCGCCGCCGTGCGCAACGGTGAGGCCGACGCCGTCTTTGCCGACCGCGACTATCTGGTCCCGCTGGTCGAAGCCTCGGGTGGCGAGCTGATGTTCATCGGTGAAGAAGTCGACCTGGGTGGCGGCATCGGCATGGGTCTGCGCGAAAGCGACACCGAGCTGAAAGAAAAGTTCGACGCTGTCATCACCGAGATGAAGGCAGACGGCACGCTGAACACCATGCTGAAAAAGTGGTTCGGCGACGACACCACGACCTATTGATAAAGTATCGGGGCGGGCTCACCCCCGCCCTGAACCCCCATGTTTTCATATTGCACTGATCCTTCGACACTGGGCGGATTGACCTGGCTCTCCTGTTTTCTGACAACAGGGGTGCATCTGTCGTTCTACATGTCCTTTCTCAAGGTTCTCGGCCTGCTGGCGATCACGGCCCCTGTGGCCATGGCCTTCGGCTTTCTCGGTGCGATGTCGGCGCGTGCCGGTTTCGCCCCGCTCTCTTGGCTGGGCAAAGGCTATATCGCCGTGGTGCGCGGCGTGCCGGACATTGCGTTTTTCCTGTTCTTCGTGATCGCGCTGGACCAGCTATTCGAATACGTCCGCCACCGCGCGCTGTGCCCCGAATGGGAACAGCCGGTGCGTCAGGGCAATGACTTCATCGTGTGTCAGGCGGCAAAACTGCCTTTGGGCAACAGCGCGGCCTGGGTACACGAAACCTATTCCTTTGGCCTTGCGGTCATCACCTTTGCCATCGTTTTTGGCGCCTTTGCCGCCAATGTGCTCTTCGGCGCCATGCGCGCCGTGCCGCGTGCGCAGCTGGAAACCGGCGAAGCCTATGGCATGTCGCAGCGCCAGACCTTCTGGCGCATTCTGGTGCCGCAGATGTGGGTCTATGCCCTGCCCGGCCTGTCGAACCTGTGGATGGTCCTGATCAAGGCGACGCCGCTGCTGTTCCTGCTGGGCATCGAAGACATCGTTTACTGGGCGCGTGAGCTGGGCGGTACCAAGACGCCGCAGTTTACAGACTACCCGCATGGCGACTGGCGCATGTGGTACTTCCTGGCCTTGCTGATCTTTTACCTGCTGATGACCAAAGTCTCCGAAACCCTGCTGGCCCGCCTGATGGGCCGGCTAACGCGCGGACAGGCAACCGCAGGCGGCGAAGCCCAGAGGAAAGCCGCATGAGTTGCATCGAGACCATCCAGTCCTACGCCTTGCGGTCGCTGGGCTTTGGCGAACGGTTGTTGCCGCGATCCGACTTTACGCTGTGCGAGCAGTTCACGCTGATCGGGTCGGGTATGATCTGGAACGTCTACTTTGGCGTTTGCGCGCTGCTGACGGGTTTCTTCTTTGCCACCGCACTGGCCTTGGCCAAGGCATCGCCGCGCAGGGTGGTGCGCAAGCCTGCGGAATGGTTCATCTTCATCTTCCGTGGCTCGCCGCTGTTCATCCAGTTCTTCTTTGCCTACTTTCTGTTCTTGTCGCTCAAAGGCGTCTCGCCGCTGTTCACCCACTTTACCGCCGCATGGCTGGGCGCGCTGATCGTGCTGTTTCTGAACACCGCCGCCTATTCCGCCGAGATCTTCTATGGCGCGCTGCAATCCATCCCCAAGGGCGACACCGAAGCCGCCGACGCCTACGGCATGTCGGGCTGGCCGCGCTTTCGGCGGATCATCTGGCCCACGATGCTGCGGCTGGCGTGGCCTGCCTATACCAACGAGGCGATCTTTCTGTTTCACGCCACCACGCTGGTGTTTTTCAGCGGCTTTCCCGCATGGCAGCAACGCGGCGACGCGCTCTATTATGCGAGCTATTTCGCCGACAAGACGTTCAACCCCTTCGTGCCCTACCCGATCCTTGCCGGGTACTTCATCCTGCTGACGCTGGTGATCATCGGCCTGTTCGGCGCAGTCAACCAACGGCTGAACCGGCACCTGCCTTCGAACACGCGCCCAAGGCTTAAATTCCGCATGAACCTGATCCGCTAGCAGCGCCGGAAAATTGATCGAAAACAGGGCTCTCGCCGCCCTGCAAAAACTTTTGATCAAATTTCGTGGACTTTGCCCCCCGCGCAGGGATACTCAGGGCAGGAATAATTCGAGAGACCCCATGGACAACTGGCTGACATCCAACCCCGACATCCGCGCGATCCGCGTCGCGGCATCTGATCTGAACGGACAACCGCGTGGCAAACGCGTGCCTGTGCGCTTTGCCGACAAGGTGATCGAAGACGGCACCCGCTTTCCGATGTCGGTGATGAACCTTGATATCTGGGGCGAAGACATCGACGACAGCCCGCTGGTGATGGAAAGCGGCGACCGCGACGGCGTGCTGAAACCAACCGAGCGCGGCTTTGTGCGCATGCCCTGGCTGGACACGCCCACCGGCCTGATGCCGATCTGGATGTTCCACGAAGATGGCCGCCCGTTCGAGGGTGATCCGCGCCATGCTCTGGCCGCCGTGCAGCAGCGGTTTACCGATATGGGCCTGACGCCCGTGGTCGCCGTCGAGCTGGAATTCTTTCTGATCGACGATTCCGGCCGCGATCTGCGCGTGCCCGCGTCGCCCCGCACCGGTAAGCGCCGCGTGGCTGGCGAAATCCTCAGCCTGCGGGCGCTGGACCAGTTCGACCAGTTCTTTACCGAGCTTTACGACGCCTGCGATTCGATGGACATTCCCGCCGATACCGCCATTTCCGAGGCCGGTCTGGGACAGTTCGAGATCAACATGATGCATCAGCCTAACGCCCTGAAAGCGGCGGATGATGCCTGGCTGTTCAAGATGCTGGTCAAGGGTCTGGCGCGCAGGCACGGCTTTGCCGCGTCGTTCATGGCCAAGCCCTACGAAGACTATGCAGGGTCCGGTCTGCACATGCACTTTTCGGTGCTGGACAAGGACGGCAAGAACATTTTCGACGACGGCACAGAACGCGGATCGGACGCGTTGCGCCATGCGGTGCAGGGGTGCCTCGCGGCGATGCCCGGCTCGACCCTCGTCTTTGCTCCGCACCACAACAGCTTTGACCGTCTGGTGCCGGGCGCGCATGCGCCGACCGGTGTGGCCTGGGCCTATGAAAACCGCACGGCAGCGATCCGTGTGCCATCGGGCGCGCCCGCCGCGCGGCGGATCGAACACCGTCAGGCAGGCGGCGACGTGAACCCCTATCTGTCCGTCGCCGCCGTGCTTGGTGCCGCGATGAACGGTCTGGAAGACGCGATTGAGCCGCCCGCGCCAATCACCGGCAACGGCTATGATCAGGATCTTCCGCAAGTGCCCGAAAGCTGGATCAAGGCTATCGACGTCTTTGAAACCAGCCCCGAGATCGCCCGCATCTTTGCCCCCGGACTGATCCGCAACTTTGCCATGACCAAGCGCCAGGAGGCGAAGTACATGGACGAGCTGAGCCCCGAGGAACGGGTCGAAGTCTATCTCGATACCGTGTAAGACAAGCACAGGCACAGGTCGCAGCGGCGCGGCCTTTGCAAAAATTTGATCAAATCAGGTGACCCATGAAGATCGGCATTCTGCAAACCGGCCACGCCCCCGACGAACTGCTCAAAGACCACGGCGACTACGACGTAATGTTTCAACGGCTGCTCGGGGGGCACGATCTGGAATTCGTGACCTTTCCAGTTGTCGATATGGAATTCCCCGACAGCATCCACGACGCCGACGGCTGGCTGATCACCGGATCAAAGCACGGCGCTTACGAAGACCTTCCATTTATCCCTCCGCTTGAAACGCTTATCCGCGAAATCCGCGAAGCCGACCTGCCGATGATCGGCGTTTGCTTTGGCCACCAGATCATCGCGCAGGCGCTGGGGGGAAAGGTCGTGAAATATGACCACGGATGGTCGGTCGGGCGCACCGAATACAGCCTGCACGGGGCCAAGATGGCGCTGAACGCATGGCATCAGGATCAGGTGGTCGAACTGCCCCCCGGTGCGCGCATCGTCGGAGAAAGCGATTTTTGCGCCACGGCAGCGCTGCTTTATGGCGATACGATCTGGTCGGTCCAGCCGCACCCCGAATTCGACAGCAGCGTGATCGACGGGCTGATCCGCTATCGCGGCCCCGGCGTGGTGCCCGATGCGCAATTGCAAGAGGCCGCCAGCCACCTTGAACAAGCGGACAACAGCAGCGACATCGGCACCTTCATGGCCGAATTTTTCAAGAAAGAGAGAGCATAATGGCCGATAAAAGCTGGTTGGAAGACCTCCCCGAAGCGGCACAGGCCTATCTTGAAGGACGGCGTCTGGACGAAGTCGAATGTATCGTCTCGGACCTGCCCGGCATTGCGCGCGGCAAGGCGGTGCCAGCCTCGAAATTTCTCCGGCAGGAGTATTTCCACCTGCCCGACAGCATCTTTTTCCAGACCATCACCGGCGACTGGGGCGAAGCGGCAGGGGCCGACGGCTTTATCGAGCGCGACATGATCCTGCGCCCCGACATGGACACCGCCACTGCGGCGCCGTGGACCGGCGACTGGACGCTGCAGGTGATCCACGATGCCTATGACCGCGACAACAATCCGGTGCCGTTCAGCCCGCGCAACGTGCTCAAACGCGTGGTGCAGCTCTATCGTGACAGAGGTTGGGAGCCGGTCGTGGCCCCCGAAATGGAATTCTACCTTGTGGCGCGCAACATCGACCCCGCCAAGGAAATCGAACCGATGATGGGCCGCTCGGGCCGTCCTGCTGCCGCACGTCAGGCCTATTCGATGACGGCGGTGGACGAGTTCGGGCCGGTGATCGACGACATCTACGATTTTGCCGAAGCACAGGGTTTCGAGATCGACGGCATCACCCAGGAGGGCGGCGCAGGCCAGCTGGAGATCAACCTGCGCCACGGCGATCCGATCAAACTGGCGGACGAGGTGTTCTACTTCAAACGCCTGATCCGCGAGGCCGCATTGCGCCACGATTGTTTCGCCACCTTCATGGCCAAACCCATCGCGCAAGAGCCCGGCTCGGCCATGCACATCCACCATTCGGTGCTGGATGTCGAAACCAACGAGAACATCTTTTCCGACGCCGATGGCGCGGAGACTCCCGAATTCTACCACTTCATCGCAGGGCTGCAAAACCACATGCCCGACGCACTGGCGGTGATGGCGCCCTATGTGAACAGCTACCGCCGCTATGTGAAAGATCACGCAGCACCGATCAATCTGGAGTGGGGCCGCGACAACCGCACCACCGGCATTCGCGTGCCTTTGTCATCGCCTGCCGCCCGCCGTGTCGAAAACCGCATCGCGGGCATGGACTGCAACCCCTATCTGGGCATCGCCGCCTCGCTGGCCTGTGGCTATCTGGGTCTGGTCGAGGCGACACAACCGAAACCCGAGTTCAAGGGCGATGCCTACGAGGGCGAAGGCGACATTCCGCGCGATATGGGTCAGGCGCTGGAACGCTTTGACGAAGCGGCAGCGCTGCAAGAGGTTCTGGGACCGGATTTTGGCCGGGTCTATTCCATCGTGAAGCGCGCCGAATATGACGAGTTCCTGCAAGTCATCAGCCCGTGGGAACGCGAGCATCTGCTGCTGAACGCCTGACAAAAGGGTCACATCTTGAACCTGCTTTACGCAAACGACACCCTCGGGGCCTATCCCGACAGCTGGTACGCCGCGACGGCCAATACCCTGCCCCCCTTCGCCCCGCTGAAGGGCGAAGCCCGCGCGGATGTCTGCGTGGTGGGGGCTGGCTATACCGGGCTGTCGGCGGCGCTGCATCTGGCAGAGGCAGGCCGCGGCGTGGTGCTGATCGACGCGCAGCGCGTGGGTTTCGGCGCATCGGGGCGCAATGGCGGGCAGTTGGGATCTGGCCAGCGGGTCGAACAGCCCACGCTGGAAAAGATGCTGGGCATGGATGCTGCGCGCAAGCTGTGGGATCTGGGCGAAGACGCGAAAAATCTGGTCAAGTCGCTGGTCGCCAAGCACGACATCGATTGCCACCTGAAACCCGGCGTCGCGTGGAGCGCATCAAGCAAGTCCGACGTGGCGGACCTTCACGATTACGCAGCGCACATGCAGCGCGTCTACGACTATGACATCGAGACATATGACGCGGCAGGCTTTGCCGACATCTGCCCCTCGCCCGACTATCGCGGCGGTATTCTGGACCGGGATGCCGCGCATCTGCACCCGCTGAACCTGGTGCTTGGGCTGGCGCGTGCCTGTAAAAACGCAGGCGTACGGATCTACGAGGGCACGCCGGCCGAACACATCGACCACGGCACCAAGGTCACCGTGCGCACAGATGGCGGCCGCGTGGTGGCCGATCACGTGGTGCTGGCCTGCAACGGCTATCTCGGCGCGCTTGAACACAAGACGGCGACACGGGTCATGCCGATCAACAACTTCGTCGCAGCGACAGAACCCCTTGGCGACGCCGTCAGGGATGTCTTGCGGCAGGATGTGGCCGTGGCCGATGGCCGCTTTGTCGTCAACTATTTCCGGCTTAGCCACGATGGCCGCCTGCTGTTCGGCGGTGGGGAAAGCTATGGCTACAAGTTTCCCACCGATATCGCAGCCAAGGTGCGCGGGCCGATGTCAGTGATCTTTCCGCACCTTAAAGACGTCAAGATCGACTACGCATGGGGCGGCACGCTGGGTATCACCATGAAACGCCTGCCCTATCTGGCGCGGATCGCCCCCAACGTGCTGTCGGCCTCGGGCTATTCGGGGCATGGCTTGGGCACGGCGACCCACGCGGGGCAGTTGATGGCGCTGGCGATCGAAGGGCAAAGCGACGGGTTCGACACGATGGCAGCGATCCCCTCGACACCCTTCCCCGGCGGTCCTGCGATGCGCTCGCCGCTGCTGGCGCTGGCGATGTCGTGGTATGCCCTGCGCGACCGTCTGGGTATCTGAACCCGGTTTTCAGCAATCAAGACCTGTTGCGTGACATGTCGGGGCATACCATAAAGTGGCCATCCCTAGATATAATCTGGTTGATTTCATTGAACAACTAATGACCTTAGGCGGAAGTTTCGACCATTCACACAAGTCAAAATGGCCATCGAAAGTTTCAAAAAATGCCGCCAGCAGGCAGCATCTTCATAACTTAAGGGGGCTTCGGCCCAATGGGACCCTACCCCATCCAACAGCGCCGCTACGAGCGGACCTGACGCTGTCAGCATGACGGGGATGCGGATCGCCGGGATCGCATACTTGGTTGTATCGACAAGAGTTCTGGCACTCTCATAGTCGGCGACCACATTGGGGGCGCCTTTCATCTGAGAGGTGTCGCTGATCAAGCCAGACAGCCAAAGAACGTTCGTCAAGGTTTTCGGGTGAAGTCCTTCGGCCTTGGGAGTAGAGACGATACTGGCTGGGCGCGGACGTTCAACCGGTTTACCCGAAAGCATCTGTCCCGGAGCCAAGCGAACGTTGTCGATAATGCTTTCACGGACGGTATTGCGGATCGGCCCGGGATTCTTTGACCGCGAACTGGCGAACAGCCACCCATAGAACATTCCGAACGCGTTGCGTGCGCTGGGATGTCCGTTCTTCCGCACGCAAGTCTTAAGTTGGTCAACCAATATAGCCTGCATGCGTTCGGGGCCTGCAGCAACAAGTGGCCAGCCTGCGCGGGTTTGCCCCGCCGCACATTGCCGAGCGGCAGGTGATGTACACTGCAAGTCCGAAACGGCGACAACCGCAAGTGCAGGCGATGCCGCATCAGCACCCACTGATCGGCAAAGCGTCGGGCCAAGACAAAGCCTGCTCCGCATGCGACGCAATCCAGACACCCGGCCCGAGCTGCGCAGATGGGTGGCTTGTCGAAAGACACGGCAGATACGGAGCCTGCCTGGGATGCCTGCGCTTTCCTGACTGTTCCGACAACGCGAAGTCTAAACGGAAAACCAAGAGACGCGAAATCTTATGATCCAACTGGCTCCGCCATGCGCCCACTGCCACGACGGACGGTCTCACGTATCAGCTCGATGATGTTACTCCCGGCCCTTTGCCGCCAATGGCTGGTATTGCCGATGCCGCGGGGCGGCATCACCAAACTAGTCATTCATGTCCCGCGCAGCATCTCCACAGAACGAATGACCGGAAGGCGAGACCTTCCCGCCATTTGTAGCGGGTGCAGCTTAGCCCGACCAGATCGACCGAAACGCGCATGGAGCGGATGGTGCAATGAGGCGATGGAGAGATCGGAGCAGCGACAGCACGCCGTCCCCACAGGTCTCTCGCAGATCCTGAACCATTGGCTTATGCTGCGGCGCAGCAAGAGAGGCCCAATGAGCATTTTCCTGACTATGGGCCAGCATCACAGCGCAGAGGGCCCCGAACACCATGCGCAGCCGTCGATACGTTTCAGACCGCAAGCGCGCGATGTAACCCACATTTTCAGGCCTCTTGGGCCACCAGCGTACGGAATTGTTCTGCAAGATTGTGCGTTTCATATCCGTCCCTTTGCTGCAAACGCCAGACGGCCAGCCATCTGAGTCCAGTGTTCTACCCTACCAGATGTCCACCAAATCCACCTTGAAATCTCACTTATGGGCGCAAACGGTTCAGGCACATGAAGGGGGGCCTTGCATGGGGCACAGAATTTGTTTGCTCTGGCCACGCCTTCGGGTCACGGTAAAGCTGCGCCGCGCAAGGACTACAAATTGAAGCACCCTTTGAACCAGGCCGTTCCGACATGAAGATATACTCGAGCACCCCGGCAAGGCTGGAAATCTACCATCGACCCGTATTTTGGGCGGTTGTCTTCGGTTGTATTCTCTTTGGTCTGGCCGGATGGGGCCTCGCGGGACTTCTGGAGGGCGAGTGGATGGCTGCCCTTATTGCTGTTGGTCTCGGCGCGGTGATGGGGTGGCTGGTGTTCCGACAACTCCTGATCAGCTTTTCACTTGTGCTGGACCGTGACGCAGATGGCATCACCTACAACGACACCAAGGGCGTGCGGATCGACACCCCACTGTCGCGTCTGACATCGGTGGCCTGCGACGCCAAGCTTGATACCGATAACGGTGAAGCGCAAAGGGCGCTCGTCTTGCATCTGGATGATGCCGGTGAACCGGCGCAGATACGCCTTGCTGCGTTTAAATTGCGAACTGAGGATGTTCTGGACTGCGAGCATGCCATCAACCAGTGGCTGGGGCAGAAAGCCGTGGCTGTGGCCGTGGCCGAAAAACAGAGGCTGGAGATCGCGGTTCCCGTGCTGCCTCTTGCATGGCTGGCAATCGCAGCTTGTGCTTTCGTTATTCTCAACGCGCCGGTGGCCCTGCTGTCAGGTGAGGTAGTACGGGCGGCGCTGTTGATCGCAATTGGTGGTGGAGCGGGATATGTCTGGTTGGAAAAGGTGCTGGTTCGGCTGGATCTGACTTTCGACCCGGCGGCTGGTGTGATCTCGATGAAGCGCAGCAATATGCTGGGCACGACGACGTGGACACTGCCGCTGCGGCATTTCGACGGGGCTGAACTGATAGAACAGGCCCGTGTCAAAATGGTACAGACCTCGAACAAGCGCAGCGCGAATGTGGACCTGCTGTTCCGCAACACCCGCCCGAACATGACCATCAGCCTGTCCCCATTTGGCATGCGCGAGACAGAGGCAAAGCGGATAACATCTCAGATCAATGCGTGGTTGCAAGATTTGGGTGAGCCGAAGGCATGAGCGTGCAAACCGATACTCCAGAAAAGCTGGTGATTTCCGTGCAGCTGCCGCGTTTTTTGTTGTGGGTCATGGGGTTTCCCGTCGGAGTCATTGTTCTGGTGGGGTTGTCCGAGGTGGTTTCGGGCAGTGCGGCCACCGGCCTGATGCTGATCGTCGTATTCGGTGGGTTCTTCGGCTGGGCCTTTCTGCGGATATCCGAACGCGCCGACCTTGTGCTGGATGCGCAGGCGGGCACGGTCCGTCTGTCCCGGCGAAGCTTGGCAGGCACGCGGTCCGCAGAATTCAATCTAGCTGATCTGGACAGCGCAGAATTGTCGCGCAACCCCCGCCGTGGGAGTGGTGCAATAGACCTTGTGTTCACCAATACACGGCCTGCGACCCGCATTCCTGTCACTGGCTGGGGGGTCTCGCGGGGCAGCATGGCGCCATTGGCCCAGACGATCAACGACTGGCTGGCACAATTGCAGGCCCGCCACTAAATCGGTGAAAGGCAAAGCATGACGCCTGCACCACCACATTGAAAATGGCTAACAGGAAGGAAACATCATGGTTCGCCTATTGAGTGCAATCCCCGCATTTTTGATGTTGACAGCACCCGTCTTCGCGCAAGAGGATCTTCAGACCATCGGCCAGATCGAAGCAGTGTTCGATGGCGAAACCCTGTCTCAGTCCACCGCCAGCTTTCTCGCAGAGGGTAAGCGCGAGGGCACCGCCTCGCTGATCACCGTGAGCGGATATACCAGCCTGTCGATTTATGCCGTGGAAGGCCGACCGATCTCGATCGAAGTCATGTATAGGGCCACCCCGACACCTGACCTCTCGTCACGGCCGCTTGACGTGACAATCAGCTACTTCCCGACCGGCTTGTCACCCTACTGGACCTCAGAAGGCGCACCCGAACAGGCACAGATTGCATTCGAGGCTCTCGAAACCGCCACAGATAGAGCATCCGCACGTGGCACGTTCGAGGCGGTTCTATGCCTCGTCGCGAAATTGGGCGAACAGGCGGATATTGAAAACTGCAAACCCATAACTGGTCGCTTCGACACCCAGTTGATACTGGACTGACGCTTCACCTCCCACAAACCGGGGGCAGCCCCGCGCAAGCGGGCCAATCAAGGAAATCATAATGCAATCACTCCTTCGGCGATGCGCCAGCCTTGTCCTTGT
This sequence comes from Sulfitobacter sp., assembly GCA_024636445.1. Taxonomy (GTDB): domain Bacteria; phylum Pseudomonadota; class Alphaproteobacteria; order Rhodobacterales; family Rhodobacteraceae; genus Pseudosulfitobacter. Next base: position 43,416 of record JAGXHE010000181.1, read on the forward strand.
CAGTTTTTTAGCCTTGCCCTTGGCCGCAGTGGCCGAGACCCGCGCTTGGCTGCCCGAAGGCATCACCCTCCCCGATGAGCACGAAGTCATGCTCGATCAGCAAATTGGCTCTTTCACGCATATCCTGCAGATTCTGGTAGTGACAGACCCTTCACCCCTGTTTGACGACTGGCAGGCCGCACTTGTCGCTGGCGGTTACAAGGTGAATGACAGCATGCTTTTTGACGGGCGGCTCTTGTTCTCTGGCGTCGGGGTCGAATCTGGTCAGATTGCCGTTCAGAAGTTTGATGAGGCTGAATTCATGATTCAGATTGATACGAGTCTCGCCGCCGAGTGATCGGAGCAAATCAAAATGACGCGGCGCATTGCTGTGCCACGTCACCCAGCCATTTCGCATCAGCCCAGCCAGTTGGGAAGGAACAGGACGATCTCGGGGAAGGCGATCAGCAACGCCACGATCAGCAGGTCGATCACCACAAACCAGAAAACCCCCCTAAAGATCGTGGTCAGTGACGCAGTGTTGCCCACCACGCCTTTGATCACGAACACGTTCATCCCCATTGGCGGCGTGATCATCCCGATCTCAAGCATTTTGACCAGCACGACCCCGAACCACAGCAGACTATAGCCTGTCTCGTCAACCAAAGGCAGAACGATGGGCAGCGTCAAAAGCATGGCGCCCACGGGTTCCAGCATCATCCCCAGCACCAGATAGACAACCACCACGCCGACCATGATCAGGACCGGCGACACGCCGAAGGCCAGTATCGAAGACGACAGCGCGTCGCCAATGCCCGACAGCGCCAGAAAGCGTGTCAGCAGGCTTGCACCCACCGCGATGATCAACAGCGCTGCGGTGGTTGTGATCGTCTCGACCAGCGCCATGCGCACAGCCTTGAACGTCAGTGTCCGGTTCAATGCTGCCACAATCATCGACAACAACGCCCCGATGGCCCCCGCTTCGGTCGGAGTAAAGGCTCCACCAAAGAGGCCCGCGAAAACGCCGATCACGATCAGCAAGACTGGCCATGTTTGACCCAACGCCTTGATCTTTTCTGCCCGCGTCGCTTTGTTGCCATCCACCGGCGGCGCAAGGCTGGGGTTAATTTTCACCCGAACGATGATCAGCAGCACGTAAGCGGCGAGCGTGATCATCCCGACGACAAGCCCGCCCAGAAACAACTGGCTGACCGACTGGCGCGAGATGATACCATACAGGATCATCAGGATGGACGGCGGAATGAGCGCACCGATGGTACCCGCAGCGGCGACCGTTCCGGTTGCCAGTTCCGCGCTGTACCTGTTGCGTATCATTTCAGGCACCGCAATCTTACCCATTGCAGCAGAGCACGCCACCGACGATCCGGTCACCGCGGCAAAGCCTGCACAGCCAAAAACCGACGCAATCGCAAGCCCTCCGGGAAGACCGGACAACCATACCTGCGCAGCACTGAACAGCCCTTGGGTCAGGCGTGTGTGATAGCAGATAAAGCCCATCATCAAAAATGCGGGGATCGAACTGAGAACCCAGCTGTTGGCAAAGTTATAGGGCACGATGCCCAGCGATCCCCACGCGATGTTCCAGCTGAACATCGACCACAGGCCACCAAAGGAAACTGCGATCAGCGACACTCCGATCGGCACGCGCATCAGTATCAAAAAGAACAGAGCGCCGACAAACAGGCCGGCAATTTGGATGTCAGACATTGGGCTGTTCTTCCGAAAGGTAAGGGTCTTCGATGGTCACGAGACTAAGTCCGCTGTCCTTGCCGGTAATCATTGCGATCAGCTTCCAGACCGACACAAGCGCCATCATCCCGAAGCCGACAGGCAGATAGAAATAGGTGGGCCATGTCAGGATTTTGCCACCCGCCTCGATCGAATAGGCACCGGTGGCGTATTTCGCCATCGCCTCTTGGCCCGTCCGCACGGCAACGGCAACGGTGACAATCGCGGTGACCAGCGTTGCGAAAAAAAGCAGGACCGTCTGGATTTTGTCAGGAAAGCGTTCGACCAGAAGTTCGACTGCGATGTGACTGTCTTTCTGCTCGACCAACCCAAGCGGCAGAAACGCAATCGCGACCATATAAAAGGCCGAAACGTACAGGATCGTTGCATTCAGTGGCTGCTCAAAGACATAGCGCATCGTGACGTCAGCCGACACATGCAGCACCATCAGCAATACCAGAATACCCGCGATACCAGACGCACCGGCATTGATCCCCGAGATCAACTTGCCAATGGGTTTCATAAGAAATCCCTCACTCATCAGTCTGAACAGGAAAAGGGGCACCCTTGAACAAAGGTGCCCCGACACGAAAGTTTACTGTGCGTAGGTCGCAGGATCGACCTTCGAGATCACCTCGTCCCAATACAACTGCTGCAGCTGCTCCTTGGAGTCGATGTCGGCAACCAAACCGTACCATTTTTCCAAAATGGGCTGAAATTCAGCCGTGATCTCGTTTGCCCGCTCGACGCCGTATGTCTCGCGGAACAGATCGGATACGATGGCCAGATCTTCGCGTGCAAAATCCTTGACCGCTGTGGCCAGTTCGGCTTCGGGTTGCAGAATGTTGATGCCGTTCTCTTTGGCGTGCTGGATGGCAGCAGCATCATCGCTGTAGAAACCCCAAGTCGTGCTTGCGGTCATTTGCGCACCACCCCAAAGCAGCGCCTCGCGCTGTTCGTTGGTCAGCGACGTCCAGCGGTCGGCGTTGATGTTGGCCGACGCAACGCCAGCAAAAGCACCGCCCGGAACAGCCAGCGTGATGTCGGTGACGACTTCGTGCAGGCTATAGTTGGTCAGCTCAGGTGCGCTGAGCATGGCACAATCGAGGATGCCTTGGTCCAGGCCTTCGTACACCTCGTTGACAGGCAGACGCACACCTTGGGCTCCGAATTTTTCAGCAAAACGCACAAACCCGGCGCCGCCCGCACGCAGACGCTTGCCTGCCAGATCCTCAATCGAAGTGACCTGAACGTCTTTGCAAAGCAGGTTATACAGCGGGGTCACGCCGCCACCGGTGTAGACCTGATTTTGTGCCTGGAACTCCGCCAGACATTCAGGGCAGTCGTTGAACGTGTATTCCAGCATTGCGCCAGTATAGGCCAACGGCTCTTTGCCCGTCGGGTTTTCGGCCAGCGTGATCAGCAGGTTCAATTCGTGCAGGAACAGGTTCGTGCTGTATTCTGCGGGCAAATAGGGCGTCAGGACGAAACCCACATCGGCCAGACCGTCACGCACGCCGGGGCTGGTTTCCGACAGGCTTAGCAGTGACATCGGGAACCCGGTGATCGAAAGCGAACCTTCAGAGCGTTCTTCCACAGCTTTCTTGTAGTCGGCTACACCGATGCCAATGGCCGAGCTTTCGGGGTATCCGTAAGCAAAGTTCAGGCTTTCCTGCGCCATTGCCGGCGCGGCGATAGCCGAGGCCATACCCATTGCGACGGCTGCGATTGCGAGTGATGGTTTTCTGTAAGTCATTAAAGCTCCTCCCGAGCATTTTTCATCTACATGCCGAAGTCGCGGCAATGGTGTTTCCTCGGTGCATGCCGCAGCAAGATTTCCCCTGCGCCGCCTGCCAGGCTCCTCCCAAAAGCACTTCAGCAAAAACATTCCGACTGGTACGTATGAACATCAACGAGACGCTCCGAGTGTCAACCCACGTCCCTGCGTCACAATTCATAAAGCTTGCACACAGGGGGTAAAAACTGCCCGTATAGGTGAATACCCCGCAAGCGCGCGCTGCTTGTTTCCAAAAAATACGGACCATCTGATGACAGCGACAGAGCACATACCGACCAAACGCCAACTTGCCAGCCAGCAAGAGATTATTCAGGCTGCAGCCTCGTGTTTCATGAAATACGGATTGGACAAGGCCACGATGAAAGACATGGCCCGCGAGTTGGGATCATCCAAAGGCCGCGTCTATCATCACTTCGATTCCAAAAACGAAATTTTCTTCGAGGTGTACCGTCAGGCCATGCAATTTTGTTTCGACGCGGTGCTACCTATCGTAAACCAGCCCATGGCCGCAGATGAAAAGCTGCTGAAAATGGCCAAGGCGCACGCAATGGTAATGATGGAAACCCTGCCGTTTCAACGCAGCATCCGTCAGGGTGTGAACGTCTACCTGCACGGACACAAAATCGGCGCCGAACGCGAGGTGCTGAACGCATTGATTGCGCGGCGCAACGATTACGAAGACCTGTACCGCGCGGTGCTGCAACAAGGCGTCGAAGACGGCACCCTGTCGACGCCTGATGTCGCGATCGCAGGCCGCGCCATTATGGGTGCTTTGAACTCGTTGGTCGATTGGTACCGCGTCCGCCCCGATCAATGCCGCGCCGACCAGATAAGGATCGCCGACACGATGGCCGAAACGATCATCAAAGGGCTGTCCGCCTAAACCAAATTGCGCAGCGTTTTCTTCACGATCTTGCCATTGGCGTTTCTGGGCAGCGGGTTGGCGCAGAAGGTCACGAAGTCGGGCGTTTTGTAATCAGCCAGATGCGCCGCACAATGCGCCTTTACCGCAGCGGCATCCAAGGCGGGGTCACTGCTGTGTACAAAAATATGCAGCTTTTCCCCCAAAACCGGATCAGGCTGTCCAATGGCCGCGCATTCGATCACCGACGGGTGGGCCGTCAGCGTATTCTCCACCTCTGCGCTGTAAATGTTATAGCCGCCGCGAATGATCATATCCTTGCTGCGGTCGTGCAAACGCACAAAACCCTGGGCGTCCCGCGATCCGACGTCACCACTTTTCCAAAAGCCGTCCTGAAATTCCTGTGCTGTCTTTTCGGGATTGTTCCAATAGCCCGGCACAACCATCGGCCCCTTGATCCACATTTCGCCCGGCGCGTCCGTCTCTACATCGCGACCATCAGCATCGACAATCCGGATTTCGCCACAGGGCACGGCAATGCCGATGCTGTCCGCCCGTTCGACCCCCAGTCCCAGCGGCAAAATCGTAGCGGGCGAGGTCAGCTCAGTCGCGCCATAAGCGTTGACGAGGACCAGATCAGGCAGCTTTTCCGTCAGCGCGCGAATGGTCGATTCCGCCATTGGCGCACCGCCATACCCCCCGATCCGCCAATGCGACAGATCATGATCCGCCACGTTGCATCGCAGCAAAAACAGGTTGTACATCGTCGGCACCATCAGTGTCTGCGTGACCTTTTCGCGCGCAGCAAGGGCCAGAAAATCCTCCGCCTTGAACGCCCGCATGATCACACTGCATCCCGAAGTGCGCAGCATGGTAAACAGCGTCGCCACCAATCCGGTCACATGCGATGCGGGCACTGCCAGCAAAGACCGCTCGCCCTCGCCCAGATCCATGCACAGCTCGAAGTGCATGGCAGAGTGGATGATGTTGAGATGGGTCAGCATCGCGCCCTTGGGCTGCCCCGTGGTGCCAGACGTGTAAAGAATGACGGCCGTGTCCTCCTCGTCAATCTGAACAGGAGGGAGCATTTCACCAGACGCAATCAGTGTTTCATAGCCTCGCGAACCCGCTGCCTGCCCACCGACGCTCAGCCGGTACTGCAACGCAGGCGTGCTTTCGGCATCAGGTAATCTATCAGCAATATCAGCATCATGAAACAAAACAGTGGCGCCGCAATCGTTCAGTATATGCTGCAATTCCGGCGTTTGCTCGCGTACATTGATCGGAACGGCAATCGCACCCATGCGAAGACTGGCCAGCAAAACGATCAAAAATTCCGGCCCGTTGCCCAACAGCAAAGCCACCCGCGCGCCCTTACCCAGACCAAGTCTGACAAGGCCAGCGGCCACGGCTTTGATCTGGTCATCAAGCTGACGATAGCTAAGACGCAGGTCGTCACAGACCAACGCCTCGGCATGCGGGTTGCGCATAACAGCCTGCTGCACCATCGCATTCAGATCACTGGGACGATCAGAAAAACACTTGATATTGGAGCGCGCAAAGTGCGTCTCTTCAGAAATCCTGTCGGTTATGTGTGTGGGCCAGCTTTGCATGAACGGTCCTCCAAGCTCATTTCGGCACACCGTTGCAACCATCGTTTAAGAGTTTCAACACAGGATGTGAGGTGAGCAGTCATTCCGCTACGTCTTACCCCCTGAACAGCTCCACTGCCGAAATTGCGGCATAAAGGGATTCAACCTCCCGGTTCAGATTATCTATTGGGGCCTTGTTTTCCTAAAGCCATTGCTGATCGTCGGCGGCTGGTTGACGCTGCTGCACGCCCGCGAGGCGCAGCGGGTCGCAGAGGCGCGGTGGCCCGGTTAACTGTCAGCTTGTTGTGTGCGACCCAGACCAGCAACAAGATTGGGCGGCGACGGCCGCACTGCGGGACCTAGTGAACCCTAGAGGCGCATTCACAACTGCGTTTGAAGACTTTTCAGGTTCGACCGCGTCGATACCGGGCTTTGGCGAGACCATACTATCGCCGCCCGCAGCCCCAACCCAATGATAAAGGCCGCCTTCACTCAGCAGCGTGCAACGGACCCGCAGTCGCCTGCGATGCGGACGCGTTGAAATACCCGTCCTTCAACTCGGACCAGCCCATATGCTTTCGCAGCTTTTTGAATTCGGCCCCGAGCGCGTCGATGTTTGCATAGGTCGCATGGCGGTCGCTTTGCACGTATTTCACACCGCCGCGCAGGTCTGGCGTGTAGTCCTGCATGCGTTTCTGGAGTTTGTCCCAAGCAGCAGGGTCATCACGTTGCGCACGGATCGTTTGACCGATCAGATCAGCCATGCCGTCAAACATCTTGTAGATACCGCCATTGGTTTCCGTAAACCCGAGCCCGAAGAGTTGCGAATTCACGCGACTGAACATCTGCAGGTAGTTGTCGGGACGATCCCCTTTCCAGCTGAATGCGCCTTTCTCCACGTAAGGCACCTGCCATTCGTAACCCGTGGCACAGATCACCAGATCAACAGTTTCGCGGCTGCCGTCCTTGAAGACAACATCTTTACCATCCAGCCCGTCCACATCCACCTTTGCTGC
>JAGXHE010000182.1 GCA_024636445.1 Sulfitobacter sp.
TCCATCACGGTCTTTTCGGCAGCCTCCCATGACACCGGCTTGGGGTCTTCCAGCGGCAGCGGCGCGTTGCGGTCCCAGACCTGCATGCGGTCCAGCCCAAGCCATTTGCGCTTGAGCTCGTAATAGCGGTGGCTGAGTTTGGGATATGCGTTCACCACGGCGGTGCGCAGTGCCTCGACCACTTCGGGTTCCACATGGTTACTCAGGTGCCGACCCGTCTGCGCTGTGGGCATGCCCCGCCAGCGGTCCATGATCTCCTTTTCCTTCACTTGCGTGTTGTGCACGCGCGCGAAGGTCTTGATGTTCTTGCCGAACACGTCCGCCAGCTCTTCGGCCGCAGCCTGACGTGTTTCACGGTCGGGATCGGTCAGCAGGTTCAGCGTGCCCTCAATGGTCAGATCGTCGCCCTGTACGTTGAACTCCAGCCCGGCGATGGTCTCGTCGAACATCCGCTCCCAGGCATCGCCGACCACGCTTAGATCGTGCAGGAATTTCTCCATCTCGTCGGACAGCTGATAAGGCTTCATCGCGCGGATGCGGTCGAACACGGGCTCGTAGCGGGCCAGATCGGCGTTCTGGTGCATCAGTTTCGACAGGTGGTCGTCGTCCAGGCGGTTCAGTTCCAGCGTGAAGAACACCAGCGGCGTGGTAAAGTTGGTGATCTTTTCCTGCACGTCCGACATGAACTTGGCACGCCCGCCGTCGGTGGTCCGCTGGTAGTACCGCAGACCGGCATAGGACATGATGCGCCCCGCGATCTGGTTGATCTTTTCCTGACGCAGGATGCAGTCCAGCAACCCTTCGGCGTCCAGAGCGGCCAGATTGTTCTCGAAATCGTGGGCAAAGCTGGCGCAGGCCTCTTCCAGCCAGTCCAGATCGCGTTTCAGCTCTGGCGCATCTTCGCCTGTGTAGAGATCGTCAAGGTTCCACTCGGGCAGGTTGCCCAACGGCTTGTCGCCGCTACTGGCATTGGCGTCTTGGACAGGAAAGGGAAGCTGGAACATTCGTGAAACCTCTTTTTTGTGTTCGCCCATAGGTATGTGCGCGCATGGCCAAGGGCAAGGCTAGCCGTAGACGCGGAGCATTTCGTTTAAATCGTCCAGAGTATTCGCCTCTTGCACCGGTTTGTCCTCGCGCCAGCGCAGCATCCGAGGAAAGCGCAGTGCGACACCGGATTTGTGTCGCGGGCTGGCCTGAATGCCCTCGAAGGCGATCTCGAAGACGTGGTGCGGGGTGACCTGACGGACGGGGCCAAAGCGTTGCTGGGTGTTCTTCTTGACCCAGGAGGTGATCTTGCGAAATTCGACGTCCGTCAGGCCGGAATAGGCCTTGGTAAACGGCACCAGATCGTTGCCGTTCCAGACCGCAAAGGTAAAGTCCGTGAACAGGTTTGCCCGCCTGCCCGCGCCGGATTGGGCATAGATCATCACCGCGTCGATGGTCAGCGGGTCCAGCTTCCATTTCCACCAGTCACCCTTTTTACGCCCCGCCAGATAGGGGCTGGCAGCGCGCTTTAGCATCAGCCCTTCAGCCTGGACATCGCGGGCGGTGGCGCGCAATGCGTGCAGCTGTGCCCAGTCGTCAAAGGCGATCTTGGGTGACTGGATCACCGGCGTATCGGGGGGCAGATTGACGGTCAACTTCTCCAGCCGCGCGCGGCGCTCAGACAGGGGCAGGTGGCGGATATCCTTCCCGCCATCTTCCAGCAGGTCGTAGGCATATAAGATCACCGGCGCCTCGCTTAGCAGCTTCTTCGGCACCGTCTTGCGCCCGATCCGCTTTTGCAGGGCGTTGAACGATTGTGGTGCGCCGTCCCCCCAAGCCAGCAGTTCACCGTCCAGCACCGTGCCGTCGGGCAGGAAATCGACGGCGCGGGCAAGCTCGGGAAAGCGGTCGGTCATCAGCTCTTCGCCCCGCGACCAGACAAGATGCTGACCACCGCGCAGGATCAATTGCCCGCGTATGCCGTCCCACTTCCACTCCGCCTGCCAATCACTTGGCGAGCCTAGGTTTTCCGGTGTGTCGTCCAGCCCGTAGGCGAGGTAAAACGGATAGGGCCGTGCGGCGTCGGCCTGTGGATCATCCGCCTCGATCAGCCGGTGCCAGGTGATGCTGTCGGGCTGCCAATTGCCCATCAGCCGGTGCGCCAGTTCGGCCTCGTCACGGTCGGTGGCACGGGCCAGCGCGCGGGTCATCAGCTTTTGACTGATCCCGACGCGGAAACCACCCGTAATCAGCTTGTTGAACAAGAAACGCTGGGTGTCGGGCAACTGGTCCCACGCGTCCAGAACGAAAGCCTTGCGCGCATCGTCGTTCACATCAGAAAGGCCGCGCAAGGCATTGATCCAGTGAGACAATCTCTGGTCAGTCCGCCGTGACGGCGGGGGCAGGACAAGGGCGATGGTTTCCGCCAGATCGCCGACGATGGGATAGCTTTCCTCGAACAGCCACAGCGGGATATCCGCACGCTCGGCTGCCCACTCGCGCAGTTTGGTCGTTGTTACCGCGCGCTTGGGTCTGCGACCCGAAAACATGGCGATGGTCCAGACGCGGTCGGGCTCGGGGGCATCGACGAAATACTCAGCCAAAGCAGTGACTTTCGCGGTGGTCTTAGTGCTTTGGTCCAGCGCATTGAAGAGTGTGGCAAAGCGGTTCATGCGGCGTCTTCCTCTTCGCCGCCGAACTGCGTGGGGATAACCTGCGCATTCCAGCCTGCCGAATTCAGGTAGCGCGTGAAAATTTCCGTGTAACCATGAGTGACATATATATTTTCCGCGCCCGTCTGCTCGATCGCCCACAGCAGCCCGTTCCAGTCGGCGTGGTCGGAAATGACAAACCCCCGGTCCTGCGACCGCCGCCGCCTGATGCCGCGCAATGCCATCCAGCCAGAGGCGAATCCGGTCTGCCGCGAGCCAAATTTCGCCGCCCATTTGCTGTCGGTCGCCGAGGGCGGCGCCAGCAGCAGGGCACGCGGATGCGCCTTGGGATCAACCTCGGCGGTCGCGTGCACGGTCTCGGGCAGGCGCAGCCCCTGACCCCGCAGGATGGCGTTCGTGTTCTCGATGGCGGTGTGGCACAGGATCGGGCCGATGGCAGGGTCCAGCATCGACAAGAGCCGCTGCGCCTTGCCCAGGGCATAGGCGCCCAGCACTGCCGTCTGCCCCGCATCCGCACAGGCGGCCCACCATGCGTTCAGATCGGCGGCAACCTCGGCCTGCGGCTTCCAGCGGAACACCGGCAGGCCGAAGGTGCTTTCGGTGATGAAATGATGACACTTCACAGGCTCGAAAGCCGTCGAAAGCCCGTCGTCGACAACCTTGTAATCGCCAGAGGCCACCCAGACCTCGCCGCCGTGTTCCACGCGGATCTGCGCCGATCCCGGCACGTGTCCCGCGGGGTGGAACGACACCGACACGCCGCCGATATCGCGCACCTCGCCGTAGCGGATCGTCTCAAGGGGGATATCGCCCAGCCGGTGCCGCATCACCGGCGCGGCCAGATCGGTGGCCAGATAGTGTCCCATGCCCCAACGCGCATGGTCTGCATGTCCGTGCGTGATCAGGGCACGGTCCACAGGCCGCCACGGATCGATATGGAAATCGCCCCGTGCGCAGTAGATGCCGTGTTCGGTGAATGTCAGAAGCGGGTCAGCCATGCTTGCCAACCTAGCACGCCGCGATAAGGTTCCTAGACCGCAGCAAGGAAGGTTTGCACCATCTGATCGAAGATCGGGCCGCGTTTGGCCGGTCCCTCCATCAGCACCTCATGCTCGCCGTTCTCGACCATGATCAGATCGCCCTTGGGCCACTTCTCCATGCGCTGGATCACACGGTCGGTGTGCACGATCCGCTCGTTGGTGCCCATGAAGGCGATGCAGGGCAGGTCAGGCGACGCCATCCGCGACAACGTTTGGGTTTCCAACAGCGCTTCGCGCAGCCAGGTGATGCTGGGCCCGCCAAGTGCCAGATCAGGGTGCGCGTTCAGCTGGTCCACCATCATGTCCCACATTTCGCGGTCGCGGGTCAGCAGGTTGTCCTCGAACGGGTCGGACATGACATAGGACGCCAGTTTGGTGCCGGGGGGCAGGCGGTGGCCTTGGCCCAAACGTGGCATGACCTGCGACAGCGTCCACGCCACGGGTCGCAGATGACCCGCAATGCGAATGCCCCACATCGGGCCGGTAAAGGCCGCGGCCTTGACTGCAATGTCCCCGTAGAGCGATCGCAGACCGATGCAGCCGCCCATTGAATGACCCAGCAGGAACCACGGCTGCGGCAGCTCCATTTCGCGGGCCAAGGCGACCATGCAGGCCACATCCTTCTGATAATCAAGGAAATCGAGCACATGTCCGGTGCGGACTTCGTCCAGCATCCGGTCGGCCAGCCCCTGACCACGCCAGTCGATGGTGACCGTGGCCAGCCCCCGCGCCGCCAATTCGCTGGCGGCAGGCGCGTATTTTTCGACATATTCGGTGCGCCCCGGGAACAGCAGAACGGTGCCTTTGGGCGCCTTGGCGTTCCAATGGGCGATCCGAACCCGCAACCCGTCCGACGTGGTGGCCCAATGGGCCTGCCCCCCCGGCGGACCGGGGCAGCGATCGAGGAACAAGGGTGCGGGTTCGAACGGCATCAGCTCAGAGCCGAGGCCAGTTTCATCGCCATGCCCATGTCGCCATCGACTTTCAGCTTGCCGGTCATGAACGCGGATGTGGGGTTGGTGTCGCCGTTGATGATGCCCTGAAAGGTTTCCGCATCGGCGGTCAGCGTCACATCGGCCTCTTCGTCACCTGCGTGGGCGCCGTCGCTGTCGATCACGACCGATCCTTCGCCTTCGATGTCGAATTTAGCGGTGCCGGAAAAGTTCTGGCCCTGCATCTTTTCGTTCAGAACTTTTACCGCTTCTTGAACCACATCACTCATCTGTCATGCCCTTTTTGTCGATTGCTGCCGCCGAAGTCTGGATTTGCCCGGCCAAGCTGTTACATTCTCCGTTGTTATGGGCATCAAACACATCCTTCGCTACCCTATCGTCGCGGCAATCTTGCTGACAGTGGGGAATACCTTACCTGCCGCAGCACAGGGGGATGTTCCCGCCTTACTGGAGCAGTTGCAGAGCGCCGAGCCGGGTCAGGCCGCGCAGATCGAGCGCGAGCTCGAGCGGACATGGGCGCAATCGGGATCGGTTGCGATGAACATGCTGTTGGAGCGCGGTCGCAAGTCCATGGAAGAGCAGGATTTCCCCACGGCCATCGACCATTTTACGGCGCTGACCGACCACGCGCCGACCTTTGCCGAAGGCTACCATGCGCGCGCCATGGCCTATTACCAGTCGGGCCGTTACGGCCCCGCGCTGGATGATCTGTGGCAGGCGCTGGCGCTGAACCCCGACAACTACAATGCGATCTTTGGTTTGGGGATGATGTTGCTTCAGTTTGAAGATACCGTCGGGGCCGGACAGGCATTTTCCCGCGTTCTTGAGTTGAATCCCGGACATGAAAGCGCAAAGGATGCGCTGAAGCGTCTTGAGGCGGACGGAATCGGCCGCTCGCTGTAAGCTTGGATCGGGGATCGTAACCGTGGCACAAGACAGCCGCGTCGTGGCCGTATTGGGCCCGACGAACACGGGTAAAACCACCTATGCCATCGAACGGATGCTGGCCTATCGCACAGGCGTGATCGGCCTGCCGCTGCGTCTGCTTGCGCGCGAGGTCTACGACCGCGTCGTCGCCCTGCGCGGCCCGTCGGTGGTGGCACTGGTCACCGGCGAAGAACGTATCGTGCCGCCGCGCACGCAATACTGGATCTGCACGGTCGAGGCGATGCCCGAGGGCATGGGCTGTGATTTCCTGGCCGTCGACGAAATCCAGCTCTGTGCCGATCCCGAGCGGGGCCATGTTTTCACCGACCGGCTGCTGCGCGCACGCGGGCAGCACGAGACGCTGTTTCTGGGTGCAGCCACCATGCGCGGGCCGATCTCCGCACTGGTTCCGCATGTGCAGTGGATGTCGCGCGAGCGGATGTCCGATCTGACCTATGCGGGCGAGAAAAAGATCAGCCGGATGCGACCCCGTTCCGCCATCGTCGGCTTCTCGGTTGAAAACGTCTATGCCATCGCTGAACTGCTCCGCCGTACCAAGGGCGGGGCGGCTGTGGTCATGGGCGCGCTCAGCCCACGCACCCGCAATGCGCAGGTCGAGATGTACCAGTCGGGCGAGGTGGACTATCTGGTGGCGACCGATGCCATCGGCATGGGGCTGAATCTTGATGTGGATCACGTGGCCTTTTCCAGCCTGTCGAAATTCGATGGGCGGCGGATGCGCCCGCTGGCTCCGAACGAGCTGGCGCAGATCGCGGGGCGTGCGGGTCGCGGGCAGAAAAACGGCAGTTTCGGCGTCACCGGCGATGCGCCGCCGCTGGACCCCGGCGTGGCTCAGGCGATCATGGACCACCGGTTTACGCCGCTCACCAAACTGAACTGGCGCAACCACGCGCTCAAATTTGCAACAATCGATACGCTGATGCGCAGCCTCGAGGCGCCCCCCGACCACGAAGTGCTGGTGCGCGCCCGAGAATCGGATGATCTGAAAACCTTGCGCTCTCTGGCGCAGGTCGACGAGGTTTTTGCCCGCGCCAGTGACACGGCGTCGGTGAAATTACTGTGGGATGTCTGCAGGATACCCGATTTTCGCGGGATCAGCCATCAAGAGCACGCCAGCCAGTGCGAGACGATTTTCAACTACCTCCACCAGGGCGGTGTGATCCCCGATGACTGGCTTTCTCGACAAATTCGCAGAATCGATCGAACCGATGGGGACATTGATGCGTTGTCTAAACGTCTTGCGTTCATACGAACGTGGACCTACGTGGCGCAGCGGCAGGGTTGGACAAGTGATCTTAGCCATTGGCGCGATGAGACGCGGCATGTAGAAGACAGGCTGTCGGATGCGCTTCACAGCGCGCTGACGAAACGATTTGTAGATCGGCGCACCAGTGTACTGTTGCGGCGACTGGGCCAGAAGGAGGCCATTGTGGCCGATGTAAATGACGCCGGTGAGGTGACTGTCGAGGGTGAATTCGTGGGCAAGCTGGAAGGCTTCCGCTTCACTCAGGATAAGGGCGCGGGTGCCGCCGAAACAAAGACCATCAAGACGGCTGCCTTGCAGGCGCTTGCACCGCATTTCCACCTTCGGGCGGATCGTTTCTATAACGCTCCCGATACCGAGATCGACTATACCGAACAGGGCGGCCTCATGTGGGGCTCGACCGCTGTGGGCAAACTCGTGGCCGGGTCCGACCCGCTCAAACCGCAGGTCGAAGCATTCGTCGATGATGTTGCCGGTCAGGATGTGATCGACAAGGTCAAGCGCCGCTTGCAGCACTTTATTGACCGCAAGGTCGCCGCGCTGTTTGAACCCCTTTTGAACCTGTCGAAAGACGAGGCGCTGACCGGGCTTGCCCGCGGCTTTGCCTTCCAGATGGTCGAGAATTTCGGGGTAGTGCCGCGCGGCAAGGTCGCCGACGACGTCAAGTCGCTGGATCAGGAGGCGCGCGGGCCTCTGCGCAAACACGGCATCCGCTTTGGGCAGTTCACCATTTTCCTGCCGTTGCTGCTTAAACCCGCGCCGACCCGTCTGCGTCTGGTGTTGTGGTCGCTTTCCAAGGGCTTGGATGACTTTCCCGAAGCACCGCCTCCCGGTCTGGTCACCATCCCGGCACCCCTTGGTGCGCCCGAGGGGGCCGACACCATGGCGGGCTACCGTCTCGCAGGCACACGGGCGATCCGCATCGACATGCTGGAACGTCTGGCCGACATGCTGCGCGCGGAAGACAGCCGTGGCGGGTTCGAGGCCAAGGCGGATATGCTGTCGATCACCGGCATGACGCTCGAGCAGTTCGCCGACCTGATGCAGGGTCTGGGCTACAAGGCCGAGATGGGCGAGCGTGAAAAGGTCAAGGCGGTAGATGCCGTCGTGACCACCGACGCAGGCCAGACTGTCGCCGACGTGCCGGTAATGGACGCCGCCGAAGATGTTGTGCCGACGGCTGCGGTGGGTACGGAACCCGAAGCGGCTGCCGCCGACACCCCGGATGACATCCTGGACGAAGTGGCCGCCATCGACGACGAAGGCATCGCCCCGATCGCCGAAGAACCGGTTGAAGCAGCCGAGGTCAGCGACCACATCCCCGAGGCCAGCGAAACCGAAGTACCGGTGGGCAAGGCCGCCGACGCCGAAGTGGCAGGTCCCGAGCTGGAGTCCTTCTATACCTTCACATGGGCACGCCCCGCACGCGGTGGCGGCAACGCCCGTCAGGGCGGCGGACGTGCTGCTGGCAAGGGTCAAGGTCAGGGCCAAGGTCAAAATGAGGGCCGCAGCGAGGGCAGGGGCAAACCCCGTGGCAAACAGGGCGGTGGCCCGCGCAAGGGTGGCAAACCGCAAGGTGGCCAGAACTTCAGCGCGCGCCCTCCCAAGCAGGAAAAGCCCATCGACCCGGACAATCCCTTTGCCGCAGCCCTGATGGGTCTGAAGGATAACAAATAAGTGACCACAGCCGATGCGCCTGCCGGAAAATTACGGTTGGACAAATGGCTGTGGTTCGCCCGCTTCTTCAAAACCAGATCGCTGGCGGCCACACGCGTGGCTGCCGGTGATGTCCGCGTAAACGGCGACCGTGTGACCAAGCGCGCCACGAATATAGCACCCGGTGACACGCTGACCTTCGCCCAGGGCGACATCGTGCGTGTGATCCGTGTCTTGGGGATAGGCACACGGCGCGGTCCGGCCACCGAGGCGCAAGAACTCTATGATGATCTGACGCCACCACCGCCACCCCCCGAGGACAAACCGCCTGAAAATCCCGCCTACGAGGGAAAAGGTCGTCCGACAAAGCGCGATCGACGCAAAGCCGACCTTTCGCGGGCGCGACATCTTGAATGATCGCCTTGGCTCATTTAGCTAGGCGTCGAATTCGCAAACAAGGTTCACCCGCATGACCTATATCGTCAACGACTCTTGCATCGCCTGCAAATACACCGACTGCGTCGAAGTTTGTCCCGTGGACTGCTTTTACGAAGGCGAAAACATGCTGGTGATCCATCCTGACGAATGCATCGACTGCGGCGTCTGCGAACCCGAATGTCCTGCCGACGCGATCCGTCCCGACACCGAGCCGGATATGGAAAAATGGGTCGAGTTCAACCGCAAGTATTCCGAGCAATGGCCGGTGATCATCACCAAAAAAGATCCGCTGCCCGACGCAGAAGAGCGTGATGGCGAAGAAGGCAAGCTGGAGAAGTATTTCTCCGAGGCCCCCGGCGAGGGCGGATGAGCGAATCACTTGGGAACGTTACGCCGTGTCCAAGGCTGCGATGATCTGAAAATCGCTCTATAAAGCTCTGAAACGCTTTGGGAAACGTGTATTTGTCCCAAGGCGAACTTTCGCAGGGCGTGTTTTTGTGGTATAGTCATGACCATATGAAACGACAGATGCAGCATTCATCTATGGTCCGGCAAAGGTCTGACCGTACAAACCCCTGATCCGATCCCGATTGCGGCAAGGCCCATAGCGGTCATGTCACGGTTGGTTTTTTGTGTCTGAACCCCAAATGCTGCTGCCTGTTTGCGAGGATAAAAATGTCAAAATCCAAATCTCTTGATTTCCGCCCGAACGAATTTGTTGTCTACCCCGCCCACGGCGTTGGTCAGATCGTGTCGATCGAAGAGCAGGAAGTTGCAGGCATCTCTCTTGAGTTGTTCGTCATCTCGTTTGAAAAAGACAAGATGACCTTGCGGGTGCCGACCCACAAGGCGACCGAAATCGGTATGCGCGCCCTGTCCAGCCCCGATGTCATCAACCTTGCGATGAAGACGCTCAAGGGCAAGGCCAAGGTCAAACGCGCCATGTGGTCGCGTCGGGCTCAGGAATACGAGCAAAAGATCAACTCGGGCGACCTGATCGCGATTGCCGAAGTGGTCCGCGACCTGCACCGCACCGACGATCAGCGCGAGCAAAGCTATTCCGAGCGCCAGTTGTACGAGGCGGCGCTTGAGCGTCTGACACGCGAAGTGGCTGCCGTCAGCGGTGGCGACGAAATGGCCGCATCGAAAGAAATAAATGATGTGCTGGTCAGCCGGGCTCCACCGGCTGCTGCATAAACGACGCCGCGTCTAACAGGGTGGCTAGGCCGCGTCCCTTAACGGGGGCGCGGTTTTTTCTGTTCAGGCGGCCTCTGGGTGGGCGTCAGGGGATCAACGCCAGCAGGATCACCAGTTCGGCAACCTGCTGTGCGGCCCCCAGAATGTCCCCGGTCTGACCGCCGATCTTGGACTTCGCCAGCGCAGCCAGTCCGCCCACGGCCAGCGCCGCCAGCAACAGCGCCCAGATCACGCCAATTCCTGCGAAAAACAGCGCCAGCACCACCGCCAACGCCAGCGCCGCCAGAGCGACGCCTCGCTCAGGCCGTCCCACCTGATGCGACAGACCGCTGCGCCGCGCATGTGGCATCAGCGCCATCAGCGCAGGCAACAGCCCGCGTGACAGCACCGCAGCCGCGATCATCGGGCCTGCGCCCACCGCCAGTGTCGCGCTCAGTGCCAGCCAGCGCAGCCCCACACCCAGGCCCAGTGCCAGCACGCCGTAGGTCCCGATATGGCTGTCTTTCATGATCTCAAGCCGCCGCGCGGCATCGTATCCGCCCCACAGCCCGTCAGCGGTATCGGCCAGCCCGTCCTCGTGCATCGCGCCGGTGGTCACGATCAGCGTGGCCAGCATCAATCCGGCGGTCACGGGCGTGGTCAGGCCCATGGCCCCGCATATCCACCCGACCACAGCCGCAATCAGTGCCACCGCCAGCCCCGCCAGCGAAAAGGCCCATGACGCCTGCGCCTGACGGGCAAATGCCGTCTTTGGCGCATGGGGCAAGGGCAGTCGGGTCAGCAGCGCCAGTGCGACGATCACCTCCCAGCCGCGGCTGTTGTCGTCTTTCATCATCGCGGTGCCTTTGCTGCGCTTGTTCTATGCGCGCCAACGGGTAAACAGGCCGCAACACCGAGGCAAGCAAAAGGATTTTGCAAATATGACACCGACATTCGAAACATTGGACGAATTTGCAGAACTGATGCGCAACGCACCCGGCCCCGATACCAAGGCCGAGGCAGGAGCGACCGAACGCAACGGCCAGCTGACCAAACCTCCCGGCGCTCTGGGCCGTCTCGAAGATCTGGCAATCTGGTACGCCGCTTGGCGTGGCATGGCCCGTCCGGTGCTGAGCGCGCCGCAGATCGTGATCTTTGCGGGCAATCACGGTGTCGCGGCGCGCGGCGTCTCGGCCTTTCCGCCCGAAGTGACGGCGCAGATGGTCGGCAACTTTCAGGCAGGCGGGGCCGCGATCAACCAGCTTGCCCGTACTTTCGGCGCACAGATGCGGGTTGAGGCGTTGGAGCTGGATCGCCCCACCGCTGATTTCACCACAGCCGAAGCCTTGGGTGCCGCCGATTGCGTCGCGGCATTGCGCACCGGCTGGGACGCGGTGAACCCTGCCGCCGATCTGCTGGTCGTAGGCGAGATGGGCATCGGCAATACCACTGCCGCAGCGGCCATTGCGGCAGCACTTTACGGAGGCGGCGCAGAGGCTTGGGTCGGACGTGGCACCGGTGTCGATGATGCGGGCCTTGCGATCAAACGCGATGTGGTCGCGGCGGGGCTCGCGCGCCACAAGGACGTGCGCGGCCTTGCGGCGCTGTCGGCCTTTGGCGGGCGCGAGATGGCGGCGATGGCGGGCGCCATGATGCGCGCGCGCTACGAGGGCATTCCGCTGATCCTCGACGGGTTTATCTGCTGTGCCGCGGCGGCGTGTTTAGAGACCGAAGTGCCCGGTGCGCTGGACCACGCGGTTGCAGGCCACCAAGGCACGGAGGGCGGCCACGTGCGGCTGCTTGAGGAACTGGGCAAAGAGCCGTTGTTGCAACTGGGCCTGCGACTTGGCGAAGGCTCAGGGGCGGCAATGGCCATCGGCGTGATGCAAGGGGCGGTGGCCTGCCTGAGCGGCATGGCGAGATTCGCCGAAGCAGGCGTGGCGGCAGGCTGAGATGAACCGCTGGGCCGTCATCGCGATGTTGCCGTTGCTGGCGGCCCAGGGGCTGTGGGTGCGCGCGAAAGTGCCCGCCTTGCCCGAAGCAGATGGCCCGCGCGAGGGACAATTCGGCGCAGGCGATCCGCTGCGGGTGCTGATCGTCGGTGACAGCTCGGCGGCGGGTGTCGGCGTGGCGGTGCAGGATGACGCGCTGTCGGGGCGGTTGGCGATGCGACTTGGCGGCGCGCGGGCGGTCACATGGCAACTGTTGGCGCGCAGCGGCGCGACCACCGCACAGACGCTTGCTGAACTGAAACGCGCCGAGCTGGGCCGCTTCGACGTAGCCGTGATCGCCTTGGGCGTGAACGACTGCAAGAACGGTGTGCCGCTGGCGCGCTGGCTGGAGCAGAGCCGCGCGCTCTATGATCTGCTGCCGGACCGCTGCGGGGTGCGGCTGATCTGCGCGTCAGCCCTGCCGCCGATGGGCGATCTGCCCGCCTTGCCACGCCCCTTGTCCACGGTACTGGCAGCACGCGCGACCCTGTTCGATGCGGCGCTGATCGACATGGCGGCGCAGATGCCCGACCTGCGTCGCGTGCGCCCCGACATGGCGCTGGATGCACAGGTGATGGCTGCGGACGGGTTCCATCCCGGCCCGCTGGTCTATGCCGCCTGGGCCGAAGCGGTGGCCGCCGAGGTCGAGACGCTGCTCTAGCTCAGGCGCTTTTCTGACCGGATTCGCGCGACAGCAGGGCGGTTTCCAGATCGCGTTGCAGTTCCTTGGCGCGGTCGACGTATTCCTGGTTCTGTTCGATTTTCACGCCGGGTTTCCACAGGCCCGCCAGTTCGCGCACCGTGTCGCGGTCATGGTGGTAGAACACCCGTTCGGCCTCCGCGGCCTCATATTCCGACAGGCCGACGTTCTCCAACACATAGCGGCCCGCACGCAGCGAGCTGTCGAACATCTCGCGCACGATGTCGTTCGCCCCCGCCTGATACAGACGATAGGTGTGCGTCCGGTCGTAGGCCCGCGCGACGATATGCAGGTCGGGGCGCTGGGTGCGGGCATAGGCGGTCAGCTTGATGGCTGCCTCGGGATCGTCGAGTGCCACGACCAGAACGCGGGCGGTGTTGATGCCTGCGGCGGTCAGGATGTCGGGGCGGGTGGGGTCGCCCAGAAACCCTTTTACGCCAAAGCGGCGCATCAGCTGAATGGTTTCCATGTCGTGATCCAGTACAACGGTGGTAAAGCCCGAGCCCTGAACCAGCCGGTTGACGATCTGGCCAAAACGGCCGATGCCCGCAATGATCACGGCGCCTTCTTCGTCGATCTCGTCGGGTTCATGCTGCACGCCGCCGTCCTTCATCCGGCGGTTGATGACTTCGTACAGAATGAACAGCAGCGGGGTGATCAGCATCGACAGGGCAATGACCAGCAACAGGGTTTCTGCGATGGCAACCGGCAGAATACCCTGACCGGCGGAGAAGGTCGCAATCACAAAGCCGAATTCGCCCGCCTGCGCCAGCGACAGCGCAAAAAGCCATCGGTCGCTGCTCTTGATGCGAAAGGCGATGGCCAGCACCCACAGGATCGCCCCCTTCAGCAAGATCACCAGCAGCGCCATCGACAGGATCGCGGGCGCGCTGTCAAAAAGCAGCGGAAAGTTGATGCCTGCCCCGACGGTGATGAAAAACAACCCCAGCAGCAGCCCCTTGAACGGTTCAAGGTCGGTTTCCAATTCGTGCCGGAACTCCGAGCTGGCCAGAACCACGCCGGCCAGAAATGCGCCCAGTGCAGGCGACAGGCCGACCAGCATCATCAGAAACGAAATGCCGACCACGATCAGCAGTGCCAGCGCCGTATACATCTCGCGAAGTCGCGCGGAGTGGATAAAGCGGAACACGGGGCGCGTCAGAAAAACGCCCGCAAGGATCACCGCCGCCACGGCACCGATGGTCACCAGCGTAACACCCCAGGCGGGCAGCCCCTCGACAAGGCTCATGGTGCTGTGGTCGTCCGCGTTCGGGACAATCGCACCGCTTTCGGACAGCTTCATCGGAATGGTGACCGCAAGCAAAGGCAGAAACGCCAGAATCGGGATCACCGCGATGTCCTGTGTCAGCAGTACGGAAAACACCGAACGTCCGCCGCTGGTCTGCATCAGCCCCTTTTCCGACAGGGTTTGCAGCACGATCGCGGTGGATGACAGTGCCAGCGTCAGACCGATGGCAAGTGCCACACCCCACGGCTGGCCATAGGCCATCGCGACGCCCATCAGCACGACGGTGGACAGTGTGACCTGCAAGCCGCCCAAGCCCAGCAGTTTGTGGCGCATGTCCCACAGGGCGCGCGGTTCCAGTTCCAGACCGATCAGGAACAGCATCATCACCACGCCAAATTCGGCAAAGTGTTGCAGGTCTTCGGTTTCCGACCCGACAAGACTTAGAACCGGTCCGATCAATATACCAGCGGCCAGATAGCCCAGCACCGATCCCAGCCCAAGACGGGCGGCAATCGGTACGGCGACGACAGCCGCCAAAAGGTAGATTGAGGCCTGGTAGAGAAAGCCTTCCATTGGCACGCGCTCCTGCGATGGGTTTGCTGTGGGTTGGTCCCATACTGGCGGGGATCGCAGCCGAGGACAACGCAATTGGCCGTATCGCGGTCTTTTCGATGCGTGCACTGCTGCGCAGCGCGCCAAGTCAGGTCGGCAAGGGGCCGTCGCGCTTTAACTGATCCATCACGATCTGGCTGTGCACCCGTGCCACCGCCGGATGCGGCAGCAGCACCTCATGGATCAATGCGTTCAGCGCGGGCAGATCGGCACAAAAGACCCGCAGCAGATAGTCGGCATCGCCCGTCATGGTCCAGGCACTGGTGATCTCGGGGCGGCTGTGCACGAGCCGTGCAAAACCCGCGGAATGATCCGGCCCGTGGGTGCCCAGATGCACTTGCACGAACCCCTGCACGTTCAGCCCCAGCTTGGCCGGGTTCAGCCGCGCGGTGTAGCTTTCGATATAGCCTGCCGTCTCAAGCCGTTGGCGACGTCGGCCGATCTGGCTTGAGGACAAATGCAGCGTATCGGCCAGTTCCTGTGCCGTGGCCTGACCGTTCTTTTGCAGCGCTTCCAAAAGGCGGGTATCGAGATCGTCCAGCATGGCGCACCTTTTCCGCATGTTTCAGCCATATGATGCGCGAAGCCCGCGAATATTGCCAGCTCCATGACCAAGAATGCGCAGAAACTGCACCGGATGCGGCGTATGTTACAGACAATCGAAGACCACCACCATATTCAGGAGGGTTGCCCCATGGGTCCGTTCCCGCACGATGCACCGAAATCCAAGATCACCGCCGAAAACCCCGCTGGCACCGACGGGTTCGAATTCGTCGAATTCGCCAGCCCCGAGCCACAAGAACTGCGCGATCTGTTCACCCGCATGGGCTATGCACGGGTCGCCCAGCACAAGACGCAGGACGTCGAGCTGTGGCAGCAGGGCGATATCACCTATGTGCTGAACGCCGATGCCGATAGCTATGCGGCCAAATTCGTCGAGGAACACGGGCCATGCGCGCCCTCGATGGGCTGGCGCGTGGTCGATGCGCAAAAGGCGTTCGATCATGCGGTCTCCAAGGGAGCAAAACCCTACGAAGGCGGTGGCAAGGTGATGGACGTGCCCGCGATCTACGGCATCGGAGACTCGCTGATCTATTTCGTCGACCAGTATTACGACACCTCACCCTACAACGATGAGTTTAACTGGCTGGAGCAATCCAAACCACGCGGCGTCGGGTTCTTCTACCTCGATCACCTGACCCACAACGTCCACAAGGGCAACATGGACACATGGTTCAACTTCTACGGTGACCTGTTCAATTTCCGTGAAATCCGTTTCTTCGACATCGCGGGCAAATTCACCGGCCTGCTCAGCCGCGCGCTGACCTCGCCTTGCGGGCGTATCCGTATTCCGATCAACGAAGACCGGGGCGAGACCGGCCAGATCGTCGCCTATCTCAAGAAATACAAGGGCGAAGGCATCCAGCACATCGCCGTGGGCTCGGACAACATCTACAACAGCACCGATGCGATTGCCGAAAAAGGCGTCAAGTTCATGCCGGGCCCGCCGGACACCTATTACGAACTGTCGAAAACCCGTGTAGTCGATCATGATGAGCCGATTGACCGGATGAAGGCCCACGGCATCCTGATCGATGGCGAAGGCGTGGTCGACGGTGGCGAAACGCGCATCCTGTTACAGATTTTCTCGAAAACGGTGATCGGGCCGATATTCTTCGAGTTCATCCAGCGCAAAGGCGACGATGGCTTTGGCGAGGGCAACTTCAAGGCGCTGTTTGAGAGCATCGAAGCCGAGCAGATCGCCAATGGCGAACTTGAAGGTGCAGAGCAGAAGTAAGTTTCAGTTATGTGAAAATAGCAAAGGCGGTCCCGCGCGGGGCCGCCTTTTGTCATTGTGCAGACCCAATCGTGCAGTCCTGAGCCATTGTGACGGACAGACGCGGCAATCAGCCCTGCGGCATCTTCAAGACCAGGTTGCGTCCGCCTTTTTGATAGAGCAGTTCGCTTTCGCCGATGGCCGACACGCGGCCTCCGTCGATGCTGTCACCGACCTGTACCTTTTGATAGCGTCCGTTCGACAGCCGCACCAGCGCACGGCGTGACGAGGGTTTGCCATAGACGCCGATCAGATTGACCTTGCGCAGATTGATGGCCTTGCTGATCGTCGCCTCGCGTTGGACGCTGGTTTTTGACGGAATTCTGGGCGCTACCGTCACCGGTGCTGTGGTGGCCGGTGCAGGGGCCACGGCTGCGGTCTGGGTTTGCGCAGGCTCGGCCGCACGGGCACGCGCGACGGTACGGTCAAAGTTATTGGGCCGTACCGTCGGGCGGAACGACAATGTTGCGGCCTGCGCGGTCGGGACTTCGTCTTTTTCTTCTTCGATCTTGGCCACGGCAGGGCGCAGTTGCGGGCGCACTTCAGCCAGCTCGTTGCGGGTCCGGCCGCCCAGATTGGCCCGCTCAGTGGTCTCGATCAGATCGCCGGGGCGCGCACGTGGACGGGCGCGTGCCAGCCGGTCAAGCTCGGGGTTCACTTCGGGTGTTTCGGCAAACCGTGTGGGCGTCGGCGGCGGGACAACGGCGGGGCGGCCTGCATAAAGTGTCACGCCGTTGGGGGTCTCGGCACCTTCGGGCGTCGGGATAACGCGGCCTGCGCTGTCCAGCGCAAAACTGGTTCCCGCCGCTGCGGGCGAGGGCATGGCGACCAGGGCAATATCAGTGTCCAGCGCGGCAGGCGCGGGCAGGGCCACTGCATCACGGGCGGGGCTGATTGGGTCGATAGATGCGGCATAGAGGTCTTCCAGCGGACCCACCTCCGCGGCTTGTGGCACTTCGGGGGCCAGCGGCCAGATGCCGGTGACCGCATAGCGCGCTTCGGCAGCCTGACGGATGCGTTCTGGGTCGTTTTCGGTGATGTCTACTGGCGCGGGCTGGGGCTCTGGCTGGGGCAGCGGGTCGCGCATGGCGTCCAGAACGGCGGCATCTTCATCACTGAGCGCGGGGTCGAAGCTGGCCACTTCCACATCCGCATCGTCTTGCGCATCCGCGCTGTCTTCGATCTCTTCGGGTTCGGGCAGGATTTCGGGCGGCGCTTCGACCACCACGGGATCTGCCGCACGACCAAAGAAACGCGCCAGACCTTCGTCCATGAAAACCGATGCCCAAGCCGCGATACCGGCAAGAAATACCAGCAAGGCCGCAGTCAGTATCAACCCAAAAAACCGAGGCTTGCCGCCGACTTTTACCGGCTCCTTGCTGCGTGCGCCAAAGACCGTCATGCGCTGCGCTTCGTCTGCGGACGCGGTGGGCTGTGTCGGCGCAGAAGGCGCAGGGGTTGCGGCTGGATTGGTGCGTTTGGGCTTGCGGCGGCGACTCATGAAACCGGCGACGCTGGCCTTGGCAATCGCCATCGGGTTTTCGTCGCTGTCCGTATTGGGCTCGGGGTTGGCGGGCGGTGCCTCCGCTTGGGTGTCGGTTATCGCGTCGGATTGGTCTTTGGACCGTGGTGTGATTCGCGGCGCGCTGGACGGTGCCGAGCCGGCAACGACGGCGGGTGCTGAGCGCACAGGCGGCGTCTCTGCGCGATTGGCTCCACCAAGTGCGGGCGGATTTCTGTCAGACGTGCGGCGGGTGGAAAAACCGAAATCAGCCGGGGGCGGTGTGTCTGCCGCGTCACCCTTTTTGTCGGTCTCTTTGGTCTTGAGGTCTGCCTTCGGCGCTGGCGTTTCAGACTCCATTGCCGGGGCAGGGTCCACTTTGGATGTGACTGCGGAAGCGTCTTCGTCGGATTTGGCTTCTGATTCTGGGTCTGGCTCTGCTTCCGGCTCGGGTGTTTCCACGACCGCAACCTGATCCTCAACCGCAACGGGCGTATCACCCGCAGTCGCAACCGGACCTTTCGGCGTCTTGATGTCGCCAATCACCACGACCGCGATTCCGTCTGGCGTTACGCTGTCGCCCTGCTCAAGCAGATCGGCGGCGTGGCTGGTCACCCCCAGAAACGGCTCGCCCAGAAATCCGGCCTCGCCGGGGATCGACACAAAACTGACCGGGTGAAACCGGTGCAGCATCGCGAACTCTTCCGCCTCGTTCAGCGTTTCACGGGCAACGGCGGCCACATGGGTCTGCGCCCCGTCGGCGCATATATCGACGCTCAGATCGTCCACCGCATAGGGCGTCGCCCCTTCGAGCGCTGCAAAGGCGGCGGACCAGCGGCCATCCTCATCCACATTGCCACTTTCGACGGTCAGATAGCGGATCTGCTCGTCTGGAATGATCAACTTGCTGCGCACACCGCGCGGCTCGAGATCAGAGGCTGTCTTGCGCAAGGCAGCCAGTTCTGCGGCCATGTCTTCTGCTGCCAGCGACACTTCGCCGACCACGCGCCAGCCACCCGCAGCGCGATGCAGCAGGCGAATGCCGTCAAAAGACAGGCTGAGCGCGAAATTCGGCTTCATATCATGCCCTTATCATTCAAACCGGAACGAGAC
Organism: Sulfitobacter sp.; assembly: GCA_024636445.1. Classification (GTDB taxonomy): domain Bacteria; phylum Pseudomonadota; class Alphaproteobacteria; order Rhodobacterales; family Rhodobacteraceae; genus Pseudosulfitobacter. Next base: position 19,136 of record JAGXHE010000182.1, read on the forward strand.
ACGCTGCCGGACGTTTGCTAGAGAATAGAACAGCCAGCCGCGCATGAAAAGGGAAACACCGAATGTCACTGGTCAATGCGCGGAGGACCACACATCTAGGGGGTGTGTACGCAAGATACACCAACATGACTAACGAAAGAGGAACTCGAGAAATGCGCACAATGATGATGGCCAGCGCACTGGCACTGGCGGCAATGACGGGCGGCGCACTGGCGCAACAGGCCAACGTGGCACCGCCGCAGATCGAAGTCACCGGTCAGGGCGAAGTGGCCGTGGCCCCCGACATGGCAGTGATCAGCCTCGGCGTTATGCACCGTGCCCCGCAGGCGCAGGATGCGGTCCGGGCCGTGAACGAAAAGATGGATGCGATCCTGCAGCGTCTGACCGAACAGGGCGTCGATGCCGCTGACGTACAGACCAGCCAGCTGACGGTCGATGCCGATCGCGGCCAGCAAATGGGCGGGATCAACGATGGCAACATGGAAGAAAAGCCGCTGCAGTTCATCGCCAACAATCAGGTTACCGTGCGGGTGCGCGATCTGGACGCTTTGGGCACTATTCTGGATCTGGTGCTGCAAGACGGTGCCAACCAGATGTCGGGTCTGCGTTTTGACGTGCAGTCGCCCGCCCCACTGGAAGCGCAGGCGCGCGAGCGTGCCGTTCAGAACGCGGTAAAGCAGGCGCAGCAGCTGGCCGCAGCCGCAGGGGTCGAGTTGGGTCAGGTCCGCCGGATCACCGCTTTCAACAACGGTGGTGGGCCGAAGATGATGGAAATGTCGCGCAGCAGCGACGGCGTCCCTGTCGCGTCGGGCGAAGTGACCGTTGAGGCTCAGGTATTGGTGATTTTCGACATCGCCGAATAATCATTCCGCTAAAAAGATTGATGCGGGCGGGGATCACCCCCGCCCGTTTCGCGTTCAGGCCGTCGCCTTGCTCAGCGCCTGATCCAGATCGGCGATCAGGTCATCGGCGTTTTCGGTGCCGATGGACACACGCACGACCTCGGGGGCCGCACCCGCCGCGATCTGCTGGTCCTTGGTCAACTGGCGGTGCGTGGTCGATGCCGAATGGATGATCAGTGACCGCGTATCGCCCAGGTTCGCCACGTGGCTGAAGATTTCCAGCGCGTTCACCAGCTTGATGCAGGCGTCATAGCCACCCTTGACCGCGAAGGTGAACAGACCGCCAGCCCCGCGCGGGCAGATCTTTTCGACCCTTGCGTTATAGGGCGAGGATTTCAGGCCAGCATAGGTGACGTAATCGACACGCGGATCGTTCTCCAGCCATTCGGCGATCTTCATCGCGTTCTCGACGTGGCGGTCCATGCGCAGCGACAGGGTTTCGGTGCCCATCAGCGTATAATGCGCTGCCTGCGGGTTCATCGTCATGCCCAGATCGCGCAGCCCGATGGCGATGCCGTGAAACGTGTAGGCCAGCGCGCCAAACGTCTCATGGAACTTCAGCCCGTGATAGGCAGGCTCGGGTGCGCTCAGCGACGGAAACTTGTCCGAGGCCGACCAGTCGAACTTGCCGCTGTCCACGACGCAGCCGCCGGTGACGGTGCCGTTGCCGGTCAGATATTTGGTGGTCGAATGCACCACCAGCGTCGCACCGTGCTCGATAGGGCGGCACAGGTACGGCGTGGCCGAGGTGTTGTCGACGATCATCGGCACGCCAGCCTCATCCGCGATGGCGCTGATCGCGTCCAGATCGGTGATATAGCCGCCGGGGTTCGCGATCGCCTCGCAAAAGACCGCGCGCGTCTGGTCGTCGCAGGCTGCCTTGACCGCATCAAGATCGTCGAAATCGACGAATTTCGCGTTCCAGCCAAAGCGTTTGATCGTGTGGGTGAACTGGGTGACCGTGCCGCCATAAAGCCGTGTTGACACGACGACGTTGTTGCCCGGCATCATCAGCGGGAACAGCGCCATGATCTGTGCCGCGTGACCGGACGAGCAGCAAACGGCACCCACGCCACCCTCAAGCGTCGCGATGCGTTCTTGCAGAACGGCGACGGTGGGGTTGGTCAGCCGCGAATAGATGAAACCCACTTCTTGCAGGTTGAACAGCGCCGCTGCGTGATCGGCATCGCGAAACACATAGGCCGTGGTCTGGTAGATCGGTGTCTGCCGCGCGCCCGTGGTGGGATCGGGGCGTGCGCCCGCGTGAATTTGCAGCGTGTCAAAGCCGTATGATGTTTCATCTGTCATGGCTGTCTCCTCCGAGGTTTCTGCGCACATCGGTACGGGATCGGAGGGAGGCGGGCAAGCGTGCGCGCGCATCCTCATGCGGGGAAAATCCCGCTCAGCGCATCCAGAAGCCTTCGGACTTGATCCGGTTGCGGATCGCCTGTTCGCGGCGGGGCAGGTTGTCTTGATCAAATAGCGCGCGCACCTTTTCGCCGCGCCCCTGATAGACCATGCGCTTGATCGGGTCGTAATTCTTCAGCACTTTTTTCAGCTTGTTGGGGGCCGCGACCTCTTCCAGCGTGGCGACCACCCGGTCGGCCTCGCGCGCATAGAGCAGCGGCAGCATCCGGTAATGGCAGCTGACCGTATCGTCCAGCAGACCCATGGGCAGCGTGTCGCGCCCGCCGCCTAGGCTGTGGATCACCAGCGGCAGGGCAATCTGGTCCAGCCAGGGGTCCATCTCCTGACAGCACAGCTCGACCGGGGTGTCGTCGCGGATCGCCAGCGCATATTCGCGGAACTTGTCGCCAAAGACACGCGGGCATTTGTAGAAGAAATAACCAGCGTTGAAGTAAAGATAACGGGCCCAGTATTCATCGGGCTCGGCCAAGTCCATGCTGGACGCGAAATCCAAGGAGAACTTGTCATAAAGCGATTTCCAGATGCCCGCATAGACGGGGCCGTAAAGCTCCGGCTTGGGCCACGTGCCGGTGCGCCGCAGCGATGCCGAGGGGCGTTCGAAATCGAACGGCACCGATGTCAGATCGCCGGTGATCAGCGTATCGGTGTCGAAGAACACAAAAGGCGCACCTTCGGGCAGGGCGCTCAGCATCTCGATCTTGTTGCCATAGGGATAGGCCGCACCGAAATGCGCGCTGTGAAACGGCACGATCTCGGCGCCCAGCTCTTCCAAAGCTCCGCGCACGTCGGCTTTGAGGCGGGGATCGTTTGGCCACAATGGTCCGGGCTGCGGTTCGGCCACCATCAGCCGGCCTTTGAAATCGGGGCTATGATGCCGCAAGGAGGCCGCGAACAGGATCGCCTCATAGCCCAGACGACCGGATTGGCCGACGACCACGACGTTGTAATCCGGTGTTTTTGCGGGTTTGCGTGCCATGCTCGTAACTGCCCCGATCTGATAGGTATTCTTTTACGACGACTATAGACAGGTTGTGTCAACGTCAAAAGGCGAGATTTGAAAGAGGGTTGGGCAAGTTGGATATTCTTTCGTCACTTGTCGGCGTGGTCGCGAACGGCTTGGGCGCCCCCGGTTCAAGGTGCCTCAGGTGCTGACGTAGCCCGCAACCACCTGCAACAGCTTGAACGCGGTGGTCGCGTCGTTTTCCACCACGGCCAAAAACTCCTCGACGCCGATGCGCAGGCAAAGCAGATCGGTTTTGGCCTGCATATCAAGCGCGCGCGGCTCGTTGCGGATCAGACCCAGCTCGCCCACCAGCGCGCCTGCGCCCACCGTGGTGATCAACTGCGCCGCCTTGTCCGCATGGGGCAGCCACAGATCCGCCTGACCCTCGAGGATCATATAGGCTCCATCCGCAGGCGGATCGTTCTTGTGAAAGACGTATTCGCCAGCCGGGCAGCGATACCAGCGCGCCCCGAAAGCCAGCAGCCGCAACTGTTTGCGCGATACGCCCGAAAACAGATCGGTCGACCCCAGCGCCTGCACCTTGCGCGCCAGATCGGCGCTGGTGGCACTGTCGTCCTTGGCCGATTGCGGGCCCGCACCGCCGACGATCCGACCGTCCAGCAGTTCCAGCTGCATGTCGAAGGCATCTGGGTGTTCAAAACTGGCGGCAATAAAAATCAGCGTGGTTTCGGGCAGCAACACGCGCAGGTTGGCAAACATCGCGTCCTGCGTCGCGGCATCGAAACTGGCCAGAACGTCTTCGAGGATCAGGATATCGGGCCGTTTGATCGCCGCACGGCTGACGGCGGCAGGTTCGGCGTAGAACGCGGGCAGATTGGCGCCCCCCAATGCAATCGGCACATCCAGGATCAGCCGCATCACCTCGCGGCCCATTCCGCTCAGCTGCATGACCTGCGCCACCTTGGCGCGCACCTCGTCGCCCTTGGACCCGGCCCCGTTCGGGATCTTACCGAACAGCGCGTTTTCCAGCACGGTCAGACCGGCCACGATCTTGCCCACGCGGATCGGGGCAAAAGCCGCCCCCAGGCTGGCCTGCAACGCCTCGGCGTGCAGTCCGCGCATGTCCAGCACGCGCGCCTTGATCTCGTCGGGAAAACCCGCGCCAATCTGGTCAGAGGTGATCTGGAACGGCACCGTCAGCAGCAGCGCGGTGTCTTCGGTTGTAAGCGCGGTGCCCTCGCGCTGCCGCGACAGGATGGCGACGGCGGCCTCGTAGGTCTCGGCTTCGAGCGTGAGCTTGCGAAACAGCGGGTGATCGGTGCCGTCGATGCCAAAGATCTGGCGCAACAGGTCGATCACGTCACGGGTCAGCGCCAGCAGATCGCGGTCCAGCCCCAGCTTGGCCAGCAGTTTTAGAAATTCAGGCTGGCCTGCGATGAATTCTGGCGTCACCGGCTGGCGAGCCGTCGCGAACAACAGGTTTTCGGCGACGGGCAGGGCGGCGTTATAGGCATCCTCGCGGAAAATATCGGCGTAGCGGATCAGATCGGCCTCTTCCAGCGCTGCAGCCACGTCGCCGCGCAGGTCCACCAGACGCTGCGCCAGTTCCGGCTGGCCGGTCGCGTCGATGCGTTGCTCGGTCGCGCGCCGGAACAGGGCGGCGCTGCTGCCCATGCCGTCGACCAGCGCCAGCCACCAGTCCAGCAGCGCGTCGTCGTCCTGCGTGCCCGACCGCGCAAGGTCCATCCAGGGCGCATCCAGCATGTCGGCACTGTTGCCTGCACGCAGGGCTTCGGCCGCGAAATCGGCATCGCTGCCATCGCCGTGGGGCTGATGTTTCAGCGCCATCATGATGTTGTCGCCAAAGCTGCCCTGAAACATCACCGGACGCGACGTGGCATGGCCGATGCGGGCCGCGATCACGCCCTGATGCAGATCGTTCAACGCATGGTCACCCAGACGCACCCGCCCGCTGGTCGGCATCGTCTCGCGGGTCAATACCTGCGCCAGCGCGCGGCGGTCCTCGTCGCTGGGCGCCGTGATGGCAATACTGCGGCCCGCGGGCAGGGTGGCGGTGATATCCTCGAGCACCGCATTGCCATCACCGTCACGCACGGTCACCCCGTCCAGCACCACATCGCCGTCCAGATGCGGCAGGCTGTCGGGCTGGCCGTAGAACTTATCCTCGTCGATCATGCCTGTCGGCGCGAACCGCTCGGCGATGGTTTCCCAGCGCAGCTGCATGTCCTGCGACTGGTTGTAATAGTCCAGCAGCTCTTTCCACGGGCTCGACAGGTCTTTGTAGGCCGCCAGGGCGGCCACCAGCGCCCCAAGGCTGACCTGACCTTGGATGACCAGATAGCCACCGATCGAGAAGAAGAAGAACGGCGTCAGCTGGGTGATGAAGTTATTGAGAAACTTCATGAAGAATTTCTTCTGGTAGATGTCGAAGCGGATCTCGTAGAGCCGCCCCAGCCGGTCGGTGATCATCGCCATCCGAAACCGCCAGCCGCCGTTGACGCGCAAGGTAGCCGCCCCCGATGCACTCTCTCCGATCTCGGCGGCCAGCGCGCGCACTTGCACCACGCGTTTCTTGTTCAGCAGGTTGATCTGCTTTTGCAACTTGGGGATCAGCCAAGCCTGCAATGGGATCAGCGCACAGGCGGCAAGTCCAAAGGTCACGGACTGGGCGAACAGAAAGCCCAGGATCGTCAGCATCTGACCCGCCTGCAACACCGGCTGCGCCATCGCGTCGCCCATCAGCCCGCCCATCGGTTCGCTTTCGGATGTGACCATGCTGACCAGCTCGCCCTGCGAGGTCCGCTCGAAATAAGGCTGCGGAAACCGCAGTATACGCGAAATCAGCCCATAGCGATAGCGCCGCAACAACCGTTCGGCCAGAACGCCCTTCATCGTGTTGATGCGCATCTTGAGCAGCCCGTGCAGGATCACCGCCAGCAAGAACAGCCCGCACAGGATCAGCAGGAAATGGATCTGCGAAAAGGTCGCACCATAGAACTCAACGGTGTCCGAAGGCGCTGCGATGGCGTCGTTGATGATCCGCTTGGGCAGTTCCAGCGTCAGATAAAGCATCGGAAACAGCGTCAGCGTGACCAGCAGCAGAATAAATTGATCACGCTTGGAATGCTTGAAGATAAAGCTGAAGATGCTGCGTTCTATCGGGCTGTCCAGACGTGGTCATGGGCGCGGGGCCCGCCGTGGGCCTGCGCGGTACTGGCATCAACCTAGCAAGGCGTGCGCGCGTCCGGCAATGCCTATTGCGTAAGGGCTGCGACGATTACGATCTTTGCGCGCGTGAGCGATGGACGAAGCGCAAACAACGCTCTAGGCTTTCTACATCCACAGAAGAAGTCCACAGGAGAAGACGGCCCTTTGACCGCCACCGCGACCACCTTGCTGATCCTGCTTTTTCTGCTTCAGATCAAGCACATGTTTGCCGATTACTTCTGGCAGACATCCCGGATGCTGTGTGACCGGGGCCGCTATGTGCACATGGGACGCGCGCAGCACGCAGGCCTTCATGCGCTGGGCTCGGCGCTGGCGTTTTTGATCGTTGGGGCCCCGGTCCCGCTGGTGCTGGCGATCATATTTGCCGAGTGGGTCGCGCACTACCACATCGACTGGGCCAAGGGGCGCTGGTCCGACCGGACCGGCGACACCCCCACAGACGCCGGCTACTGGCGCGCCATGGGCGTCGATCAGGCGCTGCACCAGCTGACCTATCTGGCAATGGTATGGGCCTGGGTCGGCTACGGCTGAACGCCACGCGCGACCCTGCGGGTGCGCTCGTGGCTTGAATTATATAAGAAAAGTGGTGGGCGACCCTGGAATCGAACCAGGCGTGCGTCTCCGCGAGGGAGTTACAGTCCCCTGCCACACCTTGCGGCCTGTCGCCCACTTGGCCCATGCGCATTGCGCTGGGCGTGGGGGCGTGATTACAAGCGGTCCCAAAGGGCGTCAAGGCAGAATTTGGCCTTTTGCTCAGGTTCAGGCTCGGACGGTGACATTGTCTTCGTGCGGTGCGCATCTAAAGACGAGGTTCGGCGATGAATAAAGTGAAAAAACCCAAGTGGGTCGTGGCCAAGGAACAGGCCAAGAAGGTCGAGGCGGCCACCACCGTCTGGCTCTTTGGTCTACATGCGGTGCGCGATGCGCTGTTGAACCCCAAGCGGGAAAAACTGCAGCTGATCGTGACACTGAACGCCCACAACAAACTGGCCGAAGCAATTGCCGAAGCCGGGATCGAACCTGAAATCGTCGATCCGCGAAACTTCAAGGCGCCGCTTGATCCGGGGTCGGTGCACCAGGGCGCCGCGATGGAGGTCAAGCCGCTGGAATGGGGCAGGCTGGCCGATGTTGCGATCGGTGCCGAAGTGCCGCGGGTGATTCTTCTGGACCGGGTGACCGACCCGCACAACGTCGGCGCGATCCTGCGCTCTGCCGAGGTGCTGGGCGCATCCGCCGTGATCGGAACGCGCCACCATTCCGCACCCGAAACCGGTGCGCTGGCCAAGACTGCCAGCGGCGCGCTGGAACGCCAGCCCTATCTGCGCGTGCGCAATCTGGCCGATGCGATCACCGAACTGCAAGGCATGGGCTATCTGGTGCTGGGGCTGGACGGCGACGCCGAACAGACCATCGAAGCCGCCGTCGCCGGGCGCACAAGCGAGCCTGTGGCGCTGGTTCTGGGGGCCGAGGGCCCCGGACTGCGCGAAAAGACCAAGGAGACCTGCGACGCGCTGGTACGTATTGACGCAACCGGCGGTTTTGGCTCGCTCAACGTCTCGAACGCGGCTGCACTGGCCTTATATGCCACGAAGCCACGCGGTTGAGGGCGGGCAGTCAGGGTAGGGGCATTTCATGGGGTATCCGACCAAGATCGCGACCTGCTGCTATTGCGGGACACGTGCCGCACTGGTCCTCGACCGCACGCGGCACGAGCTGACCTGCGCGCAATGCGGGGCACCGCTGCACAACCTCAAGATGCTGCGCACGGATCATCACAGAGGTGAGAGCAGTCCGGCAAGGCCGAGAACTGTGGTGAAGCAAAGGGTTTCGCATCCGGAAAAGCCGCGTAAAATCAAACGCAAGAAATCCTTCAGATTCAAATATCTGATCGAAGAGGTGTTTGATCTGGTCGAGGATATTCTGGACTAGGCGGTGTCCAAACAGCTTTTTCGGCGAATTTCGGGCAAATTTTCAGGTTTCGTTCACACTATTGCGAGAGGGTCTTCATAACTCGAAAAATGATATTATTCTGTGAGTTCAGGCAGCAGGTCTGGAACTCCTGATGCCCAAGCACTGTCCCTCGTTCCATACCTTGCGCCCCGGGCCCCCCAGGCCTCTGGGGCGCTTTTTTTATCCCGCGAACAGGTGTAGAAGGCAGCGAACGGGGAGTGGTCATGCATTATTCTGATAATCTGCTGAAAGACGTGTTGAAGCGCACCAAAGTGATCGCGGTGGTGGGCGTGTCGACCAATCCGGTGCGGCCCAGCCACTATGTCGCGCGCTACCTGTCGTTGCGCGGATACCGCGTGATCGGGGTAAATCCCGGTGCCGAAGGTCAGATGCTGTTCGGCCAGCGTATCGTGGCCAACCTGTCGGATATCGACGCGCCGGTGGATATGGTCGATATTTTTCGCAAGCCCGAAGCGGTGCCCGAGATCGTCGATGAGGCGCTCGAGGTCTTTGCCGGCCTGCGCACCGTCTGGATGCAGATCGGGGTCCAGCACGCCGAAGCGGCCGCCAAGGCCGAAGCGCGGGGGATCACGGTGATCCAGAACCGGTGCCCCAAGATCGAATACCAGCGGCTGTTCGGTGAATTGCGGATGGGTGGGTTCGCCACGGGGATCATCAGTTCGAAGCTGTGATGTTTCTGGGGCTCTGCCCCGTCGCTGGCGCTCCTCCCCGGGATATTTTGAGCCAAAAGAAAGCCTAGCGTGCGGCTTTTTCCGCGATGCCCGATTGGGATTGTCGGCGGCCAAGTTCCGCCAGCACGTCGTCGAACGACACGTCGCGGGAGGCGAGCATGACCAGCAGGTGATAGATCACGTCTGCGGCCTCGGAGGTCAGCGCCGCCTTGTCGTCGCGGACGGCTTCGATGATGGCCTCGATGGCCTCTTCTCCGAATTTTTCGGCGCATTTCTCCGGGCCCTTGGCCAAAAGCTGGGCGGTCCAGCTGCTCGCGGGATCGGCGGATTTGCGGGCGAGAATCGTGGCGTAAAGATCGTTCAGGGTCATGTCAGTCTCATGTTCAGGCCTGCGGCGGCCATATGCGCCTTTGCCTCGGCAATGGTATACGTGCCGAAGTGGAAGATCGACGCGGCCAGCACCGCCGAAGCGTGGCCTTCGCGCACGCCGTCGACCAGGTGGTCCAGGTTGCCTACACCGCCCGATGCGATGACGGGCACCGACACCGCATCGGCGATGGCGCGGGTCAGTGGCAGGTTGAAGCCCTGCTTGGTGCCGTCGCGGTCCATCGAGGTCAGCAAGATCTCACCGGCGCCCTTGGCGGCGGCTGTCATCGCAAATTCCACCGCGTCGATGCCCGTGGGTTTGCGCCCGCCGTGGGTGAAGATTTCCCAGCGGCCGGGCGCCACGGTCTTGACGTCGATGGCGCAGACGATGCACTGGCTGCCGAAACGGTCTGCGGCGCGGGCCAGCACGTCGGGGTCGGCCACGGCGGCGGAATTGAAGCTGACCTTGTCCGCGCCTGCCAGCAGCAGATCGCGCACATCTTCCGAGGTGCGCACGCCGCCGCCTACCGTGAGCGGGATATAGCAGGCCTCGGCGGTGCGGCGGACCACGTCGAACATGGTGCCGCGATTCTCGTGGGTGGCGTGGATATCGAGAAAGCACAGCTCGTCGGCACCCGCGGCATCATAGGCGCGCGCGGCATCCACCGGATCGCCTGCGTCCACCAGATCGACGAAATTCACGCCCTTGACCACGCGGCCATCGGCGACATCAAGACAGGGGATAATGCGGGTTTTAAGCATGGGGTTGCTATAGGCGTGTGTGGGGGTTGGGGCAAGCCCGCGCAGCCCCCTTTGGGCAAACGCAAGCCCGCCTAGTCGCGCGCCAGAACCTTGAGCGCCTGCGCCAGATCAATCGCACCGTCATAGAGCGCGCGGCCCGAGATGGCGCCCGAGATGACGCCCGTGGCCTTGAGCGCGCGCAGATCGTCCAGCGACGACACGCCGCCCGAGGCGATCACCGGAATCGACACGGCGCGGGCCAGGTCGGCGGTGGCGTCCACGTTGGGCCCGCCCATCGCACCGTCGCGCATGATGTCGGTGTAGATGATCGCGGCCACGCCTGCGTCCTCGAACGATTTCGCAAGGTCGGTGACCATCACGTCGGTCTCTTCGGCCCAGCCCTTGGTCGCCACGCGGCCATTGCGCGCGTCGATGCCCACGGCGACCTTGCCCGGAAAGGCACGCGCTGCTTCGCGCACCAGATCGGGGTTTTCCACCGCCACCGTGCCCAGAATGACGCGGGCAAGGCCTTTGTCCAGCCAGCTTTCGATGGTGGCCATGTCGCGGATACCGCCGCCCAGCTGGGCGGGGACGGGACAGGCCTTGAGGATCGCCTCGACGGGGGCCGCGTTGACCGGCTGCCCGGCAAAGGCACCGTTCAGATCGACCAGATGCAGCCATGTGCATCCCGCATCGACAAAGGCACGCGCCTGGGCTGCGGGATCGTCGTTGAACACGGTCGATTGAGCCATGTCGCCGTGTACCAGACGCACGGCTTGACCGTCTTTGAGATCAATGGCGGGATATAGGATCATCGGGCGCACCTTTTTGTTTCGGAACGCTTTGGCACGGGTCCGCCGGATTTGCAACGCGACCCTACGACAACCTTGCCAGATGCCGCGGCCCTGTATCAGGGTGAAGCGGCAAACAGGGAGGAGACCCGGATGAAACGCTTTATTATTGCAGCTGCGATGGGTGTAGCCATGGCAGGGTCGGTGCTGGCCGAACCGGTGCTGGGCACGTGGCAGACGCAAGTGGACGATGGCGCATATGCCTATGTCAAATTCGAGCCGTGTGGTGCGGCGCTGTGCGGGAGTGTTACGAGAACCTTTGACGGAAGCGGCGAAATTCAATCGTCGATTATCGGTAGAAATCTGGTTAGCAACATGAAAGCTGACGGTGGTGGCGCGTACAGCGGTGGTACGATTTGGCAGCCCTCCAAAGACAGGGAGTTCAAATCGAAGATGGAGCTTTCGGGCGATACGCTGAATGTGTCAGGCTGCTTTGGCCCGATCTGCAAGAAACAGACGTGGAGCCGCGTGGACTAGGCGCAGCCAGATTTATCACTCTACCAGATCCGGCCCCCTCGCGTGGCCGGATTTTTATGCGGCGCGATGCCTCCGGCGGCAATCCGCACATGGGGCCGCAGCGCGTACCCGTTGTGCGGGAGACGTTTTGATTGTGAAGGCGATAGCTCTATATCGTTTAGCAAGCTCTGAAAGCTTGGCCCGATTCGGGCCCTCGCGGTTCAGGTCGGTATCTCCAAAAGGAGTTGTATTGATGCTTGTTATTTCAAACACCTATTCCGACGCGTTCCAGCGTATCGGCCAGACGTTGCTGAGCGGAGCCTTGGTTTTGGCTCTGTGGACGTCGCTTGGACATGCGTCGCCGGTTGGCACCTGGCAAACCGAACCCGACAAGAGGGGGCAGACAGCCCATGTGGTGGCCGAGCCGTGCGGCGCGGGCGTTTGCGGCACGATGACCCGCGTGTTCGATCCCCAAGGCAATCAGATCGACCATCCCAACGTCGGCAAGCGCCTGTTCTGGAACATGGTTCCGAATGGCGATCAGTACGCAGGTCGGGCCTATGTGCCTGCCCTCGATATTGAAGTCGACGGGACAATCGAGCTTGACGGTGACACGATGAAAGTCGGCGGTTGCGCAGGGCCTGTGTGCCAAAGCCAGACCTGGCTTCGGATCGACTGAGGTCCTAGTCAAGTCTTGTTCAGCCGCGCCTAAGGCTTCCAGTTCAGGAAGTTCGCGATCATCTGCAGGCCTGCGCGCTGGCTTTTCTCGGGATGGAACTGCATCCCCAGCATCGTGCCGGTGCCGATCACCGCCGTGACATCGCCGCCATAGTCCACATGCGCAAGACGCTGTGCCGGGTCAGTGACCTCGAAATGATAGGAATGCACGAAATAGGCGTGATCACCCGTTTCGATGCCGTCGAACACCGGATGCGGCGCGTCCAGAACCAGATCGTTCCAGCCCATGTGCGGCACCTTCAGCGCCGCATCGTTCGGAACGATCGGCACCACTTCGCCACCAATCCAGTCCAGCCCCGGCGTCGCGCGGTATTCACGCCCCAGACTGGCCATAAGCTGCATGCCGACGCAAATGCCCAGAAACGGACGCGCCTTGACCTCGACCGCTTCGCGCAGCGCGGCCAGCAGGCCCGAATGGCCGCTCAGCGCCTCCCAACAGGCGGGAAATGCGCCGTCACCGGGCAGCACGATGCGGTCGGCCTTGGCCACCACATCGGCGTCGGATGTCACGCAGACGGTGCCGCCGCCGGTTTCTGCCGCCATCCGCTCGAACGCCTTGTGGGCCGAGTGCAGGTTGCCGCTGTCGTAATCGATAATCGTTGTCAGCACGTTAAAGCGCACCTTTGGTCGAGGGAATATCATCGGCCTTGCGCGGATCGGTCTCGACCGCGAGGCGCAAGGCGCGGGCGACAGATTTGAACGTCGCTTCGACGATGTGGTGGCTGTTGATGCCGTGCAGCATGTCGACATGCAGGGTAATGCCGCCTTGGGTGGCAAATGCGGTAAAGAACTCGCGCACCAGCTCGGTGTCGAAACTGCCGATCTGCGAGGTGGGCACCGTGACGTTCCACACCAGATAGGGCCGCGCCGACAGGTCCAGCGCCGTGCGCACCAGCGCGTCGTCCATCGGCAACAGGCAACTGCCGTAGCGCACGATGCCGCGCTTGTCGCCAAGCGCCTGCGCCAGCGCCTGACCCAGTGCGATGCCGGTATCCTCGACGGTGTGGTGGTCGTCGATGTGCAGATCGCCCTTGGCGCTGATCTTCATGTCGATCAGCGAATGGCGTGCCAACTGGTCCAGCATGTGGTCGAAGAACCCGATGCCGGTGTCGTTGTCATAGGTGCCGGTGCCATCGAGGTTGATGGTGACCGAAATGTCGGTTTCCGCCGTCTGACGGGTGATGGTAGCGCTGCGCATCGGGGTGCCTCACATGACTGCGCCGCCCTTATAGGCGCACGATCCGCGCAGGCCAAGAGCGCGGCAGGCAGGGATTGCGCAGCCCGGTGTATTTGTGCCAGCAATACCACCATAGCAATCGCCCCCGGAGGCCCCATGTCCACATGCGTTTTCATCCAGATCCAGTGCAAGCCGGGAACGACCTACAAGGTGGCCAAGGAAATTGCGCTGCGCGAAATCCACTCAGAGCTTTATTCGACCAGTGGCCACTACGAGCTGATGATGAAGGCCTATATCCCCGAGGGCGAAGACGTGGGCAAGTACATCAACGATCACCTGCTGGACATCGACGGCATCGAGCGGTCGCTGACGACGATGACGTTCAAGGCGTTTTAGCGCGCAGGTTCGCGCAGGCCGACGCTTCGCTGCGTCGGCCTTTTTCAGGTCTCAAACGTACCGGTTGACGATATTCTCCAGCTTTTCCTGCTGACCCGAGCGTGGCTCGGGGTTGATCCCACCGCCTGCGACCCGTCCCGCGATGGTCGCCAGATCA